>DGFH01000336.1:0-2230 GCA_002391565.1 Anaerolineales bacterium UBA3905
CCCTTCCTGTCTTTCTCTATCATTTGCTGCGCGGCGATCGCCAGTTGCAGCGACTGCGTTCACAGCTAGAAACGGGGCCAGCCGATTTGACCCGGCTGGCAGATGAGCTGTTTGACGGCGACGAGGAATCCATTGTCAATCTTGTCTCGGCGGCGATCCTGGCGCGGGAGCGGGCGGGCGATGCTCCGCTGTTGCCGGCGCGCTATCATGTTTTTGCGCGTGCGCTGGAGGGTGCGTTCGTTTGTCTTAATACGGAAGCGCATAACTCCCCAGGTAAGCCGCCAACGCCGCGTCTCTTTCTGCGCCGACATAAATTCTGTCCACACTGCAAAAGCCGTGTGTTTGAGCTTGCCAACTGCACGCGCTGTGGCGCCTCCTATCTGATCGGAGACATCACTTCAGGCGAAAAACTTGAGGAAAGTGGTGGTCCGCCGCCTGTGAAGGAACAATCCTACCTGATCCAAAACAGCGCGCTCTATGATGAGGTTGCCAGGAATCTTGCCTATTTTGTGTTGGATCCACAGGCGTCGGAGTGGGATGAAGACGAAGCGTTAGTGTCAGAAGCGGAGATGGAAGACCTTCAGTCGGAACCTGATCTGGAGAAGATGCGTCTGTGCGTGGAATGTGGCGCCATCTATGGTGAGCATGATGCTCGACGCTGCAAATGCAAATCACAACTCAGCCAGGTCTTCCGGGTCGAAACGAATCGCGCCAAGACGCTGCGGCGCTGCGTGCGTTGCTCGACCCATGCCAGCGGCGGTGTGATCTACCGTTTCCTCACCGGCCAGGACGCGCCGGTCAGCATTCTGGCAGACTCGCTCTATCAATATGTGCCGCCCGCGCGCAAGGAATCGGAGCAGGATAAGCCGGGCGCAGGGCGCAAGTTGCTCAACTTCACCGACAGTCGTCAAAATGCAGCATTCTTTGCCGCCTATCTGGATCGTGTACATCAGCGCAACCTGCGGCGTCAATTGATCATGCGTACAGTCAAGAACGCTGTGCAAGCGAGCAGCGCAAACCTGCGGCTTGAAGACCTGCTCCCACGGCTGGTCAGGAGCGCAGAGATCGCGGGTCTTTTTTCAGAGACCGACGGTGTTGACAAGCGCGAGCGAACGGCGGCGATCTGGCTGATGCAAGAGTTCTCGCCTCTTGATCGCCGCATCAGTCTTGAGGGTGTTGGATTGCTGCATTTTCAGCCGGTTGCGCCCGCCAAATGGGAAGCGCCCAGGTTTCTGACGCAGGCGCCGTGGAATATGAGCAACAATGAGGCGTTCAATCTGGTCCAGCTTCTGCTCAACACACTTCGCTGGCAAGGCGTGCATACCTTTCTGTTGTCAGACCGCGTTGACCTGCGCAAAGACGAGGCGTTTGCACCCCGACAAAAGGCGATCTATGTCCGCAAAGACCGGGGTGGCGCCAACAAGGAGCGAGGGATTTTGGGATGGTTGCCCGCCAGCCACAGCAATGCGCGTGTTGAGATCGTGAAGAAGTGGCTTGTTGCCGCACGCGGACTGGATGAGAAAGACGCCACAGGGCGTGCCGTTGAAATCCTTCGTGAGCTTTGGGATTATCTCACGGGAGTATCTAGTCCATGGCAGCGATACTTTTCTGCTGAAACTGTCGCCAAAGAAGGCGTACTGTACCAACTCGATTATCGTATGTGGGAGCTGGCGCCAGTCCTGGATGCTGCCTCCGGCGGCTGGCACATCTGTGACCGCTGTCAGAACATCTCAGCGATCAGCCTGGGTGGGATTTGCCCGATTTACGGTTGCACAGGTCAGTTGCGTCCGTTGAGCGCAGATCACAGCGCGCTAAAAGACAACCTCTATCGTGACATCTATCTGAACGGCGACGCCATCCCCATGCGTGCTGAGGAACATACTGCACAATGGGTCACGAAAAAAGCAGCGGAGATACAAAACCAGTTCATCAACGGTGATGTCAATGTGCTCAGTTGCTCCACCACCTTTGAGTTGGGCGTCGATGTTGGAGACCTGCAGGCAGTCGTGCTGCGCAACGTGCCACCCACAACCGCCAATTATGTGCAGCGCGCCGGGCGCGCCGGACGCCGCACGGACTCGGCAGCATACGTCCTGACCTTTGCCCAGCGCCGCTCACATGATCTGACCTATTACGAGCAACCGGAGAAAATGGTCGCTGGACAGGTCAAGCCGCCGACCGTTGTCCTCTCGAACGAGCGGATTATTCGGCGCCACTTGCATTCGGTCGT
>DGFH01000336.1:2510-6380 GCA_002391565.1 Anaerolineales bacterium UBA3905
CGGACTGGGAATGGGTTTCAGCGTTGATGAATCAAACCCAAGAGGGTATTCTTGACCGCGCAATTGCGGAAGTCAAAAGTGAGATAGACACATTTTCTAATCTTGAGCAGCAAGCCGCAAGTGAAAAGAAATACAAACAGGCTGAGCTGTTCCAGCAAGTACAGAACCAGATCCGCAGACGCGATCTGCTAGGCTTTCTGGGGAGCAGAAACGTGCTTCCCAAGTACGGATTCCCGACCGATGTGGTTGAATTGAAGACCGATCATCTGACTATCGACGGTGCAAAAGACATCGCGCTGGATCGAGATCTGCGCATCGCCATATCCGAGTTTGCGCCAGGTAGTGAAGTCATTGCCGCAAAGAAACTGTGGGTGAGCACAGGCATCCGACGCCTGCCGGATCGGAGATGGCCGCCATACGAATACGCTATCTGTCGCAATTGCAAGCGTCTGAACTTCGAGGCAGAGTCGCTCCACGCTTATTGTGAGTGTGGCGAGCCGTTGAACGAGGGAAAACAGGGCAAACGAACCACCTTCATTGTCCCTGAACAGGGCTTTGTCGCCGCCAAAGAAACCAGATCGCCCGGCGAAGCCGCGCCACAACGCATCTATGCAAGCCGAACGTATTTCGCCCGTTACAAGCTGCCTGACAGGCAGGGAAATGATAGCGCCGCTGCTGAAATCGCGCCAGAGGAACTCGATGAGTCATTTGCTGACAGCCCTGTACAGGTCTGGAAACGATATTCTCGGTATGGTTGGCTTGCGGTTGTCAACGATGGCATGGGATCGGGATTCATGGTTTGCCCGTTCTGCGGCTATGCGGAGCTTGCCAATCGTTCCACTACCAGGAAGGGTAAGAAAGATAGGGCAGCCCATCGGAATCCGTTGACGGATCGAGAGTGTAACGGTGGGTTGAGTCACTATCATCTGGGGCATTTCTTCATGACTGACGTGTTGGAGACAACGTTCCGCCTCCGCATTCCTACCGAGGGCGCGATCTACTCACTGCTGTACGCGATACTCGACGGCGCAAGTGAGGCGCTTGACATCCAGCGCAGTGATATCCATGGCGCATATTACTACCAGTCGTCGGGGATGTCACCCTCGCTGATTTTCTATGATGACGTGCCCGGCGGCGCCGGTCATGTCAAGCGCATCTATAACAACTTGCGTCCGACCCTGAAGGCTGCACTCGCCCGGCTGGAACGCTGTGAGTGTGGAATTGAGACAAGTTGCTACAGTTGTCTGCGCAACTATCAGAACCAATTCATCCATGATAAGCTACAGCGCGGGGTTGCTATTGAGTTGCTGATGCAGATTTTTGGCAAGGCTGATGCAGGCACACATCCAGGCGCTGCGTGATATAGATTCGGGTGTCAATGCATACAAGAACATTGCCCAAGGTTGGTTTCGATCGTTTTGTCACCCTTGAATGGGCTGATTATGCGCTAGACCTTGCTCTGACAAATCAATCGCCACAGAAGCTGCGCGAATGGCTTGCACCACAGATTGCCGGTCATTATGCGCTGCGCAAGACAACGAATACACTGTCCAATTTGTGGGTTATCCCATATCCAGAAACCGAACGATTGCGCCAACGTGGATTGGAGTTGGCGCAATCGCTCTCCCCTCACGAGCGCATCGTTCTTCACTGGGGCATGGCATTGGCAAACTTTTCTCTGTTTCGCCTGACGACACAAGCCATCGGAAAGCTCTTACGCCTTCAAGGTGATTTCCGAACTCAGGAGATCACGATGCGCGTCCTGGAGCAGAACAACGTTGACAGCACCATTGTTCGGTCTGTTGCGCGGATTATCCAAAGCATCAGCGCCTGGGGCATTATTGATAAAGTTGGGCAACAGTATCGCCAGATCACTGTAATCAATTTGAACGATCCCGCTGTGATTGAATGGCTACTTGAGATAGTGTTGTGTTCTCAACCAACTCGCCACCTGTCACTCGTCGATTTGGTGCGCGCTAACGAGCTGTTTCCCTTTGAGGTTGCGACTCAGAGTAGAGCAATCGTACACACATCATCTCGATTTGCAGTGACGCTTGAAGGCCTGGATCGAGAGACGGTAGGTTTGTCCTTGTGACAATTGCCCGCCGGAGAGACGCTGAATCGACGTGCGTGTAGGAGCTGTGCGGCGGCCGGGCTGGCGGTGGGCAGCGGGGCGTGTGCTTCGTGTTCGGGGCGCACAGCCTTCGATTCAAATCGAGGCTGAAAGCGGAAGTCGGCTCAAGCCGACTGGACGCCGCCAAGCCAGTCCACTCAAGTGGACTTGAGCGATCAGCCGGTGAATTGATTCACCGGTGCGCTTCACGTTCGAGCACAGCCTTCGATTCAAATCGAGGCTGACAGCGGAAGTCGGCTCAAGCCGACTGGACGCCGCCAGGCCAGTGCACAGCCTTCGATTCAAATCGAGGCTGACAGCGGAAGTCGGCTCAAGCCGACTGGACGCCGCCAGGCCAGTCCACTTGAGTGGACTTGAGCTTTCAGCCGGTGAATTGATTCACCGGTGTGGTTTTCAGCCGGTGAATCGATTCACCGGTGTGCTTCACGTTCGGGGCGCACAGCCTTCGATTCAAATCGAGGCTGACAGCGGAAGTCGGCTCAAGCCGCCTGAACGCCGCCAGGCCAGTCCACTTGAGTGGACTTGAGCTTTTAGCCGGTGAATCAATTCACCGGTGTGGTGCTCCCCTCTCCTCTGCGAACCTCTGCGTCGCCGCGTCTTCGCGTCAAACGCCAGAATGCGCCGATTACTGGACTCGGCGTCGGACTGCGAACCTCTGCGTCGCCGCATCTTCGCGTCAAACCTCTACACTCTTCAAGCCGTCTCTCGCAATAGCACACGGTACGAAGCCGCGCGGAATGCACATTGGGCTCTCCGGTTGCGCAGGTGTGCTTCAGCATTGATAGAGGCGCCGCGCATTGTCGCAGAGAATATCCTGCGCCGCCTGGTGCGCCTCAAGTTCGGTGAGCAACCCCTCGGTCACCAGGTCGCTCAGCGTTTGCGTCAATCCCCAGCGTCCCCAGCGCGCCGCCACCCAGTAGATTTCGGGCATGGTGAAGGCGTCGGTGGCAAAGAGCACCTTGCTGAAGGGCGCCATCCCCAGAATGTCGCGCATCATCGCCGGGATGCCGACGGTGGCGAAGGGCACGGCTAGCGAGAGATCCATCCACACGTTCGGATAAATGGCGGCCAGATGCGTCAGTTCACGGAAGAAGGGCCAGCCGGCATGGAGCAGCACCAGCTGGGTATTGGGGTAGGCCTCGATCACGGCGCGCAGATGCAGCGGGTTCGCATAGCGAAGGTCAGCGTCGCTGTCGCCGAAGCCGGTGTGGAACTGGAAGGGCAGCTCCTGTCGCGCCGCTTCGGCCAGGGCAAAGTGCAGCAGATAGTCGCACAACCCCTTGCGCGCCAGCCGCACGCGACCGTGTTGCTCGGCAAGCTCCTTCAGCGCTGCAAAATCTGCTGCTGCCGTCTCACGATCCGGTGTTTCAATTTGCAGACCGGTGCGATAGGCGACGATGCTTTTCAGCGAGACCACGCCCTGGTCGCGCGCCTCCGCCACCGTTGTGTTGAAGGCTTCGAGCATGTTCTCGAAATCTGGCGCAGCGACGATCAGCTCCTCCGCCAGGCGCTCCAGCCGCAGCACCGGATGCACCGGACAGGGCAGCACCGCCTGCATGGCGGCGTGGTCGTAGGCGTCGGCGCTGCCATAGCCGTAATCGCACAGCACCATGCCGATGTTGACATCCTCGAACAGGCGCGCTGTGTATGCCCGTTCCTCGATCTGCGCCCGCGCGGCCAGGATTGCCGCCACCGTCGGCTCGCAGCCCAGGAATTCCGCCAGCCAGCGCACCGCC
>DGFH01000335.1 GCA_002391565.1 Anaerolineales bacterium UBA3905
AGATGTGTATAAGAGACAGCCGAAGCTATTTGTTAAACTCCATGAGAGGACTTGAGCTATCACCCGGTGAATTGATTCACCGGTGCGGCGCAATTTGCCCAAACGTGAAGTACACCCAATACGGGGTAAAGCGGGACATCGCCAGGGATTCTCCTTTGGAACACCCCACCTCTGCATGTCTGGTGCAGGGGTGGGGCGGTGACTTTTGGAAAGGCATCATCGCATGAATACGCAACCGATTGTAGACGCCGCAAAAACACTGCTCCACGCCGAGGCGCATTCGATCGACGCCGTTGCCGACCAGCTTGGCGCCGACTTTGTCGCCGCCGTGCAGCTTGTCGCAAACTGCCCTGGCGTGATCATGACGACCGGCTCCGGCACCTCCGGCACGATTGCACGGCGGCTGGCGCATCTGCTGGCGACGTGTGGGATGCACGCCTTCTTCGTACACCCTGCCGATGCGCTGCATGGGCCGTCGGCGGCGGTGACGCCCGGCGATGTGCTGATCGCGCTCTCCAAAGCCGGCAAGAGCGCCGAGATCAACCACTTTGCGCGCGTCACGCGTGAACGCGGCGGCAAGGTAATCAGCCTGACCTGGAAGCCGGAGTCGGAGTTGGGCGGGCTGAGCGACATTGTGCTGACGCTGCCCGCCGCCGTGGACGCCGAGGGCGAGGGTGTGCTGCCCTTTGGCAGCACGCTTGCCGCTGGCGCGCTGTGCGACGCCCTCTGTCTGGCTGCCAAGCATCTGCGCGGCTTCGATCTCGCCACCCTGACGCAAACCCATCCTGCGGGCGCCACTGCGGAACTGGTCAGAAGGTAGCAAGACCATGAGCAACTTACCACGCATCACCGTCAGCGAAAACCATCGCTTCCTGCAGACCGAAAGCGGCGCACCCTTTTTCTGGCTGGGCGACACTGCCTGGGAACTCTTTCACCGCCTGACGCTTGAAGAGGCGATGCGTTACCTGGAGAACCGGCGGCGTAAAGGGATGAATGTCATCCAGGCGGTGGTGCTGGCTGAATTCGACGGCATCCGCACACCGAACGCGTACGGCGACTACGCGCTGGTCGAAGAAGATCCGACGCGCCCAAACGAGGCGTACTTCCGCCACGTCGACGCCATCATTGATCTTGCCGCCGACAAAGGACTCTACGTCGGTCTGCTGCCGACCTGGGGCGACAAGGTGACGCCGATGTGGGGCGTCGGGCCAGCGATCTTCACGGAGGAAAGCGCACGGATGTACGGGCGTTGGCTGGGCGAACGTTACAAAGATCGCACCAACATTCTCTGGATTCTGGGCGGCGACCGGCCAGCGCTGCAGGACGACGCCGATCACCGCCCGATCTGGCGCGCCATGGCGGCCGGCATCGATGCAGGAACGGGCGCGCATCCCTTCAAGACCTACCATCCCTGGGGCGGTCACTCCACAGCGGAGGAACTGCACGACGAAGCCTGGCTCGACATGAACATGATGCAGTCCGGGCATGGCGGCGGGCGCAGCGTCCCGGTCTGGGAGATGATCGAGCGCGACTATGCGCGCACGCCGGTCAAGCCGACGCTCGACGCCGAGCCAAACTATGAGGATCACCCGATCAGCCCATGGCCGACGTGGAATACAGCGAACGGCTACTTCCGCGACCACGACGTGCGCCAACAGAGCTATCGCTCCGTCTTTGCTGGCGGCTGTGGCGTCACCTATGGCCACCACAGCATCTGGCAGTTCTGCGGCGAACGTCACGCACCGATCAATCACGCCGACCGGTCGTGGCTGGGCGCGCTGGATCGCCCCGGCGCCGGACAGATGATCCACCTGCGGCGGCTGATGGAATCGCGTCCGTACTTCAGCCGCATCCCCGACCAGAGCATTTTGGTCGATAACCCTGTCGAACGCGGCTCCCACATGCGCGCCACGCGCGATGAAGCGGGCCGCTATGCCCTGGTCTACACGCCGTTGGTGCAGCCGATCACCGTGCGGCTGGACTGGGCGGCGGGAGCGCCGGTGCAGGCATGGTGGTATAACCCGCGCACCGGCAGCGCAGCCGCGCTGGGCGATTTTGCGACCACGAATGCAATTACCTTTCACCCACCCGTCGACGGCCCGGACTGGGTGCTCGTGCTTGACGTCGCCGACGCAGACTCTGGATAGCCAGGCGTCGGATAGAACATGGATGACGCCGAGCGGGCGGGTGGACGCGGATCAAGGAATATCTGCGTTCCATTGCTTCACTCTTTAGCCAGAGATCGACCGATGAAAGCAGCGATTCAGACAGGCGTTCGACAATTTGAAGTGCGCGAAGTACCCGATCCAGTCTTACCCGACGACGGCGTGATCCTGCACGTGACGGCGTGCGGCGTCTGCGGCTCTGACCTGCGGCGCTGGCGCGAGGGGCTGCCTGCGGGCGTGGACGGCGTCATCCCAGGGCACGAGATTGCGGGCAGAGTCATCGCCGTCGGACCCAAAGTGTCGCACCTGGCGATTGGCGACCGCCTGGCGCTGGGGCCAGACATTCACTGCGGCCACTGCTGGTACTGTCAGCACGAGATGTTCAACCTGTGCGACCACATGCGGATGCTCGGCATCACCCCTGGCTATCCCGGCGGCTTTGCCGAGAAGCTGGCGATCGGCGGCGAGGTGCTGACGAACGGCATCGTCCACCCGATCCCGGACACACTTCCCGATGAGATCGCAGCGCTGGCGGAGCCATGTTCGTCGGTGCTTGCCTCCCATCTCAAGACCGATGTAAGTTTCAACGATGTCGTCGTTGTCATCGGCGCCGGGCCAATCGGCTGCCTGCTCGTCGCCACAGCGAAGGCGCGCGGGGCGCGGGCGTTCATCGTCGTGCGCAGCGACCGCCGCCGTGAGCTGGTCGCTCGCTTTGCGCCGGACGCCATCATTGACAGTAGCCGGGAGGATATGGTTGCACGCGTGCGCGCGTTGACGCACGGCCTGGGCGCTGACATCGCCATCTGCGCCAATCCTGATGCATCGACGCACGCGGCGGCGGTGCAGATGGTGCGCAAAGGCGGCAAGATCGTGCTCTTTGGCGGCTTGCCCAAAGCCAACCCCATGACCACGCTCGACAGCAACCGCATCCACTACGGCGAGATCGAGGTCATCGGCGCCTTTTCCTATCATCCGACCGCGCACGCCATGGCGCTCGATCTCTTTGCACGCGGGGCAATCCCCATCGAAAAGTTGATCACCCACCGCTTTGCGCTTGAGGAGATCGACGCCGCCTTTGTCACCGCCGATTCTGGCAAAGGATTGAAGGTGCTGGTTACGCCATGAACACGATGCAAAAGGGGGCGTTGCATACGTGACTCACTACGCGTCACCCCTCGCAACTCGCCCCTGTAAGGAGGAAGCATGTCACTGATCGGTCTTGATATTGGTACGACCGGCTGCAAGGCGATGGTCTTTGCCCAGGATGGCGCCGTGCTCGGTCAGGCGCGGCGTGAATACTCGATTCAGACGCCGCAGCCAGGATGGGCAGAGCAGGACGCCGAGCAGGTCTGGGCGCTGGCCTGGCAGTGTCTGCGTCAGGCAGTGGCTGCCGTCGCTGACGATCCGCCGGTGGCGCTGGCGATCTCCTGTCAGGGCGAGGCAGTGATCCCGGTGGATAGCGAGGGGCGCGCGCTGCGACCCGCCATCCTCGGCATGGACACGCGCACGACCGCCGAAAACGCCTGGCTGGTCGAAACCTTCGGCGCCGAAGACCTGTTCCAGCGCACCGGTATGCCTGTCCACACGATCAACACGCTGCCCAAGCTGCTCTGGCTGCAACGGCACGAACCAGAGCTCTGGCATCAGGCGCATCAATTCCTCCTCTATGAGGACTTTTTCCTGCGGCGGCTTGGCGGCGAGGCCGTGATCAGCGTCTGCCTGGCTTCACGCACGCAGATGATGAAGCTGGCGTCCGCCGACTGGGACGACGACATCCTGGCGCGTAGCCAGATCGAACGCAGCCGGCTGGCGAACCCGGCGCCACTGCAAGGGGGTGTGGTGGGTAAACTGCGCCCTGCGTTGAGGCAGGAACTCGGTCTTAGCAACGATTTGTGGCTGGTGAGCGGCGGTCATGACCAGGCATGTGCGGCATTGGGCAGCGGCGTGATCGCGCCGGGGCTGGCGATGGTCTCAACGGGGACAGCGGAGGTGGTGGAAGTGGCGATGGCGACGCCAGCGTTGGCGCCTGAGCTGCGCGACGGCGGCATCTCGGTCTACCGCCATGTCGTGCCCGGCCTCTACGTGGCGATGACGCTCAACCACAGCGGCGGGCTGCTCTTGCGCTGGTTCCGCGACGCGCTGGGCAGGTGGGAGATGGAGCAGGCGGCGACAACCGGCGCCGACGCCTACGATCTCCTGCTGCAGGATGCGCCAGCGGGGCCCACCGGGTTGCTGCTGTTGCCGCACTTCGCCGGCAGCGGCACGCCGACGCTCGACGTACACTCGAAGGGCGCCATCCTGGGCATGACCTTTGCCACAACGAAAGCCGACCTCGCCAAAGCGGTGTTGGAAGGGCTGACTTACGAGCTGCGCATCAATCTCGATTTGCTGCGCGCGGCGGGCGTGGAGATTGCTGAGTTGCACGCAGTTGGCGGCGGCGCGCGCAGCGAGTTGTGGCTGCAGCTCAAAGCCGACATCTGCAACACGCCGCTGCGCGTGCCGCAGGTGACCGATGCCGCCTGTCTTGGCGCGGCGCTGTTGGCTGGTGTGGGCGCCAATGTCTATCCTGACCTGGCTGCCGCTGTTGCGCAGACGGTGCGGTGGCGCAAACATATGACGCCGGCGCCGCTTCAGGTCAATGCTTACGCGCCGCGTTTTACCCTCTATCGCCGGCTGCATCCACTGCTGGCGGAGCTATTACACGCGCTGTAGAAGTAAGTAGATGCGAGCAACAGGAAAAGTTGTGACGGCAGTATGACCTTCCCGGAAGCGCAGAACTTCCGGGAAGGTCGGTAAAGCGAGGGCTATCGCTGCATGGCCGGCAGGAACACACCGTTGTCGAAGCCGACATTGGCGCGCATGACCGTCAACGGGTCGCCCAGCAGGACGAAAGTCTTGAGCGCATCCAGCGAGCCGGTCAAGGGCGAGGTGAGCAGGTTGTTGTAGCCGGCGGTGACCAGCTCACCCAGGCGCTGGCTATCGGGCGGGGAGTTGCGCAGCTTGTTCACAAAGCCCTTCTGCAAGTAATCATGCCCGTGCGCCACACTTTGTCCTGATGGACCCCAGGTGGCGACCGCGCCGCCCGTAGCGCTGCGCACAAACAGCTCATCCAGCGTGCCGGTGACCGCCGGCGCCGCAAATTGTGATGTGAGGCAGGTCATCGACAGCCCAACAAAGAGCTTGTCGCCATTGGTTAGCATGGGCACATCAACGATGCTGAGCAACGGCGCGGCAGGCGTGCCGGATTGATCTTCGAGATACGCGAACTGCCAGTGATGGCTGTGACCATTGTAGATCATCAACCCCACGCCGGCGTTGATGTTGTCGATGGCGAGTTGCTTGGCGCCAGGGATGGAAGCAATGCGCCATGGTTCCGGGTTCGTCCGCGAAACTGTGTTGTACAACCCTGTCCCTGTCGAGGTGGTGAAGTCCACTCGCCGATCTGGGGAGTGGTCGTAGTAGACGCGGCGCACGCCTGCACCATACCTAAACAGCCCGGCGACTTCGTCCGAAAAGGCGGCAAAATCCCCTGCTGGATCGACCGTCACCTGTTTTTGCGCGTTGATGCTGGTGATGAAATT
>DGFH01000275.1:0-6316 GCA_002391565.1 Anaerolineales bacterium UBA3905
CCGTGCATGACCCCATCACCGCCGCAATCTGGGCGATGCCCGCCGCGCTCATCGTCGCCTGGTTATAAAAGATGCGCCCAAAATCGTCGACATCGGGGAAGACCTCGTCCTGCATCGGCAGAAACGCGCCGCCCGAATCGACCAGGTAGATGCACGGCAGCCGGTTTTCCAGTGCGATCTGCTGCGCGCGCAGATGTTTTTTCACAGTCATCGGGTAGTACGTCCCGCCCTTGACCGTGGCGTCGTTGGCAACGATCATGCACTCGCGCCCCGCCACGCGCCCGATGCCGGTGACGATGCCTGCGCCGGGAGCGTCACCGTCGTAGAGTTCCCACGCGGCCAGCGGCGACAGTTCCAGAAAAGGCGAGCCGGGATCGAGCAGGCGGTCGATGCGCTCGCGCACAAAGAGCTTGCCCTGCTCGGCATGGCGGCGCTGCGCCTTCTCATCGCCGCCGCGCCGCGCCTGCGCCAGCCGCGCGCGCAGTTCCGCCGCCAATGCGCGGTGAAACGCAGCATTGGCGGCAAATTCCGGGCTGTTGGGATCGATGCGTGAATCCAGGATGTCCATGATGCGTGTGTTCCAGGCGAGCCGGTCAGTTTGTAACCTGTAGTATGGATTCTTCCGCCGACATCGTCAAACGCACGGGATGATGGACGCGACAGCCGGACGCGCCTGACGATTGCAATCCTGTACCCGCAACCAAAGCCTCCAGGCGGCTTTCACCGATGATCTCCGGGAAGACAAGCCAGAACGAGACAAACTCAAGCACTACGCCAGTTCGCGCCGTCGATGACGGGTTGTGCGTCCTCAATAGAGACTGATGCTATTCGTCATCTGGCGAATCTTCTGCATATATCTCCTGTCCTTGACTAGCGCTAATTACTGGTTTGCCCATCGCACTTTCAATACGCCGCAGCAACTCTTCCTCACGCAGACGAAAGAACTCGCTGAAGTCATCAAGGCGCACCGCCAGTGGATAAATGACGTGCGATTCAAGAATCTCATCCATTCTGGTCTCGCTGATGCCTGCCTGCTGCTGCAGCAATGCCAAATACTGGCTCGGCGCCTTGTTGCCAACGGTTCGGTTCGTCTTGGCAGAAAGTGGTGTCTTGTTAACAATAGAATCGTACTGCTTTGGCTCTATTCCTTGTTTGGCACACCAATCTTTGGGGAAGATGTGATGAATATCGACGCTGTCGTCAAAATAAAGTTGGGATTCGATGGGATCACCGGAACGGAAATCGAGCGCCCCGTCGCGGAGAAGCAACGCGTGTATCCCTTTATATGCAGCGCTGTTACGAGTCCGTAGCGTGTACAGCCGCGCTGGATAAAAGTTCGCATCACTTATTGTGGTTGGTTCAGTCCCACCATCAACCCACGCCAACACCTCTGGCAAATCACGGGCAAATCGGCTTTCCACGGCGCTCCCGTATAATTCACCGAACACACCACACCAGTACCAACGCACAAGTCGAGAGCGAATACCATCATGCTCAGCGCGATCACCCAACATTGCCATGATCGCTGCAAGCGGCGTCAACTGTGTACCATAAGGCAAATCGCGTGCGTCGAAAATCTTCTGGCTTCGCAACAGTTTTGCTGTACGAATGAAACCTTGTGTTGCAGCATCTGCCCACTGCAGGTACTCTGTCAGAGTCAATGCCAGTATGTCTTTTCGCTTGCAACCTATACCAGGTGCGTTCTCCGGCGCAACGCCTTCTGCGATTCTGGCATTGCGGCGTGCAGTTGATGCAAGCAGCGAGATTGCCTGCAACAGTTCACCGCTCTGGATGTTCTTGAGCACCTTGTACTCACGTAAAGTCGCCTGACGTCGTTGCCAATCTTCGCGGAGGTTGTAGTCATCAGCCGCAAAGGTTGCTGTCATTAACTCAAATACAGTCAGTGATACGCCGCCAGTGTTTACCTTCTCAAAGACCTGGCACACAGCATCTTTCGGGGTTGGACGCCGCAGCAAGATCAAAGGCATTTGATATTGCTCAAACCGCTTGATCACGCTGGTCTCAAACTGAGCGAACAGTTTGACTTTGTCTTTTTCATATTCCCAGTATTCCTCAAAGCCAACACGCCATTCGCTGGCATTAAAGATGAACTCCATCGGAAACAGACCATGTTTGTACTCAAGTTCGCGGCTGGAGTAGTCGAGTATCACTTCATTGCGGAAATTGCGAATCATCCGATCTTCCGGTAGAGACACAATTGCATCGTCTCGGTCACCGTCCGGCTTTAGAGCTTTTACCATATCGATGTAGTACCATCGTTTGATCAATTTCTTGCGCGCGTCTTGGGTTTCCACAACCTTCCCGTAGAGGGTTGCAAGATAGAGCGACGTTAGTCGCTGCTGGCCGTCAAGAATCAGGCGATCTGGCTTGACACCATTCACGACCACGCCCTCCACTGGACGCGGCTTGAATTTCACCTCATCACCACCGGTTTCTAGCATCATGACAGTGCCAACCGGATAGGCAAGCGAAAGACTGGCTAGCAGGCTGCGAATGTGATCGTCATCCCACACCCAGCCACGCTGAAAATCTGGTAACTGGGTTTTGCCATCTGCAATGCTGCGCAGCATATCCAACAGAGATTCTTTGGTGCTATCAAAAGTTGTCACAGTGCTCATACGGATGTCCTATCTCGGTTTGGGTTGCCACCGGATCAAGCGGGTTGAAGGATTGCATATTGTTCATCGCGCTCCAGCCAGGCAAGGTCAAAGTCGCCAGTACTGACACGCAGTGGATATACCAGGACAGCAGGGTCGTGAAGGTAGACATGACCGGCATCCATGCCAACCACGACAACCGCATGGGCAAAGTCCTCACCAGACCAGTGTGGCAACTGACCGGTCTGCATGGAGACGATGAACGGATAGCCACGGCTAAGTTGCTGATGAAGAACGTCAATCGTTCCGTAATCCACCAGGACACGAACGTTGTGATAAATGGCACAGTAAGCATGATGCGGGAGAAGTTGGCAGGCATGGCCGTTTAATCGCCAGTTGGTTGATATTCAGGAAGGTTGGCTGTGCGTGAAGTAGCAGGTACGTCCGTGCGCGGAGCAAAAGGTGGCAGATTATCGGCAGCGACGGCAGCGCGAGCGCTGATCTCGGCAATGTGGGCTGCCTGATCGACAAAGGCGCCAGTCTGCGCATCCACCTCGATCACACCGACATCATGGCGTCCCCCGCCGGGAAATCCAATCCAGACCGGTACGCGCCAGCGTGTCTGCGCACCAACAACCAGGTCTGGCGGATCAGCCACCAGCAAGTGGCTAATCTCGTTCATCAAGAAGCGCCGCGCCAGACGCTGCGCCTGATCCGCGCTGACGTCGATCTGAACGGTAGTATGAATCTCGAACGCACCTTGTTGAGGAATTGCGTAATCGTCAAGAACGATAGTCCTGCGTTGCTCCTTCACAGGGGTGTCCCACACTGTTTCGTGGGTGTAGGTAGGCGAACCCTCAGCGATGCGGTTGAGCACAGCGACTGCAAACTGCGCGTCGTCCGCTTCGCTTTCTGCGCGTGCAAGATATTCCGCCAGTGCCTGACGCACAAGGGCAGAGAGTGTTTCTTCGCGTGTCTCGGCTGTCTTCTGTAGCCGCTTGTGCAGCGGCGCTGGTACGCTCACGACGAGTGTCATGACATCGACTGTCATCTGCAGCCTCCTCTGGGATTGCCGACGGCGACACACGCCAGCGCTTGCGGAAGGCAAGATCAGGCATCAGGTACAGCTACTCTAGCACAACCCACATCGGCTCAATCAGGCGCAGATCAGCTCCAGCCACCAGCGGCGCTCACCGAACGCCGGCGCCACGCCCGCGGTGCCGCTGGCACACGCGTCCGCCAGCCGATCGTCAGCCCCGATGCACGGTTCCACGGCCAGATTGTAGTAAGGCGCCACGTCGGGGATGCCGCTCCAGGCGCCGCTGTTCATCCACACCCCGACATGCGGCGTCTGCGTCAGGTCGAAGCGCAGGGTGCAGCTGCTGCCATCCGCCGGGTCGATGATCGCTGCGTAGCCTGCGGAGAGTTCCGTGAAAAAGAGTTTGGCGGCGCGCGCCGCCGTGGTCGGCGGGAGGATGCTGCAATCCTCGGCGCCGATCTGCGGCCAGGAGACAGTTTCTCCGGCGGCGGCAGGAAACGCCCCCAGGCTGCCCGCAACCGTAACGGTCGTCGCCGGGATGTCCAGCCGCATTCCCGGATGCACCGCAAAGGTCGGGTGACTGCTCCAAATGAAAGGCATCGCAAAGGGCGTCGGATTGGTGAGCAGATAGTCACAGCGGAGACAGTTGTCTTGCAGCGTGACGGTCTTGTGCAGGTGATAGGGCAGTTGAACGCCATGCACGCTGAGCATGAGCTGCGCCGCGCCGTGCTGCACCGCACTATGCTCCACCGTCCAGGGGAGTGACCAGACCTCGCCGTGATCCGGCAGGCGCACTCGCTGCCACGGCGCTGTCGGGAAGTTGCCCACCCCGATGTTGGGAAAGCACTCGTCGAAGCCACCAGCGTCGAAATCGCGCACATAGTCGGCGCCATAGGTGGGCAGGCGGTAGGGCAGGTGCGGATTGACGTGCAGCCACTCGCGCTGCCGCCGCCGGTCATAGAGAGTGGCGATCTTGCCGCCCCAGCCCGGAATGACGACGACGCGCAGAGCAGCGGTTTCCAACGTCAGGGCGTCGAGACCCTGGTAGACCGTGGTGGAGACATTCATCAGTTCGCTCCTGCATTCCCCGCATCCAGCGCCCGATGGCGCAGTCAGTGATGTCGGTTAGTCTATGCTTTCACCGGTTCAGCCACTTCGGCAATCACCTGCCCGATCTCCTGCGGCGTGGCGCCTGTCACCAGCATGGCGCGCAGGAGGAGTTCGAGCGACACAGACGTTACGATAGCCCCAGTTCCTTGCGAACATCATCCGAGGACATCGTGTTATCGTCCTCAGATAACTGCTGCAAGAACGCTGCGAACTCAGGATTTGCCTCTAGCATGCTCGTCTCCACCGCGAAGTCGTCCACCTGTGACAAGGCAAATACGCTGCCATCCGCCTGGCGCAATACCACCAATTCGTGCTCCGCCCAGTCGATGACTTCCTGTAACGAGGGGCTGGTTCGATCCAGTTCTACTAACTTCATAGTCTGAATTCCTTATCACCAATAAACAGCCGATTATGCTCTTTATGACCGACTGCCTTGACCTTGACCATACCGACTGCTTGCCCGTCTTCATCGGTTTCCATAATGATATCATAGAATATCCGGAACTGACCGATGCGCAATTCCCATGTTCCGATAGGATTGATGTTCAGCTGTTTGCGATTTCTGGACGGTAGATCAGGCTCAAACTCCAGTTGACGATCAACGTTATCCAAAATGGACTTCTGTTCATGCTTACGGTAACGCTGCAAATGTCTGATCGCAGTTGCCGTATACTTGATCTTGTATCGCACTTTCGCTCCGCTGTCATCTTTTTCTGACTGTAAGGTGTGTAAAGATTGAATCGTTGTTTGCGAAGATAGTCAAGTTCTGCACCAAACCCCAAACCCAAACAACAGACGCTCCGCACTTTGTCCACATCGACGCCGTCGCCGATGATACATCGTCAGTCTGCGGCGCACAGCCCCGTCACCAGGTTGACGCCGGCACAATCTGCGGTCAACCACCGCCAAGCTTGGCGACAATCGCGGTTTCATGGAAAAATGAGGTATCGCGGCTTATGCACAGCCGCCGATCCCATCAGAGTTGCCGCAAACGGGAGGGGTACATGCAGCTATACGACAGCCGGGCATTGGACGAACTGACGGCGCAACAGCAGTCCTGGGAAGCGGGCGCGCTGCGCACGGCGCTGGAACGCTTCCCCGAACGCTACACCGCCTTCAGCACGATCTCCGGCGCACCGATCGAGCGGATCTACACCCCGCAGGACGTCGCCGACGCCGACTATGCGCGCGATCTCGGCTTGCCGGGCGAATATCCCTACACGCGCGGGGTGCATGCCACCGGTCACCGCGGGCGGCTGTGGACAATGCGCATGTTCGCCGGCTTTGGCACGGCGGAGGAGACCAACCAGCGCTTCCAGTATCTGCTCGAACAAGGGCAGACCGGGCTGTCGATTGCCTTTGACATGCCAACGCTCTACGGCTACGACACCGATGCGCCCGAAGCGGAGGGCGAATTTGGGCTGTGCGGCGTGGCGTGTTCGTCGCTGGCGGACATGCAGGTGCTGCTCGACGGCTTGCCGCTCGACGCCGTCACCACCTCGATGACCATCAACAGCCCGGCCGCGATCATCTGGGCGATGTACATTGC
>DGFH01000275.1:6474-7030 GCA_002391565.1 Anaerolineales bacterium UBA3905
ATCATCTGGGCGATGTACATTGCGGCGGCGGAGAGGCGCGGCGTCGGGCGCGCAAAGCTCGGCGGCACGCTGCAGAACGACATCCTCAAGGAGTACATCGCGCAAAAGGAGTTCATCTTTCCGCCGCGCCCGTCGATGCGCCTGGTCACCGACACCGTGGAGTTCGCCGCCCGCCAGATGCCGCTGTGGAATCCGATCTCGGTGTCGGGCTACCATATCCGCGAGGCTGGCTCGACTGCGGTGCAGGAGCTGGCGTTCACCCTGGCGGACGGCTTCGAGTATGTACGATGGGCGCTGGCACGTGGCTTGCACATCGACGAGTTCGCCCCGCGCATCTCCTTCTTTTTCAACGCACACAACGACTTCTTCGAGGAGATTGCCAAGTATCGGGCAGCGCGGCGCATCTGGGCGCGTGAACTGCGCGAGACCTTCGGCGCGCAAAACCCGCGTTCGTGGATGCTGCGCTTTCACACGCAGACCGCCGGCGTCAGCCTCACTGCGCAACAGCCGCTCAACAACGTGGCGCGCGTGGCGATCCAGGCGCTGGCCGCCGTGC
>DGFH01000243.1:0-8997 GCA_002391565.1 Anaerolineales bacterium UBA3905
AGATGTGTATAAGAGACAGTGATGCCACTGGTTGTCGGCGACGGTGCGGCTGCCGCAAAGCGTCGTGCCGCTGCTGCCCACGCTCAGCCCAAAGGCGACCTTGCCACCGCTGAGCGCAATGCCAAAGTCGCCGTAATCGCCCGCAAAATAAATATCCCGGTCGAAGACGATGTTGCCGGTGATCCAACCGTCATTCTGGTTGCATGTGACGCTGCCGGTGTTGGCGCCTGCTTCGGCCTTGAGCCAGAACTCAATCGTGAAGTCGGTGGCGCCCACATCCGCCGGGCGCGCCGGGCCATCGATGCGGATCGTGATACGGTCGATGGCGTCGCGCCCATTGCCGAAGAAGCGCACCGAAGCGCCGGCGCCCCCGGGCGGCCGCGTGGCGGTTGCGGTCGGCGTCGCCGTGGGTGTGCGCGTGGGCGTGACCGGCGGCGTTGGAGTGCGCGTCGCTGTGTGTGTCGCGGTTGGCGGGATCGTGGCGTTAGTAGGCGTCGGCTGCGGGTTTGTCACCAGGGGCAGAAAGAGCTCCTCTTGTGCGCGCAGCGCGACCGTGCTCAAGACAACAGCCAGCCCCACGACGAACAGCAGCAACAGCACGCGGCGAGGATATGGTCTTGATGGCGGCGTCATACGGCTTGCAGCAGTTCCTCCGGATTGCGCACTACAATTGTGTTGGCATTCATGCTCTCAATGATCGCAAGGGAAACGATCGGCACATTCAGATGCGCTAGGAGCGCACGTCCCCCTTCGAAGCTCTTCTCCACCAAACAGCCAATGCCGCAGAGTGTGGCGCCACATTGCGCCACCAACGTCGCCAGCGCAGCGATGGTCTGACCGCTTGCCAGGAAGTCATCGATCAGCAGCACGCGGTCGGTCGGCGCCAGATATTCGGGCGAAACGATCAGATCGACGATGCCGCCTTTGGTGTGGCTGGGCGCCTGTGCGGCATAGAAACCATCGGGCATGGTAATGGGGCGCTTTTTGCGCGCATAGACGACCGGCACACCCAGCACGATCCCCGTCGTCAGCGCCGGTGCAATGCCGCTGACCTCGGCGGTGATAATCTTGGTGACGTCGGTGACGCCCAACGCGGCAAAACGCCGGGCAAAGCAGCGTCCCATCTCCAGCGTCAGTTCGGGGTCGAGCTGGTGGTTGATGAAGCCATCCACCTTGAGAATGCCGCGCCCCAGGTTGCGCCCCTCACGCTCAATCCGTTCAACCAATGCCTGCACAATGTCACTCCTTCTTTGCGCTATAGAATAGCAGAAATTGTACGTTGATCATACCCCATGCCGGCGTGTGTCAGCGAGTTGGCGGGGAGACGGTGCAGTTTCATCATGTGACAGGCGATCAAACCCCACTTTCCGCCACACCAAAGTGTCTATACGATTTCACTCGGCGCCAGTACGCTGTTGGCATGAAGACAAGGGCGAAGCGCACACTGCGAAATTCGGATCGGGGGGCCTGCTTGACGCCGCGTGGACGGCGTGGTTCGACGGCATGACGATCACGCTGACGCTGCTCTACCCCCAACTCAACCCTTTGTGCGAACCATGCAACTTCAGATGGCGTTCCAGAATTTCTGACAGACCCAGCCGCTGCATAACCGCCAGCAGCGGAAAATCGTCTGGACTCGGGCAATCGGGGCCTATTCCATGAGACTCACCCCTATCATTCAAAAGAGGAGTAATGTAAAAATGAATACAACACCAGAGATGGCTGTGGGGAACCAGGTGTCCACGACGCGAATCGTCGGCGGCGTTGCGCTTGCCTACGCCACGTCAATGATTGTTCAGAACGCGGTGTTTGCGGTCACTGGAGCACCTGACTACACCGCTCCTCTTAGTATGGTCCTCACCTACCACGCCGAGAACCAGGGCGCCTTGGCCGTTACTTCTGGTTTAGAGGCCATGAACATGGTGCTACTCCTGTCATTCGTTACAGCACTGCACGGGCTTGTAGTACGCCGTGGCGGCGCAGGCGCAGACTGGTCACGACTCGCGGTAGCGGCTGGGGCGACGCTCGCAGCGTTATTCGCCCTCACCATTGCCACACACATTACGGTCGTACTCGCCACGCATGGCCTGACCGAGCCAAACCCCGCCTTTGAGCTGATATGGCAACTTCATGCTGCGACCTTTGCGCTCGCACTGCCTGCGCTTGGGGCGACCTTCATAGGTGCGGCGTTGGCTACTCATGCCAGCGGTTTGACGCGACCATGGCAGCGAATACCAGGCATGATTGGCGGCAGCTTGCCCATCTTGGCCGGATTTGGAAACCTCGCCATTGCGGATGGATCACCACTTCTGTTCATCGGGACTCTGGGACTGGCTATGTGGCTCGTCTGGCTCGTTGTCACAGGTCTACGGCTCATTCGTGGATAGTGCTGACATCGCCCTGTAGAACAGTGTTGTGCTGGTGCTGGAGTTGCGGGACCAGCTCGATGCACTGCTTGAACGCGTGACGAAGTTGGTAGACCAGATCGCGTCGCCGTCAGCGAAGTCAGCCCGGCTGCTGTCACGTCAGTGTTGCGTTGCTCCAGGCCATCTTCCCTGCGACGATGACTGTCCGCCCCATCTGTTTCTCGGCTGCCAGCACGACCTCAACACTCCCACCACACCAAAGTGTCTATACATCCACCCGGCAATGCCGGTATGCTGTTGGCATGAAGACTGGCGCCAGGGGCGAGGGACGCGGAGCGAACTACACGATTCGGGTCGCCGGTCAGCTTGGCGCTGAGTGGACGGCGTGGTTCGACGGCATGACGATCACGTTGACGGCGGATGGCGACACCGTGCTGAGCGGCGTCGTCACCGACCAGGCCGCGCTGCATGGCTTGCTGCGCCGCGTGCGCGACCTGGGGCTGACGCTGCTGGCGGTCAACCTGATCGACGACAAACACAGGACAGAACATTCATGAAAGCAATCACCTACACCCAATACGGCTTGCCTGACGTGCTCACACTCCAGGACGTGCCCAAACCTGCACCCAAAGACGGCGAAGTCCTGATCAAGATTCATGCCGCTTCGGTCAACGCATTGGACTGGCATCTGCTCACCGCCGACATCTTCCTGGCGCGCTTTAGCGAAGGGCTGTTCAAGCCCAAACGCAACCGCCTCGGCGCGGACCTGGCCGGGCGCGTCGAAGCAGTGGGCAGCGGCGTGACGCAGTTCCAGTCAGGCGACGCGGTCTACGGCGACATCGAACCCTACGGCAGCGGCGCCTTTGCCGAATACGCCGTGCTGCCGGCAAAGGCGCTGGCGCCCAAGCCGCCGAGCCTGACCTTCGCCGAAGCCGCTGCGCTGCCCATCGCCGGCTTGACCGCGCTGCAAGGATTACGCGACGTGGGCAAGCTTCACGCCGGGCAACGCGTGCTGATCAACGGCGCGTCGGGCGGTGTGGGAACCTTCGCCGTGCAGATCGCCAAAGCGTTCGGCGCCAGGGTCACGGCTGTGTGCAGCACGCGCAATGTTGCGCAGGCGCAGGCGCTGGGCGCCGATCACGTCATCGACTACACCAAAGAGAACTTCACGCAGAGCGGCGAGCAATACGACCTGATCTTTGCCGCCAACGGCTATCACCCGCTCGCCGCCTACAAGCGCGCGCTGGCGCCCGGCGGCGTCTATGTGATGGCCGGCGGCAAGACCAAGCAAATCTTCGACGTGATGCTGTGGGGCTGGTGGCATTCGCGCGGCGGCGATAAAAAGCTGACCAACGTGATGGCGCACGCCAGCACGCCAGACATGCTTGTGCTCAACGAACTGGTCGCCACGGGCAAGCTCAAGCCGGTGATCGACCGGCGCTATCCGCTGCACCAGACCGCCGACGCGCTGCGCTACCTGGGCGAGGGGCACGCACGCGGCAAAATTGTGATCGACGTGTATGAGAGTGAGCAACGCTAGGGGGCAAGCATGGACGCAATTCAAATCAAACTGACCGCGCTCTGGGTGGCGCTGATGCTGATCTATCTGCTGGGCGATGTGCTGCGCATCTTCAGCGGCGACTTCAAGCCTGGCGAAATCATGGGGACGCAGGTTTCACAGACGGTGTGGCTGGGGATTGCGGTCTTGATGGTCACGCCGATTCTCATGATTCTACTGACGCTGATGCTTGATCAGCCGATCAATCGCTGGGTCAACATCATTGTCGCCATCTTCTGGTTTGGCTTCAACCTGCTTGGTCTACCGAGCTTTCCTGGCCTGTACGACCGCTTTCTGCTCGTCGTCAGCCTGGCGTTCAATGTGCTGACCGTCTGGTATGCATGGCAGTGGGATTGAGGAATCCCACCGATTCAAAGGGGGAAACGATGAAGGCAATCGTGTACACCGAGTACGGCGGGCCAGAGGCGCTCCACTTGGCCGAGGTGGCGACGCCTGCGCCGCAGGCGCGCGAGCTTCTGATCCGGGTTTCCGCGGCGTCGGTGAACTTTGGCGACCTGCTGGCGCGCAACTTTGGCAACGTCTCCGCCGGTGAATTCAACATGCCGGCGCCTTTGTACTTCCTGGCGCGCGTGGCGTTCGGCTGGAGCAAGCCGAAGCAACCGATCCTGGGCAGCGAGTTTGCGGGCGAGGTGGCGGCGGTGGGCAGCGACGTCACACGCTTCAAGCCGGGCGACGCCGTGTTCGGTTATCGGGGGCCGCAGATGGGCGCGTATGCCGAGGCTCTTGTGATGCAGGAGGACGGCATGGTCACCCACAAGCCCGTCAATCTGACCGCTGCTGAAGCGGCAGTGGCGCCATACGGCGCTCTCACGGCGATGACGCTGCTGCGGCGGGTGAATCTCCAGGCGGGGCAGCGCGTGCTGGTCAACGGCGCCAGCGGCGGCATCGGTTCTGCGGCCGTGCAGCTCGCCAAACAACGCGGCGCGCACGTGACCGGCGTTTGTGGCGCGCCACGGCTGGCTTACGTGCAGGCGCTCGGCGCCGACCAGGTGATCGACTATGTCAGAGAGGATTTCACCCAACGCAACGAAAGCTACGATCTGATCATCGACGTGCTTGGACGCAGCTCCTTTGCACGCTGCCGCCGCGTACTGACGCCCGACGGCGTCTATCTGCCGGTCAGCTTCAAGATGAAGGCAGTGGTGCAGATGGTGCGGACCAAGATGTTTGGTCGCCAGAAGGTGATCTGCGCGTTCTCCGACGAGAAACCTGCCGATCTGGAGTTGCTCAGAGCAATGATCGAGTCGGGCGCATTCCAGTCGATTGTCGATCGCTGCTTTGCCATGGAGGACGCGGCTGCGGCGCACCGCTATGCCGAGTCTGGGCGGAAACAAGGGAATATCGTCATCACGATGACGTGAGCGCCACGATCGAACATGATGTGGTTCTCGTTAGCGAGTTCGGTCAACGCCAGCGACACGCACCCAGCCAGGAGATGAGGCGCGCCACCACCGCCACCATACAGTCGTGCGCCACCGGATGGGTCACGTAAGCCGTCGGGTCAAGAGAGTTGTTGCACAGGAAGGCCAGGTCATACTCTGGCAGTAAAGGGGTTCATCACTCGTACGCCTCCATAGCTGACCAAATCAAGGAGCGCCTGCGTCATCATCGACGACAGCGATGTCTGACGGTCAACTGCTATCTTGCGCGCCTTGTGCAGCACATCTTTGGGGATTGCCAGGGTGACGTTTTGTGTATTCATGGTAAACCTCCCTTTTGATGGTTTATCACGTAAATACGTGGAAATCAACTTCCTGTCATGGCGCCACCGGTTGATAAGAATTAACAAAATAATCCGGCAATCGACGTGCGCGGCGCCGGCCACCTGCCCGCACACCGCCGCGCGCGTCGGCGTCGTCGCCCAGGTTCGCCGCCAGCAGCGCCGTGAACGAGACGTTCTGCTGCTCTCCAGCAACAGGCGCATGGCGTCGGCGCCCGACGGGGAATTTGCTGGGAGTTGCTTGACAGCAGCGGTGTGTCTCACTATACTGCACACGTGTGCACGGGCTTGTGCAGTGTTAGAACACAGAGGCAACCTTGACAACCGCACCAGACCACAACAAGATAACCAGTCGTCGTCCTGTCTCGATCCAGGACATTGCGACTGTTGCGGGCGTGTCACATTCGACGGTTTCGCGCGCCTTGCATAATAGTGAACTGATCAGCCCAGAAGTGCGTCAGCGCATTCAGCAACTCGCCCAGGCGATGGGATACACCCCAAACGCAGTGGCGCAAAGCCTGAAGGGGCAGCGCACCGATACGGTTGGGCTGGTGATCACCTCCATCGCCGACCCATTCGCCGGTCGCGCGGTGCGCGGCATCGAGGAAGTGGCGCAGGCCAACCATGTTAGCCTCCTGCTCAGCGTCTCACACAATGATCCGGAACGAGAGATGGAGATCATCGAGACCTTTCACCGTCGCCGCGTGGATGGGGTGATTAGCGCCACCGCGCAACTGCGCGGTGCTTATCTGCAACGGCTGACGCAAATGAAAATGCCGACCGTTTTTATCAACCAACAGGCAGACTCCGAAGCGGATCGGCTACATTCGGTGGATGCCGACGACTACGACGGTGCGCGGCAGGCGGTCTCTCATTTGCTGGCGCTGGGGCACCGCAAGATCGGCTATCTGGGCGTAGGCAACCGCGCTCAGTCGAACCGGCGCCGCTTTGCCGGTTACTGTGACACGCTCTCCGCGGCAGGGATCGCCGTCGATGCGCAATGGGTGCGCATCGCTCCAACCATGAACAATCTCCGCGCTGATGATGTGCTCGATGGCCAGGCGATGCTGCCGGCGTTGCTCCCCAGTGGGGTGACGGCGGTCTTCTGCTACAACGATCAGATCGCCGTCGGCGCCTTGATGGCGTGCCGCGAACTTGGCATCGCTGTGCCGGAGCAATTGAGCGTCGTTGGCTACGACGACGTTGATCTGGCGCGCTACGTCACGCCACCGCTCACCACGATTCACCAGCCTAAGCTTCGCCTCGGTGAGATCGCCATGCAGATGCTGCTCGATATTCTCGAAGGGAAACCGGTGCAAAGCCTCATCTTGCCGGTTGAACTCGTCGTGCGCCAGAGCGCGGCGCCGCCACGCACTGGCGCAATGTAATATTGCCGCCGACTTTTCCAATTTGGGTGTTGACAAGCGCCGCACCCTGTGTTATTGTATTGCGCAGTTATGCACACGTGTGCATAAATCCCTTCATACATTATTCAAGTGTTGATTATGCTCTTGCCTGGCCTTAACGGCGCAGGCTGCTGATGAATGCGCCGACGATGCGCGCGTAAGGAAATCGGTGCACCTCCGATTGATCTGGCCGCGCGCAGTTGCCTGTGCCTGGAGGAAAACCATGACAAGCCCATTGCTGCAAACCGTATCGACCACCGCCACTGATTATTGGAACGATTCCTGTTCGATCGAGGAGTTGACCTATGCTATTGGTCATGGCGCCGTCGGTGCGACGACCAATCCCAACATCGTCCTCAACGTGCTTAACAAAGAGATGCACCTGTGGGACGATCGCATCCGCGCCATCATCGTTGAGAACCCCACCTGGTCGGAGGACGAAGTCGCCTGGAAGCTGATCGAGGAGATGGCGGTGCGTGGCGCCGACTTGCTCTATCCGACCTTTGAGCGCAACGTCGGTCTCAAGGGGCGGCTCTCGATCCAGACTAACCCGATGTTCTACCGCAACTGCGAAGCCATCGTTGCCCAGGCGCGTCACTTTGCCGGGCTGGCGCCCAACATGCAGGTGAAGATGCCCGTCACCCAGGCCGGCGTCATGGCGATTGAGGAATCCACCTATCACGGCGTCAACGTCAACGCCACGGTCAGCTTCACCGTGCCGCAGGCGCTGGCGGTAGCCGAAGCCGTCGAGCGCGGGCTAAATCGTCGCGCCGCCGAGGGCAAAGACATCAGCCAGATGCGCCCGGTCTGCACGATCATGATCGGCCGCACCGACGACTGGATGAAGGTTGTCGCCAAAAAAGAAGAGATCGACATCGACCCGGCGGCGCTGGATTGGGCCGGCATCGCTGTCTTCAAGAACGCTTATCGCATCTGGCAGGAGCGCGGTTATCGCACACGGTTGTTGGCGGCGGCGTATCGGCACCTCGGTCACTGGTCGGAGCTGATCGGCGGCGACATCGTGCTCACGATTCCCTACGAGTGGCAGCTCAAGATCAACGCCTCCGACATCCCCGTCATCGAGCGGATGCAGAATCCGGTGGAGCCGCGCATCGTCGATGAACTCTACCGCAAGATTCCTGATTTCCGCCGCGCCTACGATCCCGACGGCATGAGCGTCGCCGAGTTCGACGGCTACGGCGCCACTGTGCGCACGCTGCGCACCTTCATCGCCGCCGTACACGACCTGATGGGCGTGATACGCGACTTTATGCTGCCGAACCCGGATGTGAAATAGAGGATTGAGAGATTAAGCGATTAGGAGATTAAGAGATTGGAGATTAGAGATTAAGAGACTGGAGATTGCGGGACGGGCTTATATTGGGAACAAACACCGTCAATCTCCCAATCGCACAATCTCTAAATCTCCAATCTCCAGTCTCCAATCTCTAATTTTGTGAATTTTTCTGCGATGAAACAATATACTGCACAAAATCTTGTTGTTCATCCTGGCAACTCTGCTGATCCGGATGTCATCGTTGCGGTGACGCCAGAGAACGCGGGCTGGGAGACGATCCATTTCCAGGCGCGGCGGCTGGCGGCGGGGAAATCCTGGGCATTCCAGAGCGGCGCCAATGAGCTGGCGCTCGTCATGTTCGGCGGCGTGGTGGATGTGACGTCGAATCGCGGCGCGTGGCAGGGCGTAGGCGGGCGTGCCAATGTCTTCGCCGGACTGCCCCATGCGCTGTATCTGCCGCCGCAGACCGACTTCACCGTGCGCGCCGTCACTGACTGTGAATTTGCCGTGACGTGGGTGGCTTCGACCGCGGAGCACGCACCGGTGCTGATCACGCCCGCTGACGTGAGAGTCGAGATTCGCGGCGGCGACCACGCCACCCGCCAGATCAACCAGATCATGCCGCCGGG
>DGFH01000243.1:9166-12904 GCA_002391565.1 Anaerolineales bacterium UBA3905
AGATCAACCAGATCATGCCGCCGGGTTTTCCGTGCGAGCGGCTGGTCGTGGTCGAGGTTTACACGCCTGGCGGCAACTGGTCGAGCTATCCGCCGCACAAACATGATGTGCATGTGACCGATGCGACCGGCAGGCTGGTGCAGGCTGACCTGGACGAGACCTACTACTACAAGATCGACCGCCCGGAGGGGTACGCGATCCAGCGCGTTTACACCGACGCCGACTCGCCGCTGCAGCGCGCCGGCTACCCAATCGACGCCGCCGTGATTGCGCGCAACGACGACGTGGTGTTGATCCCGGAAGGGTATCACCCGGTCTCCAGCCCAGTCGGCTACACGACCTATTACTTGAACGTGTTAGCCGGCAGTGCACAGAGCCTGGCCGCTGTGGATGATCCACAATTTGCCTGGGTCAAGGGTTCGTACCAGAGCCGCGACCCGCGCGTGCCGATCTATCCGGTGGACGCCAGGCAGATTTTACCGTGAGGAAGGTAGCGCTGGAACGCGGATGAAGCGGATCAGGCGGATTTGCGCGGATTTGTGGTCGTACCTTCCCGGAAGCTGCAAGCTTCCGGGAAGGTGTCACGCCAATTGCATTCCATCCGCGCCGATCCGCACCATCTGCGTCATCCGCGTTCTATGAACAGGGCAGCTTGAAGACGATGGCAACAAGCGGTGTGTCACAACCCAAAGCCTACGATCTGCTGAGCATGGGACGCTCCGGCATCGATCTGTACGCCAACGACATCGGGGTGCCCTTTGTGGAGATCAAGAGCTTTGCCGCTTATGTCGGCGGCTGTCCGACCAACATTGTGGTGGGCGCCCAGCGGTTGGGGCTGCGCACGGCGCTGCTGACCGCAGTCGGGCCGGATCGAGTGGGCGACTTCATCCTGCACTTTTTGAACCAAGAGGGCGTGGCGACGGCGTTCATTCCGCGCAAACCAGGACATCGCACCAGCGCCGTGCTGCTTGGCATTGAGGGGCCGGCGAGCTTCCCGTTAACCTATTATCGCGACAACTGTGCGGATAATGAACTGAACATCGACGACGTGCGCGCGGCGCCGGTGACCGACTGCAAAGTGTTGCTGATCGCTGGGACAAATTTGAGCCAGGAGCCGAGCCGCAGCGCCACACTCTACGCAGCCGAGAGCGCACGCAACGCCGGCGCCGCCGTGGTGCTCGACCTGGATTTTCGCCCGGATCAATGGCGCGACCCACGCAGCTACGCGATCAACATGCGCACAGTGCTGCGTCTGGTGGATATTGTGCTGGGCACCGACGACGAGATCAACGCCGCCATGCTCAGCGACGCCGGTCAGATCACGCTTACACACTCGCAAGTCTCCGATGCGCGCGTGGCGGGCGACGTGGAGGAGGGCATCGCTACGTTGTTGGGACTGGGGCCAAGAGTGCTGCTGCAGAAGCGCGGGGCTGCAGGCGCACGGGTGCACCTGGTGCAGGCAGACGGCGCCATTGAGCGCATCGACGCACCCGGTTTCCAGGTCGAGGTCTTCACCATCCTGGGCGCGGGCGACGCCTTTGCTTCCGGCGTCATCTACGGCTATGTGCAGGGGTGGGATTGGTACAAAACCGTGCGACTTGCCAATGCCTGCGGCGCCATCGTGGTGACCAAACACGGCTGCGCCAACTTCACGCCGACGCTGGCGGAGGTGGAGGCGTTTGTGGCAAGCCAGGGCGGTTGGTAAAAACATTGCTTCCCAAAATCGCTTCAACGCAAGGAGCAAAAACACGTGACAACTTCAGCGACGGTGCGCCTCACCATGGCGCAGGCATTGATTCGATTTCTCAAAAATCAATATGTTGAAAAGGATGGCGTTGAAATGCCCTTTTTTGCGGGCTGCTTTGGCATCTTTGGGCACGGCTGCGTCGCCGGCGTGGGCGAGGCGCTGTTGAGCAACCCTGACTTCCCCTACTATCAGGTGCGCAATGAGCAAGGCGCCGTCCACGCCGCCACCGCCTACGCCAAGGTCAAGAATCGGCTGCAGACCTTTGCCTGTCTCTCTTCGATTGGACCGGGCGCCACCAACATGATCACCGGTGCGGCGACGGCGACGATCAACCGGCTGCCGGTCTTGATCTTGCCGGGCGACATCTTCGCGCGCCGCAACGTCGCGCCCGTGCTCCAGCAGCTCGAATCCGAACACAGCCAGGACATTTCGGTCAACGACTGCTTCAAGCCAGTGAGCCGTTACTGGGATCGCATTAACCGCCCCGACCAGCTGCTGACCGCGCTGCCGGAGGCGATGCGCGTGCTCACCAGCCCCAGCGAAACCGGCGCGGTGACGCTGTCGCTGCCGCAGGATGTGCAGACCGAAGCCTACGACTATCCAGTCGCCTTCTTCCGCAAGCGCGTCTGGCACATCATGCGCAACCGCGCCGACCGCAGCACGCTGGCAAAGGCGGCGGAGATGATCCGCGCCGCCAAAAAGCCGATGATCGTGGCGGGCGGCGGCGTGATCTATGCTGACGCCACCGAGACGCTGCGTGCGTTTGTGGACGCCACTGGCATCCCCGTTGGCGAGACGATGGCAGGCAAGGGCAGCCTGCGCTGGGATCATCCGCTCAATCTGGGCGCGATCGGCGCGACGGGCACACTGGCAGCGAACCGCATCGCCAAAGACGCTGACCTGGTGATCGGCATCGGCACGCGCTACAGCGATTTCACCACTGCGTCCAAGACGGCGTGGCAGAACCCGAACGTGCGCTTTATCAACATCAACGTCACCGAGTTCGACGCTGGCAAACATCACGGGCTGGCAGTGGTGGGCGACGCGCGCGAGACGTTGACGGAACTGGGCGAGCTGCTGGCGGGATACGCGGTTGATCCTGCCTACCGCGCCGAAGCCAAACGCCTGCACGATGCCTGGGACGCCGAAGTGCAGCGCATTTTCGACATCCGCCTCAGCCCGCTGCCCAGCCAGGGCGAGCTGATCGGCGTGATCAACGAGCTGGCGGGGCCCGAGGCAATTTTGCTCAACGCGGCGGGTTCTATGCCCGGCGACCTGCACAAGCTGTGGCGGGCGACGCATCCCAAAAATTTCCATCTGGAATATGGCTACTCGTGCATGGGCTACGAGATCGCGGGCGGACTGGGCGCCAAGCTGGCCGCGCCGGAGCGCGAGGTCTTTGTGATCATCGGCGACGGCACCTGGCTGATGCTTTCGTCGGAGCTGGTCACAGCGGTGCAACTTGGCGTCAAGCTGATCGTGCTGCTATGGGACAACAGCGGCTTCAAGAGCATCGGTTCGCTCAGCCGATCTCTGGGTATGGATGGCTTTGGCACGCGCTTCATTGCGCCCAAGGACGGCATGTTGGTCGGCGATTCGGCGGGCAATGCGGTGCAGCCCCTGGCGATCGACTACGCCATGAACGCACGCAGCCTGGGCGCCAACGTCATCGAGTGCGCAACGCGCGACGACTACGTGGCCGCGATCCAGGCTGCCAAAGCCGCCGACCGCACCACCGTGATCGTGATCAAGAACGACCGGCTGCATGGCGTTCCCGGCTATGAAAGCTGGTGGGATGTGGCTGTGCCGGAGGTGAGCGAGATCGACGCGGTGCGCGCGGCGCGCGAAGAATATGAGGAAAAGCGGGTGCTGGAGCGCTATTTCCTGGAATAGTGAATTGTTTTGTAGCGGCGGCTCGCAGCCGCCGGTTCCCGGTCAAACCCGGAGGGTGGTTGGATGGGCGAACATGGGCGGTTGCGAACCGCCCCTAC
>DGFH01000243.1:13102-34790 GCA_002391565.1 Anaerolineales bacterium UBA3905
TACGACAAACGGGTTATCTTGCTTGTAGCGGCGGCTCGCAGCCGCCGGGACACGGTCAACCTGGGAAGGTGTTGGAATGGCGAACACGGGCGGTTGCGAACCGCCCCTACTCTTTGGAGCACACAATGGCTGAGAAACTCTTGAACTATGTGAACGGCGAATGGCGTGAGTCGAAGGCGGCGACTTACCTGAATGTGCCCAACCCGGCCACGAACGAGGTAATTGCCACCGTGCCACTGTCGCCGGCGGAGGAAGTGGATGAAGCCGCGCGGCTGGCGCTGGCCGCCTTCCCGGCCTGGCGGCGCACACCGGCGACGGCGCGCATTCAGTATCTCTTCAAGCTGAAGGCGCTGATGGAGGAGAATTTCGAGGATCTGGCGCGCTCGATCACCATCGAGAACGGCAAGGTGCTCGACGATGCGCGCGGCGAGATGCGGCGCGCCATCGAAAATGTGGAAGTGGCGTGTGGCATCCCCACGCTGATGATGGGCGACTTCTCTGAAGATGTGGCGCGCGGCGTCGATGAGTACATGATTCGCCAGCCGGTGGGGGTGGCCGCGATCATCTGCCCCTTCAACTTCCCGGGCATGATCCCCTTCTGGTATCTGCCCTATGCGGTCGCCTGTGGCAACACGGTCATCGTCAAGCCGTCGGAGCGCTGCCCGGTGACGATGCAGAAGGCGTTTCATCTGCTCGAACAGTGCGGCTTCCCCAAAGGCGTGGTCAACCTGGTCAACGGCGGCGCCGATACAGTGAACGCGCTGCTCGACCACCCCGCCATCTCCGCTGTGACCTTTGTCGGTTCGACGCCGGTGGCGCGGCACATTTATGCTCGCGCCTCCGCCAATGGCAAGCGCGTACAGGCGCAGGGCGGCGCCAAGAATCCGCTCATTATCCTGCCCGACGCCGACGTGAGCCTGACCACGCGCATTGTCACCGACAGCGCGTTCGGCAACGCCGGGCAGCGGTGTCTGGCCGCGTCGCTGGCAGTGACGGTGGCGGGCGCCGAGCAGACCTTCGTGCCTGCGCTGGCAGAAGCAGCAAGCAAACTGGTCGTCGGCAACGGCTTACAGCAGGGCGTACAGATGGGACCGGTGATCACGCCGCAGAGCAAGGCGCGCATTGAGGGCTTGATCCAGAAAGGCATCGACGAAGGCGCTGAGATGGTGCTTGACGGACGCAATCCTGGCCTGGGCGACGGCTACTTCCTGAAGCCGACCATCATCGCCGACGTGGCGCCGGGCAGCACCATCGCCAGAACGGAAATCTTCGGGCCAGTGCTGGGCGTCATGCGCGTCGACACGGTTGAGGAGGCGGTGGCGCTGGTCAACGGCGGCGAATACGGCAACATGGCGTGCATCTTCACCAGCAGCGGTGCGGCCGCACGCCAGTTCCGTTACGAAGCTGACGCCGGCAACATCGGCATCAACATCGGCGTGGCCGCACCCATGGCGTTCTTCCCCTTCAGCGGCTGGAAGAATAGCTTCTTCGGCACGCTTCACGCCCAGGGCAAGCACGCCGTGGAGTTCTTCACGCAGACAAAAGTTGTGGTGGAGCGCTGGCTGGGGTCGTGGGAGCGGAAGTTCTAGGAGATTAAGAGATTAAGAGATTAGGAGATTGGCGTCATGCCCAAGACAATCTCCAATCTCCTAATCTCCAATCTCCTAATCTCCATTTCGGCAGCGACGGTCCGGTGCAGCCGTTATACTTTGCACCAAATCGTGAGGGAACACAGCTAGTGGGAAGTTTGAAGGCGGCGCATCGAGCGATTGGATTGCCTTCGCTGCAACGGAGTTGTGCGCGCGAGTAAAGGAGGAAGCGTAGACCGGAAGATGTTGTGGATGTAGCGTTCATGTTTGCCAGTTTGTCGTATAGCACCCAATCAATTCAAAAGGAGAGTTTCTCGATGTCGTTCAAGAAGCATCTATCATTCGTGATCGCGCTGTTGGTGCTGCTGTCGATGGTGGCGGGCTGTGCTGCCCCGGCGGCTGCACCTGCTGCAGCTCCGGCGGCGCAAGAAGCCGCCACCGAAGCCGCCCCTGCCGAAGCTGCCCCTGCCGAAGCCGCCCCTGCCGAGGGTGGCGACACCATCAAGATCGGCGTCACCATGTTGTTCGATGATCGCTGGCTCACCTCCATGCGCGAGGCGATGCAGGCGTATGGCGAAGCACAGGAAGGCGTGGAAGTAATCTTTGTTGACTCCAAAGAAGATGTCGCCGTGCAGCTGGGGCAGGTTGAGAACTTCATCACGCAGGGCGTGGATGCAATCGTGGTGGTGCCGGCAAACACGGACGCCACTGATCCGATGACTCAGGCTGCGCTCGATGCTGGCATTCCACTGGTCTATGTCAACCGCAAACCGGCTAATCTCCCTGAAGGCGTCGCCTATGTCGGTTCGGACTCAATTGACGCAGGCATCATGCAGATGGAGTACATCGCCGAGAAGTTGGGCGGCAAAGGCAACGTCGTCATCCTGAATGGCAATCTGAGCCAGGAAGCGGCGCAGATGCGCACCGAAGGCGTCAAGCAGGTGGCGGCTAAATACCCGGACATCAAGATCACCAAGGAGCAGTCGGGCAACTGGAGCCGCGATGAGGGTCTGGCGATCATGGAGAACTGGCTGTCGACAGGCGACCAGATTGACGCCGTGGCCTCCAACAATGACGAGATGGCGATCGGCGCCATCGCCGCCATCGAAGCGGCTGGCAAGCTCGGTCAGATCATCGTGGGCGGCGTGGATGCCTCCGCCGACGCGCTGGCAGAGATGGATGCCGGACGCCTGGATGTGACGGTCTTCCAGAATGCAGTCGGTCAGGGCGAGGGCGGCATCGCCACGGCGATCGCGCTGGCGCGCGGCGAGCCGGTCGAGCAGGTCGTCTGGATTCCCTACGAGCTGGTGACGCCTGAGAACTACAAGGACTACATGAAGTAAATCGAGAGGCGTTCCCTTCCCGGAAGCAGCCAGCTTCCGGGAAGGAATGCAGATCAAACAACGCTGGAGGGAGGAGGTCGTCATGGGCGAAGACAACGTACTGGTCATGGAGCACATCTCTAAGGCGTTTCCAGGCGTGCAGGCGCTTAACGACGTGCATTTGACTGTGCGTCGTGGCACCGTCCATGCGCTGATGGGCGAAAACGGCGCCGGCAAATCTACCTTGATGAAGGTCCTGATCGGGATGTACATTCCCGAAGAGGGTGACATTACTTTTCTCGGCAAAAAGGTCAAAATCGAGAACACCCAACAGGCGCTGCGGATGGGCATTTCCATGATCCATCAGGAGTTGTCGCCGGAGCCGTATATGACTGTTGCCGAGAACATCTTCCTTGGTCGTGAGCCGTTAGGTCGCTTCGGCATGATCGACAAGAAGAAGATGGTGGCGGATACGCGTATGCTCCTGGAGCGATTGGAAATCAACATCGACCCGAACACAGTCATGCGCAATCTGAGCGTTGCCAACACCCAGATGGTTGAGATTGCCAAGGCGATTTCCTACGATTCCAGCCTGATCATCATGGATGAACCGACCTCGGCGATTACGGAGCGCGAGGTCGCCCATCTGTTCAGGATCATCCGCACTCTTAAAGAAAAAGGCGTCGCCATTATTTACATCACCCACAAGATGGACGAGGTCTTCCAGATCGCCGACGACATCACCGTCTTTCGTGATGGGCGGCACATTGCGACAGTGCCGGCTACCCAGACCGATCGCAACAGCCTGATCGCCATGATGGTGGGACGTGAACTGACCAACCTCTTTCCGAAGGAGGATGCATCTATCGGCGAAGTGGTGCTTGCCGTGCGCAACTTGACGCGTCACGGCATTGTCCATGATGTCAGTTTTGATTTGCGACGCGGCGAAATTTTGGGGGTGGCTGGCTTAATGGGCGCAGGGCGCACCGAAGTGATTGAAGGCATCTTCGGGATCAGACCCATCGACGCCGGTGAGATCTTCATTCGGGGGCAGCGCGTCACGATCAAGTCCCCACGCGATGCAATCCGGCAAGGCATGGCGCTGCTCACCGAGGATCGCAAATTGACCGGCATCATGGGTGTTCTCTCCGTGCGCGACAACATGATGATCGCCAGCCTGCGCAATTACACCAAAGCAGGTTTCTTGAACAAACGTGTGATCAATGAGACGTGCGCCAGGGAGAAGACGCGCCTGGAGTTGAAGACGCCCAGCATGGATCAGGTGATTCGCCTGCTATCGGGCGGCAATCAGCAAAAGGTGTTGGTGTCGCGCTGGCTCCTGACCGTGCCCGACATTTTGATTCTCGACGAGCCAACACGCGGGATTGACGTTGGGGCAAAATCGGAGATTCATCGTCTGATGAGCAAGCTGGCGCAGGAAGGCAAAGCGATCATCATGATCTCTTCCGAACTGCCCGAAATTTTGGGGATGAGCGACCGGGTGTTGGTCATACACGACGGGCGCGTGGGGGGCGTTTTCGACCGCCAGGACGCTACACAGGAGAACATCATGCGCGCGGCCACCGGTCACGGTGAGCTGGCGGCGGTTTAGTGGAATCGATCGCGATAGGAGGAGAAATCACGGTATGGCACTCAAGGCAACTGGGGAGACGCGCGCCAAAGACCAGCGGTGGGAGCGTTTGAACGCTTTCCTGAGCAAATATGGCATCGTCCTGATCTTGTTGGCAATGATGCTGGCTTTCTCGCTGCTCTCGGAAGGCTTTTTCACGACGCGCAATATTTTTAACATCATCCGCCAGATTTCGTTCATGGGTCTCATTGCCATCGGCGTCACGATGGTGATCATCACCGGCGGGATCGATCTCGGCTCCGGCTCGGTGCTGGCGCTCACGGCGGTGCTGGCGACCAGCCTGGCGCAGTTGCAGACTTCGGCCACGCTTAAATATCCGGGGCTGGAAGTTCCGGTCATTGTGCCGATCGTAGTGGCGTTAGGCGTCGGCGCGCTAACTGGCGTCATCAACGGCTCGCTAATCTCCAAATTCAAAATTCCGCCCTTCATTGCCACGCTCGGCATGATGACGGTGGCGCGCGGTTTTGCGCTGATCTACTCGAACAAGCCGCTCTCGCAGTTGACGCCTGAATACAACTTCATCGGTCAGGGCGCCATCTTCGGCGTGCCTTTCCCGGTTATCCTCCTGATTCTGGTAGCCGTGACGATTCACATCATGCTTAATAATACGCCCTTTGGTCGCTACATTTACGCATTGGGCGGCAATGAACAGGCGGCGCGCATCTCCGGCGTCAACATCGACCGCGTCAAGATCGGCGTCTACACGCTGGCCGGTCTGCTCTCCGGGTTGGCGGGGCTGGTCGTCTCCTCGCGCGTTGGCTCCGGTCAGCCGGGGCAGGGTGTTGGCATCGAGCTGGACGCTATCGCAGCGGCGGTCATCGGCGGCACCAGCCTCTCTGGCGGCATCGGCACCATCTGGGGCACGATGGTCGGCGCCATGATCATCGGCGTGCTCGACAATGGCCTGATTTTGCTGAATGTCGATCAATATTGGATCACCATCGTCAAAGGCACCATCATCGTCGTCGCTGTGATTATCGACCAGCGTAAGAATCGCTAATCGGTAGAGGGTACGTGTTGCGTGCTTCGTGTTACGTGTAAACGATGCGAATCTGCAACACGCAACACGTAACACGCATCAGCCCGCCAAAGGATGACACAATGACCACTTCACGCGAACGCGTTATGGCCGCGGTGAATCACCGCGAGCCAGATCGGACACCGATCGACCTGGGCGGCCATCGCTCCTCCGGGATCATGGCGATTGCCTATGCCAAACTCAAGCAGCACCTGGGCATCACGACCGGCGACATCTACGTCTACGACTTCGTGCAGCAGTTGGCGATCATCGAGCCAGCGGTGCTGGATCGCTTCGGCGTCGACACCGTCGAGTTGGGCCGCGGCTTTGCGCTGCGCCCGGAGGATTGGCAGGCGTGGGTGCTCCCCGACGGCACACCTTGCAAGATTCCCGCCTTTCTGGACGTTACCCGCGAAGGTGACGACTGGCGCGTCTATCACCCCGACGGCACGCTGCTGGCGATCCAGAAGCAGGGCTGTCTTTACCTGGAGCAGACGCACTGGCCCTACAGCGACCGCACAACGGACGAGACCGGAGACGTCGACTACACCGACCTGGCGGATGCCTTCGATCACATGATGTGGTCGAAGGTCGGCGCACCGCCGGCGCCGATCGGGCTTGACCCGCAAGGACTGGCTGAATTGGCCGCCGGCGCCAAAGCCTTCCGCGCTACGACCGATCGGGCGATCATTGGACTCTTTGGCGCGCCCATGCTGGAGGGCGGACAGCAGCTCTTCGGCATGGACAACTTCCTGGCGATGCTGGCCGGCGAAAAAACGCTCGCCCATCGCTTCCTGGATCGGCTGGTCGCGTACTATTTGGATCGGCTGCACAAATTCCTGTCTGCCGTCGGCCCATATATCGACATCATCCTCTTCAGCGATGACTTTGGGATGCAAACCGGCCCGCAAATTTCACCGCGCATGTATCGTGAGTTCTTCCAGCCGCGCCAGAAAATTTTGTGGGAAGCCTCCAAAAAGCTGGCGCCCGCCAAGATCATGCTCCACTCGTGCGGCGGCATTCACCCGCTGCTGCCGGGGATGATCGAGGCTGGGCTGGAGATCGTGCAGCCGGTGCAGACCACCTGTCGCGACATGGAGCCAGAACGGCTGAAGCGCGAGTACGGCAAGGACGTGTGTCTGTGGGGCGGCGGCAGCAACACCCGCAACATTCTCGGCTGGGCAACGCCGGAAAAAGTGGCGGCGGATGTACGCGAGCGCGTCGCCATCTTTGCACCGGGCGGCGGCTATGTCTTCCAGCAAATCCATAACGTGATGGCGAACGTTCCGCCGGAGCATATCGTAGCGATGCTCGACGCTGTCAACTAGATCAAACAGGAGGAAATCGCCATGGAACTGTGGCAGACAAGAGCGTCCGAATTTCATCCGTACCTGATCGCCAATATCGACGAAGCGCCCGAGAATCTGCGTACCCTGATCCAGGCAGCGCTGCCGCCGGGCGCCACACTGTCAAGCGGGCTGATTGTACCCGCCAATTATCGCGCCAAGACGCCGGACGCCGAACCGCAGGTGATCCCGGCGCAGGCGTTAATTTTCACGGGCGATGGGATGTGGCATGTCCAGGAAGCGGAAGTGGGACAGTCCGCGCCAGCGCCGATCTATATCGCACCGGACAGTATTCGCTGGATTCGGTCGAGTCACCTGTTGCTCTATGGCCGCCTGGAAGTTGCCGGGGCATTGCAGGGCCAGCCGGTAAAGCTTGACATCGAATTTAACGCCGTGGGCTGGCGTCAGAAAGATCAGAACTGGCGCAACCTGGTTGCTCAATCGGTCGGGCTGCCGCTGATCCCACCCGATGTTTCGCGCAGCCCAGGTGAACGGGATCGCACGATTTTACAGGGGGCGCCGGAAAAATTTGTCGACGGCCTCTATCGCTATGGGCTGTACACGGGCGAGACCTTGCTCAGCGCCAGCTTTCAGCCCGCTGTCTGGCAGCAGCACCTGATTGCGTTCGATGAGCAGCTTGCGCCAGATACGTTGCTGGCATTAACCAATGCCTCCGTGTTGATTCTCACCGAAGAAAAGGCGTTGGTGCGCCGGAGCGACGACTTGGGTCTGCTCATCACCCGCATCCCGCGTCAGGCAATTGTGGGAACGCAGATCGAAAAGGGCAGCCAGGTTGACGCCATCGTCTTTTCGCTAAGTCGGGCCGGTGTGAGCGACGCCTACCGCCTCACCGTGGCGCATGACGCCGCGCAGAGGTGGATGGCGATGTGGGAAATGCATTAAGAGATTAAGAGATTGGAGATTGGAGACTGGAGATTGGAGGCTAGGCGCCTTGCTGGCGACGAACAATCTCCTAATCTCCTAATCTCCTAATCTCCAATCTCCAATCTCCCATTGTCAGGATAAGAAAATGTCTAAAGTTGGAATCTCTTCTCCTCGCCCCTTGCGTTTGGGCATGGTGGGCGGCGGGCCAGGATCGAATATTGGTGCGACGCATCGTCAGGCGGCGCGGCTGGATCGGCGCTACGAGCTGGTGGCGGGTGTCTTTGCCTCCGATGCGGAACGCAGCCGCGCCTTTGCCGCCACGTTGGGCATCGAGCCAGCGCGGCGCTACGCCACCTGGCACGAGATGGCGGAGCGAGAGGCGCAGCGCGAGGACGGCATCGAAGTCGTTGCGATTATGACGCCGAACAACAGTCACTATGCCATCGCCAGGATGTTTCTGGAACAGGGCGTCGATGTGATCTGCGACAAGCCGCTGACCAACGAGCTAGCGCAGGCGCTGGAGCTACAGCAGCTGGCGCAGGAAAAGGGGCTGGTCTTTGGCGTCACCTATAACTACTCCGGCTACCCGATGGTGCGGCAGGCGCGGGCGATGGTGCGTGCTGGCGCGCTCGGCGACATCTGGCTGGTGCAGGTGGAGCATGCCTCGGGTTGGGCGGCGACGCTGCTGGAGGCGGCAGGTCACAAACAGGCCGCCTGGCGCACGACGCCTGCCATCGCCGGACAATCGACCGTCATCGGCGACCTGGGCACGCACGCCCACCACCTGGCGCGTTACATCACCGGGCTGGAGGTGAGCGAGCTGTCGGCGGAGCTTTCCACCATTGTGCCAGGACGCCAGACCGATGACAACGGTCATGTCAAGCTGCGCTTCGACAACGGCGCACGCGGGCTGATGTGGGTGAGCATGGTGGCGACCGGTCATTGGCACGGGCAGCGAATTCGCGTCTACGGCGAGAAAGGCAGCCTGGAGTGGGTGCAGGAGACGCCCAATGAACTGCTCTTCCGCCCGACCGATGGCCCGCACCAGGTGCTGGCGCGCGGCGCCAGCTATCTCGCCCCAGAAGCGCAACGCGTCTCTCGCCTGTGGACAGGCCACCCGGAGGGCTTCATCGACGCCTTTGCCAATATCTACACCGATATCGCCGAAGCGATTCTGGCGCGGCGCGACGGCTATGCTGCCGATCCGCTCGCCTACACCTTCCCGACTGTGACAGACGGCGTATGGGGCGTTAAGTTCGTCGAGGCGGCGGTCGCATCAAATCGGCAAGATGGGCGCTGGGTGAGTGCACGTCTGTCGTCATAGCAACATCGAATCTTTCAGCCAGATCGAGATGGCACGCAGATGATGCGGATCTGGTCGATCGACGCAGATTGGTTCAGCGAAAATCCGCCGCATCCGCGTCATCCGCAAACTCTTTCAACTTCAAGCACCGGAGTATCTCTATGACACGCACAATCGGGATTGGGGTCATCGGCATGGGCTGGATGGGGGAAGCGCATAGCCGCGCCTATCGTTCCATCCAGGATCGCTTTCCGGCGGCGGGCATTCGACCGCATCTGGTCGTCTGTGCAGACCCTGTTGAGCCGCGCGCACGCGGCGCCAAAGAGCGTTTCGACTTCGACCATTATGTAACCGACTGGCATGAAGTCATCGCCGACCCGGCGGTGGAGGCGATCAGCGTCACGGCGCCCAACGGTATGCACCTGGAGATCAACCGCGCCGCCGCCGCTGCGGGCAAACATATCCTCTGTGAGAAACCGGTGGGCCGCTTCCCAGAAGAGACGCTCCTGAGCGCTGCAGCGGCGCAGGCAGCAGGCGTCCTCACCTTTGTTGGTTTCAATTATCGGTGGGCGCCGGTGGTGCAATATGCACGCAAGCTGATCCAGGAGGGCAAACTCGGCAAAATCACCCATTACCATGGCCGCTTCCTCAACGGCTACGCTGGCAATCCCAATGGTTTCCTCTCCTGGCGCTTTGATGAGGCGCAAGGACTGGGCACGCTCGGCGACCTGATGTCGCACGTCATCGACATGGCGCACATGATCGCCGGGCCAATTGCCTCCCTCACCAGCGATAAGGAGATTTTCATCCGCGAACGCCCCATCCCGCAGCCGGGCGTTGGCACGCACTACGACGTGGGCAGCGCGGACAGCCCCAAAGGCGAGGTGACCAATGAGGACTACGTGAGCGCACTGGTGCGTTTTGCAAATGGTGCGCGCGGTTACCTGGAGTCTTGCCGCGTCATCAACGGCGCCAAGTGCGACATGTCCTTCGAGGTGCACGGCACGAAGGGCGCCATCAAGTGGAACTTCGAGCAGATGAACGAACTCCAGTTGCAGTGGCGCAACGACGCCAACCCGGCGGAGGACGCCTATCTCCGCTTGTTGAGCGGGCCGGCGCATCCCTACCACGGTCACTTCAACCCGGCATGGGGAGCGGGGCTGGGCTATGATGATCTGAAAACCATTGAAGCGTACAACTTTCTCCACTCGATCGTCACTGGCAAACAGGGCGAGCCGGGCTTCGCCGAAGCCGCCGCTGTCGCGCGCGTCCAGCAAGCCATGATCCGTTCCTGGCAAAGCGGCGCCTGGGAGACGGTGATGGCATGAGCAGTTCGTTCACCCTGTTATCGATTTCTAGGTTGTCACGTGATATTGCTCGCAATCTTCCCGGAAGCTCCAAAGCTTCCGGGAAGATAAACAGTTAACCTAGCGGTCAGTAATCTCCAATCTCTAATCTCCATTCACCAGGAGGCACTATGATCGGTGTTGCTGTATTAGGTGCAGGACGCATTGCCCAGGTGCACGCCAGGGCGATCCAGGCGGCGGGTGCGCGTTTTGTCGCCGTCTACGATGTTGTGACCGAGGCGGCGCAGCGGCTGGCGGCGCAGTATGGCGGCGCGGCTGAAGCGAGCGTCGACGCCGTGCTGGCGCGGCCTGACGTTGACGCTGTGATTATCGCTTCCCCCACCGACACCCACGTCGATTTCATCATTCGCAGCGTCGAAGCGGGCAAAGCAGTGCTGTGCGAAAAGCCGCTGGCGCTGGAGATCGCTGAGGCGCAGCGCTGTATCGACCGGGTTGGCGACCGTGCAGCCATCGTGCAGCTTGGCTTCAACCGCCGTTTCGACCCCTCGCACCGCGCGCTGCAGCAGGCGCTGGCTGCAGGCGAAATCGGCGCACTGGAGCAGTTGACCATCACCAGCCGCGATCCAGGCCCGCCGCCAGCGAGTTACCTGCTCCACAGCGGCGGCCTCTTCAAGGACATGACCATTCACGATCTCGATATGGCGCGCTGGCTGTTGCAGGAGCCGGTGACCACGGTCTACGCTCAGGGTTCGTGCCTGGTCGATCCGGCCATCGGCGCGCTGGGCGACATCGACACCGCCACCGTTGTGCTGCGCACGGTTTCGGGCAAACAATGCACGATCCTCAACAGCCGCCGCGCGGTCTACGGCTACGACCAACGCATCGAGGCGCTCGGCGCCACCGGGATGCTGGTCTCCGGCAATCATTACGAAACCAGCCTGCTGCGCTTCAGCGCAAAGAGCGCCGGCGCGCCCACAGCGCTGCAGAATTTCTTCCTCGACCGCTACGCCGACAGCTATCGCCTGGAACTGGTCGACTTCCTCGACGCCGTGCATGCAGGACGCTCACCGTCGGTGACCATGGCGGATGGGCTGGCGGCGCTGCGTCTGGCTGAGGCGGCGCAGCAGTCGTTTGCCTCGGGGCAAGTCGTGACGATCGCTTAAACACAACCAACTGGGAGTTGGGCTTATGACTGATCTATGTTCATTGCACGGCAAAGTCGCCGTCATCACCGGCAGCACGCAGGGCTTGGGCGAGACGACAGCGCGCCTGTTCAAGGCGCGCGGCATCCGCGGGCTGATCATCACCGGGCGCAATCAGGCGCGCGGTGAGGCTGTCGCTGCCAGCCTCACCGGCGACGGCTGCCAGGCCTATTTTGTCCCGGCTGAACTGGAAAACATCGAGGCGTGCCGCAGCATCATCGCCGCTGCCGAGACGCACTTTGGTGAACTCCACATCCTGGTCAACTGTGCGGCGCTGACCGAACGCGGCACGATCTGGGACACCACGCCCGAACTTTTCGACCGCATGTTTGCGATCAACGTGCGCGCGCCCTTCTTCTTGATGCAGGAAGCGATCAAGCTCATGGAGCGCAAGGGCATCGCCGGGTCAATCGTCAATATCTCCAGCGTCGCCTCCTACGGCAGCGTGCCGATGCTCTCGCCTTATGCGGCGTCAAAAGCTGCGCTCAATATCTTCACCAAGAACATTGCCTATTCGGTGATGCGCCGCCGCATTCGCGTCAACACGCTGTCGCTGGGCTGGATGGACACGCCCGCCGAGGACGAGATTCAGAAACGCTACCACAACGCCGGGCCGGACTGGCTGCAACAGGCTGAAGCGCGCCAGCCCTTTGGTCGCCTGCTCAAGCCGGAGGAGGTGGCGCGGGCGATTGCTTTCCTGGCCTCCGATGAGTCGGGGCTGATGACAGGCAGCATCGTCGATTTTGATCAATCGGTGGCGGGCGCAGGGCCACAGCCGGTGCCGCCGCCCATCGAAAGCTGGGACAAAGTCACGGGGGTGCGGTATGAGTAACCAGCACGCGAGCCAACGCCGGGTGCGCATCGGCGTGATCGGCACGGGCGGCATGGGGGGACGCCACGTCCGCAATCTCACCAACGAAGTGGCTGCAGCGCAAGTTGTAGCGCTGTCGGACGTGGACGCGGCGCGGATGCAGGAAGTCGCTGCAGCGTGTGGCGCCGTACACACCTTTACCGACGCGCAGGCGCTGATCAACCATCCTGCTGTGGATGCTGTGCTCATCGCCGCGCCAGATCGCTTCCACGCCGCGTTGACGCGCGCCTGCATCGACGCGGGCAAGCCGGTGCTTTGCGAGAAGCCGCTGGCGCTGACCGCCGCTGAGGCGCGGGCGATTGTCGAGGCGGAAGTCGCGTTTGGACGGCGTCTTGTCCAGGTCGGGCTGATGCGCGAGTACGACCCGGCGCACCTGCGCGTCAAGCAGCTCATGGACAGCGGCGCGCTGGGCAAGGTGCTGGCTTTTCGCGGCGTCCACATCAACGGCGGTGCGCTCTCCTGGCGCACGGTGGAGGATGTCGTCACCAACTCGGCGGTGCACGATCTGCACTCAGCGCGCTGGCTGATGGGCGATGAGATTGTGCGCGTCTACACCACCCATGTCCCCTATAGCCCTGAACGCCCCGACACGGCGCGCCTGCTCTTGATTCAGTTCGCCTATCGCAACGGCGCGGTCGGGCAGATCGAGTGCAACATGGAGGCGGGCTACGGCTACGAGGTGGATGTCAAACTGACGGGGGAGACTGGTTCGGCGGAGACCAACTCGCTGCAAAGCGCGGTGGTGCGCCACCAAAATCAGCGTAGCCAGTGGATCGAGCAGGATTGGCTACAACGCTTCGAGACCGCCTACGTCCATGAGGTGCGCGCCTGGGTGCATTCGTTGCAAACGGGCGTTCCCACCGGCCCCTCCGCCTGGGATGGCTACGTCTCGATGCTGGTGGCCGACGCCTGCATCGCCTCCGCCCGGACGGGCCAGCCGATGGACGTAGAGATTCCAAGAACGGCAGAAATGTACAAGCGAGCGTAACCAAATCTCCAATCTCCAATCTCAACTCCGAGATTGGAGATTGGAGATTTTGCAGATTTCGTTGACGAAAAGGAATGTCTTATGACCGACAGTAAAATCAAAGTAGGGAATGCACCCTGTTCGTGGGGTGTGATCGAGAATGTGGAAGGTGAGCGTGGTGGTTATGCCCAGGTGCTCGATGAGATGCACGCAACTGGCTACGTGGGCACCGAGTTGGGCGACTGGGGTTTCATGCCGACCGACCCGGACGTATTGCGCGCCGAGCTGGCAAAGCGCAACCTCAAGCTGATGGCCTCGTGGGTCAGCGTCAAGCTGCATGACCCGGCGGAACACGCCAGCAGCGAAGCCGATGCCGTGCGCACGGCGCGTCAACTGGCGTTGGTCGGCGGGCCCGATAGCCTGGTCGTCCTGGGCAACGACCCGTACATGGATCCGGTGCGCACCCTCAACGCTGGTCGCCTGACGCCAGAGATGAGCATGAGCGAGGAGCAGTGGAAAATCTTCGCTGAAGGCGCCAACCGCGTGGCCTGGGCAGTGAAGCGTGAAACCGGGCTGCGCACCGTCTTCCATCACCACATCGGCACCTGGATCGAGACGCCGGAGGAGACGGCGCGGCTGCTGGCAATGACCGACCCGGAAGTGCTTGGCCTTTGCTTCGACACGGGCCACTACACGCACGGCGGCGGCGACCCGCTCACGGGCCTCAAGCGCCACGCCGACCGTATCTGGCACGTGCATTTCAAGGATCACAGCCCGGCGGTCGCAGCGCAGGCGAAGGCGGAAGGCTGGGATGCTGTCACTGCGGTGGGACATGGTCTCTTCTGCGAGCTGGGCAAGGGCGATGTCGACTTCCCGGCGATCCTGGCCGAACTCAAGCGCATCAACTACAGCGGCTGGATCGTGGTCGAGCAGGATGTGCTGCCGGGCATGGGCAGCCCCAAGGAGAGCGCCCGGCGCAACCGCGACTACATCCGCAGCATCGGATTGTGAAAACTCAATAGAACGCGGATGACGCTGATCGAGCGGATTTGCGCGGATAAGACGAAGGAATAAATCCGCGAGCATCCGCCAAATCCGCGTCATCCGCGTTCTATTCCGATTCTGTCAGCGATCTGATTCTCTGTGGAGGGAATATGATTCGTTTTGCTCTCTTTGGCGCTGGTTTCATCGGGCAGGTGCATGGCGCCAATCTTGCCGCCTGTCCGCGCACGAATTTGCAATATGTTTATGATGTCAACACTGAAGCCGCCAACAAACTGGCCGGACGTTTCGGCGCCAAGGTGGCAGGCAGCGTGGAAGAGATCTTCGCCGCCGATGATGTGGACGCCGTCCTCATTGCCTCTTCCACCAACACGCACGCCGATCTGCTGAGCGCGGCGATCAAGGCGCGCAAGCCGGTCTACTGTGAGAAGCCCATCGACATGAACCTGGAGCGCGTCAAAGCGGTCGTTCAAGAGGCGCACGACAACCCCGTGCCGATCATGATGGGTTTCAGCCGCCGCTTCGACCCCAACCACCGCGGGCTGCGTCAGGCGGTGCAGGCGGGCGAAGTAGGCGTGGTGGAGATGATCAGTATGGTCTGTCGCTCCTCCGCACCGCCGCCGCTGGCGTATATCAAGGTCTCTGGCGGGCAATTCCGCGACCAGACGATCCACATGTTCGACCTGCTCTGCTGGATCGCGGGCCAGGCGCCGGTGGAGGTCTACGCCACGGGTGCGTCGATGATGGACCCGGCGATCACCGCAGCAGGCGATGTGGACACCTCGATGCTCATCCTCAAGTTTGCCGACGGCGCGCTCTGTCACATCGACAACAGCCGCCACACCGGCTATGGCTACGACGAACGCATCGAGGTCTTCGGCTCGGCAGGGCTGGTCGAGTCGCGACGCAAACCGACGCGCGAGGTCGCCATCTACAAAGGCGACAAGGTGATCGAGGATGGCATGTTCCCCGGCTGGTTCGAGCGTATGGAGCCGAGCTTCCTGCTGGCGATCGACGCCTTCGCCGCGTCGCTGGAAGGCGCCGAGGGCATCGACTACCCGACGCTGCAAGACGGCCTGCGCGCGCAGATGATCGCCGAAGCGGCGGTCGCATCGCTCAAGAGCAACATGCCGGTGAAGATCGACTACTGGCAGCCGGCGTGATCGGTTCGACAAACTGCACTTAACGCAAAGGCGCAAAGACACAGAGATTCGCTAAGAATGCTTTTCTTTGGTTTTTCCTCTGTTCTTTCTCTGCGTCTCCGCGCCTCTGCGTCAAAATCGACTCTATTCCTGGAGGAACTATGTTACTTGGATTTCACGGCGCGACGACGATGACGAGTGATCTCGAAACCGACGTGCGCGTCTCGCGGGAAGCGGGCTACAAGGGGCTGGAGCTGTGGGCGGACAAGGTCTATAAGTACCTGGAAACCCACTCGCTGGAGGAGTTGAACGCGCTCTTCGTGGACAATGGCATTGCGCCCATGAGCCTGAACGCGCTGGTCTTCGTGGGCTTCCGCGGGGACGAATACCCGGAGGTGCAGGCGCGCTGCAAGATGATGTGCGAGATCGCCCAGGCAATCGGCTGCCCGATGCTGGTGACGGTGCCCAGCCCGACGGAGACGCGCTGGCAGTTGCCCTGGGAGGATGTCAAGGCGGAGTATGTGCGGGTGTTGCGCGATCTGTCCGCCATCGCCGCGCCCTATGGCGTCAGGCTTTCCTTTGAGTTCCTGGGCTTCGGCTGGTGTACGGTGCGCACCCCGCGCGGCGCGTGGGAGATCGTCCAGGCAGTGGATCGCCCTAACGTCGGGATGACGGTGGACTGCGCTCATCTCTTTGCCGGCGGCGGGCTGCTGGATGAACTGGACAGGCTCGACCCCAAGAAGGTTTTCGCCTTCCATCTCGATGATCTGGAAGACACCTGCAAGGAGGCGATCACCGACAATACGCGCCTCTATCCGGGAATTGGCGTCGTCCCGCTCGACGAAATTTGTCGGCGGATGAGCGCTATCGGCTACAACGATACGTGCTCCATCGAACTCTTCCAACCCGCCTATTGGGAGTTGGATCCGCTGGAGGTCGCTCAGGAATGTCGCGCCGCTGCGCTGAAGGTGCTGGCGCCGCATTTCAATATTGAATAACGCTGTTATTGTCTACGAGAACGCAAAACAAACAGGTGAATCATGTCCACAACACTTAACATCGGCGTCATCGGCATGGGCTGGATGGGCATGGCCCACAGTCGCGGCTATCGCGCCATCCCGGATCGCTTTTGGGACGGCGGCATCCGCCCGCGGCTGGTCATCTGCGCCGATGACCTGCCTGCGCGCGCCGAGCAGGCGCAGGCAATGTTCGGCTTCGAGGAATCGACGACCGACTGGCGGCGGGTGATCGATCACCCTGACGTGCAGGTCGTCAACATCGCGTCGCCCAACTTTCTGCACAAGGAGATGGCGCTGGCCGCGATTGCGGCTGGCAAGCATGTCTTCTGCGAGAAACCGATCGGGCGCTATCCCGAAGAAGCCATCGAAGTAGCTGAAGCGGCGCAGAAAGCCGGCGTGATGACCGGCGTCGGCTTCAACTACCGCTGGGCGCCGCTGGTGCAATACACCCGCCAGTTAATCCAGGCAGGTAAACTCGGTGAATTGACCCACTATCGCGGCCGTTTCTACGCCATGTACGGCAGCGATCCCTACGGCCAGTTGAGCTGGCGATTCAAGTTCGAGCAAGCGGGTTACGGCGTGCTAGGTGACATCATGACGCACGTGGTGGACATGGCGCACTTCCTGGCCGGGCCGGTCGACCGCCTGGTGAGCCAGCGCAACACCTTCATCAAAGAGCGCCCGCTGCCGGCGCCCGGTCGCGGCACGCACTTCTCCGTCGGTCAGCCGGGCGACCCGACGGGACCGGTGGAGAACGAGGACTATATCGGCACGCTGGTGGAGTTTGCCAACGGCGTCCACGGCACGCTGGAGACCTCGCGCACCGTCTTTGGGCCAAAGTGCGAGATGGCGTTCGAGATCTACGGCACAAAGGGCGCGGTCAAGTGGAATTTCGAGCGCATGAACGAGCTGCAGGTCTATCTGCCCGATGAAGAGATCGGCCATGATGGCTTCACCACGATCTTTGGCAGCCCGGATCATCCGCTGCACGGGCGCTTCAACCCTGGCCCGGCGATCGGACTGGGCTACGACGATCTCAAAACCAGCGAGGCGTATCACTTCCTGAAGTCAATCGTCGACGGCAAGCAGATCGAGCCAGGCTTTGCCGCCGCCTACGCCGCCGCCCGCACCAACCAGGCGATGATCCGCTCGTGGGAAAGCGGCGCGTGGGAAAAGGTGGAAGCATGACGCCTGGCGCGCCTTCCGTCCGCGTTGGCATCCTCGGCAGCAGTTGGTGGGCGGACTCGATGTACCTGCCCGCGCTGGCGCAGCATCCCAGCGGTCGCGTCACCGCCATCGCTGGGCGCACTGCCGCCGCGTTGGCTGACCGCTGGCGGGTTCCGCACACCTTCGACCGCTACGAAGAGCTCATCCACAGTGGGCTGGTGGACGCGGTGATCGTCGCCACGCGCAACGACCAGCACTGCCCGCTCACCCTGGCCGCGCTGGAGCAGGGTCTGCATGTGCTCTGCGAGAAGCCGCTGGCGTTGACCTACGCCGACGCTGCCCAGATGGCGGCGCGTGCGGCTGAAAAGGGCGCCATCTGCATGACGCCCTTCACCTACCGCTACATGCCAGTCAACCGCTATCTGAAGCGGCTGCTCGACGACGGCTACCTCGGACGCCCATTTCACCTGAACTTCCGCTACTTCACCGGCTTTGGCCGCACCGGCGGCTACAACTGGCGTTTCGACGAAAATGTGTCGGGATCAGGCGCCCTGGGCGACATCGCCTCGCACTTCCTCTATCTGGCGTGGTGGTTCTTCGGCGACATCACTGCGGTCTTTGCCGAGTTGGGGCGGCTCATTGAACGGGCGCCGCTGGACCCGACCGGACAACCCTATCCCCAGGCCGACGACAACGCCATGATCATGCTCAAGTTCGCCAGCGGCGCGCAGGGGCTGCTCCACGCGTCTACGGTCGCGCCGGAAGCCACGCCCTTCGGCCAGATCCATGAACTCGACCTGCACGGGATGGATGGTGCGCTCCACGCGCGGGTGGATTGGGCCAGCGAGCAGCGCATCTACGGCGCGCGCAGCGGCGATCCTGCGCTGGCGGAACTGCCCATCCCCGACGACATCTGGCAGGGTGCGCGGCGCGACACGGTGCACAACACCTACCGCGATGTCTTCCGCACCCAGGAGGCGATGACGCGCGCCTGGGTCACGGCCATCGCGCGCGGGGAACCGCTGCGACCGGATTTGGCTGACGGCGCCTACATCCAGCGGGTGATGGAAGCTGCCCAACGCAGCCACAGGGAAGGGAGGTGGGTCGATGTCGCCGACATATGACCTGATCACCCTGGGCCGCTGCGGGATGGATCTCTTCGCACAGGACATCGGCGCGCCCTTTACCGCGATCACCGGGTTCGATGCGCACATCGGCGGGTCGCCGACCAACATCGCCGTGGCGGCGAGCCGGCTTGGGCTGCGCGTGGCGCTGCTCACTGCGGTGGGGCCAGACCTGGTGGGCGACTTCGTCCTGGCGCATCTGGCTGAAGAAGGCGTCGACACGCAGTACATCCCCCGCAAACCGGGCACGCACACCGGGCTGGCTGTCGTCGGCGTGCAGCCGCCCGACCGCTTCCCGCTCGTCTTCTATCGCCACAACCCGGCGGATATATGGCTCGACGCCGACGATGTCGCCGCGGCGCCGATCGAGCAGACGCGCGCGCTGTTACTCTCCGGCACGGCGCTCAGCCGCGGCGCGTGCGCTGAGGCAACCGTCGCCGCCGCCCAGCGGGCATCCGCCGCCGATGTGGCAACTTTTCTCGACCTCGACCTGCGTCCCGATCAATGGGCTGGCCCCGATGCGTTGCGTGCTGCAATGAACCGGCTGCTGCCATTCGTTGACGTGGTGATCGGCACGGAAGAAGAAGCCTATGCGCTGCTCGGCGACGCACCGGAGAGCGTGTTTGTGGGCGGGGCGCGGTTGACGCCCGACCAGGTCGCCGAACTGGAGACACACATCCCGGCGTTCCTGGCAGCGGAAAAAGGGCACACGTTGATCCTCAAACGCGGCGCACGCGGTGCGACGATCTTCACGTCCGGCGCGCCGCCCGTAGACGTTGCGGGCTTCCCGGTAACAGTGCTCAACACCGTGGGCGCGGGTGATGCCTTTGCCGGTGGCTTGCTCTACGGGCGCAGCCAGGGCTGGGATTGGCCCGCGAGCGTCCGCATCGGCAATGCGTGCGGTGCGCTGGTCGTCACACGGCACGGCTGCGCTGCCGCCATGCCACGGTTGGAAGAGGTGGAGGCGTTTATCGGCAATTTCCAATCTCACGCAGGGATTAGAGATTGGAGATTGGAGATTAGAAATTAGTGGTGTGCCCTGATGGGCGCAACGGACAATGAAATGGGCAGCGGCGTTTCGCCCCTCGCAACTCGCCCCTCGCCTCTATTTTCAGGTTAGTGGTGCATGCCCTGATGGGCGCAACGAACAATGAAAATGGGCAGCGGCGCTTCGCCCCTCGCCTCTATTTTCAGGTTAGTGGTGCATGCCCTGATGGGCGCAACGAACAATGAAAATGGGCAGCGGCGCTTCGCCCCTCGCAACTCGCCCCTCGCCTCTATTTTCAGGTTAGAGATTGGGAGATTCGTATCTCGGAGGGGATATGGAACATTTGATTCGACCGGCTGGCGCCGCTGGAGAGACGATTGTGGTGACGCCGCAGAGCGCCGGATGGCAGTATTTGAGCTTCCGGGTCATTGTGTTGGCGGCGGGGGAGACGTACACTGTAGTCACCGGTGGCGAAGAGGTGGCGCTTGTGCCGCTGCAAGGCGCCGGCGTCCTCACCGTCGATAGCGTAAGCTATACGCTGCAGCGCAGCGGCGTCTTCGTTGGCCCGCCGCCGCTGCTCTACACGCCGCCGGGCAAGACAGTTGTGGTGAAGGCTGAGCGCGCCTTCGAGTTCGCGGTTGGCGGCGCGCCAGCCACCGGCAAGTACGGCGTGCGGTTGATTCGTCCGGAGGAGATCAAGTGTGAGATTCGCGGTGGCGGCGCTGCACGGCGGCAGGTCAATCACATCCTGGCGCCGCCGCTGCCCGCCGAGCGGCTGATCCTCTTCGAGGTCTACGTGCCGGGCGGGTCGTGGTCGGGCTGGCCGCCTCACTGCCATGACGGCGCCGGTGGCTCACCCTACCTGGAGGAGACCTACTACTACCGCATCGACCCGCCCGATGGCTTTGCGATTCACCGCAACTATCGGCTCGACGCCGACTTCGACGAACTGCTGCCGGTGCGCAGCGGCGAGCTGGTGCTGGTGACGCAGGGGTATCATCCGGTGGCGGCGGCGCCGGGGAGCAATGTCTATTTCCTCAACTACCTGGCCGGCGAACTTTTGGACGAAGATCGCTCCCGCCCACCGCTGGACGATTATCGCTACGCGTGGATGAAGGAAAATTGGGAGGGCAATCGTCTGGAACTGCCGATTGCACGCGCTACGATATGAGTTTGCAACACAAAATCGTCACGCCATCGCCCTTACTCGACGCACAGGGCCGACTGGCGCAGATCGGCTGGGCGCGGGCGCCGTTGCTCGATTGCAACCTGGAGCAGGCGACCTTTTACCCGCGCCTGCTGCGTTTCCTGCAGCCACTGCGCATCAAGCGTTGGGACTACTACGGCGTCACAACGCCAGAGCGTTACTTCTCCTTCACTCTGGCGGACCTGGGCTATGCGGGGCAGGCGTTTGTCTACATCGTGGACTTTGCCACCGGACGCTATCACGAGGAGACGCTAACGCTCCCACCGGGCGGTGGCGTGATCTTGCCGCGTAACAGCACGGAAGGCGAAAGTCGCTACGACAACGGCAAGGTGCGCCTGTGCTTTCAGGTGACGCCGAACACTCGTCAGATCGCTGTGACCTGGCCTGACTTCAACAGGCAGCCACTTAGCGCTGAGATCAGCTTTGCCCTGGCGCCTGATCACGAGTCCACCGTCGTCGTCATCCCGATTCGGGGCAACCGTTTCTACTACAACCGCAAGATCAACTGTCTGCCCGCAACTGGCTGGCTACAACTTGGTAACGCGCGTACGGAGATTGCGCCGTCGACTTGCCTGGGC
>DGFH01000243.1:34902-35653 GCA_002391565.1 Anaerolineales bacterium UBA3905
AAGATCAACTGTCTGCCCGCAACTGGCTGGCTACAACTTGGTAACGCGCGTACGGAGATTGCGCCGTCGACTTGCCTGGGCAATCTGGATTGGGGGCGCGGCGTCTGGGAATATCGCTCCTTCTGGGTGTGGGCGAGCGCGTCCGGCTTCCTGGCGGATAGGCGAACGATCGGGCTGAACCTGGGCTTCGGCTTTGGCGACGCCTCGGCTGCCACCGAGAATACGCTCATTCTGAACGGTCGCGTCCACAAGCTGGCCCAGGTTGATTTCAGCTATGACGCGCATAACTTCATGCAGCCCTGGCGCATGGTCGCCCCCGACGGACGGCTCGATCTGACCTTCACGCCCTTTGTCGAGCGCATCGCCAAGACCAATCTGCTCCTCATCGCCAGCACCGTGCATCAGCTGTTTGGTCGCTACAGTGGTTGCGTCGTGGCCGACAACGGCGAACGCATTGTCGTCGACGGCCTGATCGGTTTTGCCGAGGAGCATCACGCCCGATGGTAGCAGGCGTCACCGGGCGCAACGCAGGAAATCGGTCTGAAAATGGTCAAGCCCAGGGCGCAAAACGTGGTAAAGTGAAGGTTGGCAATGCCGCCGGCGTCCAACCTTCTGGAGCGGGCGCCATTGCCTGACCAGGAGAATGGGACAATGCGCACTCGATTTGTGATGATCTTGCTGGTCGTCTGGTTGACGACCGTTTTCTTTGCACTCGGCGCCCTGGCGCAGGACGCCATCACGGCCACCCCTG
>DGFH01000243.1:35742-37714 GCA_002391565.1 Anaerolineales bacterium UBA3905
GATCTTGCTGGTCGTCTGGTTGACGACCGTTTTCTTTGCACTCGGCGCCCTGGCGCAGGACGCCATCACGGCCACCCCTGCGCCGACGCCCACCTCCAGCCCCGCCACATCCTTGACCACTACCATCACGGCGACGGTGAACACCGGCGGCGTGCGTCTGCGTGTGCGGGCGACGCCATCCACCGCCGCGCCGATCGTGGCGCGGCTGACCGACGGCAGCACCGTGATCGTGCTGGCGCGCGATGCCAGCGGTGACTGGGTGTTGACGCCGTTGACCGATGCGACGGTGGAAGCCGGCTGGATCGCCACTGCCTATCTACGCATGCACACACCCATCGGGATGCTGCCGATCGCAACCGTTACGCCGCCGCCACTCACAGTTACGCCCGTCGTCTCACCCTCAGTTGCGCCGTTTGTCATGCCAACAGCAATCGCCACACCTGCACCCCCTGCTGTGGCGTTGCCGTCCGGTCTCTACGGCAAGCTGGCCGTGCCGGTCTTTGATGAGAACCGCAAGACCTACGACGTGTGGCTGGTCAACGCCGATGGCAGCGACCTGCGCCGCGTTGTTGATGAAGCAAGCTCGCCTGCTCTCAGCGCGGATGGCGCTATGTTGGCTTACCGCCGCTGGAAGGTCGATGATCGCGGCATCGTCGTCGCCAACGTGGATGGCGGCAACCCCTGGCGCATTACCGACAAGCTGGAGGATGTGCTGCCTTCTTTCTCCCCGGATCGTACGAAGGTTGCCTTCTCAACCTATCGCTGGGGCGACCGCAAGAGTCGGCTCTATTACGCCTGGAGCGATGAGCAAAACAAGGTCGCCTGGGAGTGGGGTGCGGGCGGCATCTTTGGCGAAGACCCCTTCTGGATGAACGACGGGCGCATCCTCTTCCGCGTGACGCGCCCCGAACGCGGCGTTGAGGAACTATGGAGCATGGACGGTCGCACGGGCGAACACCAGACGTTGCACTATGTCACCGGCTCGATCCGCGCCCCGGCCGTTGCGCCCGACAACCGCACGGTGGCGTACATGGCGTTCACCGGTGGCAATTGGGACATCTACACCTACGACTTGATCGACCGCACAGTGACGCGCCTGACCGATGACCGCGCCGAGGATGGCCTGCCCGTGTTCTCGCCCAACGGCGAATACCTTGCCTTTGTGAGCAATCGCGGCGGCCAATGGGGTCTCTGGCGGATGCGTCCCGACGGCAGCGATCTGCAGCGGATCATTACGCTCCCCGGCCCGGTCGATGGTCGCGTGGAGTTCGAGCCGGAGTACCTGAATCACGGCTGGTTGGAGGAGCAAATCGGCTGGAGCTGGTAGCGACCAACTTTCTTGATTTTCAGGTAATTATACGCAAGTAAGTGTGTTGTTTCTAGCAGGTGCGGCGCCTGTTGGCGACAGCCTGCTGCTGCCAACAGGCGCCGCACCTTGTCACTGTCAGGATAGCAGCGCGGCAAGTTCCCTGGCGCCGATCGTCCATGCCGGTTGGAACGCTGCACTTTGCATGTAGCGCAATACGCTGAAGCGCAACTGGCGCGCAACCAGTCGTTGGTCAAGGTCACTCTGCAAATCCATTGAGCAGACCAGCACTTTGCCGTTGCCGATGCGCGCCTCGAAGAGCAGCGCCAGCCGCCGCGCCTCGAACCAGGTGTCGATGGGCTGCACGAGTGGGCGCAGCGTGGGCGGCAGCGCGTCGATCTGCATGGCCGCCGCGCCGTGGATCAATTCCCACCACTGCCAGTTGCTGTGAAACTCGGTCGGGAAGTCGGCGAAGACCGGATGCGCCGGGTCACAGAGGATGCCAAGCGTGTGCGGCGGCTGCCCTCTTGTCCATGCCGTATTCCAGAAGACGCTGGAAAAGCCGATCTGACTTTCCGTTTTGACCTGCGCCGGATCGAGCAGCAGCAGGACGCGCCCGCCTGCTTCCGCCTGGCTCAGCGCCGCGTCCAGGTTGCCGGTGATAAC
>DGFH01000085.1:0-646 GCA_002391565.1 Anaerolineales bacterium UBA3905
GTCGATCATGGCTTGCAGGCTGACGTGGCCGCACTGGGTGGTTGTCGTCACCGTTTGCGGCGTGACCTGACCTGACGCAAAGGCATAGAACGGCAAAGCAAGCGCAGAAAAGACAAGCAGTAACAGCACGCTTGCTGCAACGCTGGCTTTGTTCGACAGTTGCATCTTCACCTCACACCTCGCCCTACGATCACGCCACGCTTCACAATTCAGAATCCACAATTCACAACTCAGACTCGCCATGTTGCTTTTGTTGCGCTTCCACCAGCGGCTTATAGGCGCGACGGTGGAAGAACAACCCGACCAGGATCAGCCCCGACGCCCACACCGACAGCCAGAAGCCGCTCAGCAGGCGGGGCACGGTGCTGAATTGTGCGATTTCGCCTTTCCACAGCACCGGCGGGATGAAGGGATCGACGCTGCTGGAGAGCGCCGCGTTGGGGTCGAGATTCAGCCCGAAGTTGGCGAGCCAGAATTGCAGGTCTGCCAGGAAGAAGACGGGCAGCAGCAGCGCCGGCAATGTGAGCAGCGCCGCCCAGCGGTTATGCACGAACGCCGCCGCCAGGATCAGCAGCGCCAGCGCCACGATGCCAAAGACAGCGATCGACTGTTCCAGCACGGCCGCTTCCGCCAGCGGGCGCATGCC
>DGFH01000085.1:859-3916 GCA_002391565.1 Anaerolineales bacterium UBA3905
CCGATGTAGTGGTTCAGCCCGTCGATTTCGGCAATGTCGCCGGTCATGCGGTTGACGTAAGCCGTCACATATAGCCCGGCGGGATATTGCGGCGCGTTGAGCTTGAGTCGCCACCACGGGCGCTGGATCGAGATGATCAACAGTACTGCCGCCGCCACAAAGAGCAAGGTCGGGATGATATAGCGCATCCGGTGCGCCTTGAGTTCATCCGCCGGCACGCGTGGCCCGATGAACTTTTCCATGTCAGATGCCATGTCAGATGCTCCTGGAGATTGGAGATTAGAGATTGGAGACTGGAGATTGGCTTCAGTGGACGAGCAATTTCCAATCTCTAATCTCCAATCTCCTAATCTCTACTTCCTCAATTCGCCTCTTCCGGCGCGACCATCATATAGCCCATCATCTCCAGGTGCAGCGCCGAACAGAACTCGGTGCAGTAGTAGGCGTAGGTGCCTGAATGGTTGGCGGTGAACTGGAAAGTGGCGGTCTCGCCCGGCTCAATGCTCAGGCTGATGTTTTGGCCGCCGATGTCGAAGCCGTGCGTGGCGTCCGGCGCGGTCTCAATGTTGGTGATGTGCCAGGTCACGTTGTCACCCTGTTTCAGGGTCACATGCTCCGGCGTCAGGTGCGAGCGGACGGAGGTCATGTAGATGGTCACGTTGTTGCCGTCGCGCTCGATGCGCTCTTCACCGGGCTTGACCGCAAACTCCGAAGGCGCCTGCGCAATCGGGTCCCAACCAACTTCTGGGTAGACCTCCCACGCCTTGATCTTGTCGGCTTTGATCATCTGCGCATAGTGCGGTTCGCCGATGCCCATCGGCATATCGTAGAGGACGCTCATCTTATCGCTGCCGATGTCGAGCAGTTGCTCATTCTGTGGCTTGAGCGGGCCGACGGGCAGGAAGCGATCCACCGCCCATTTGTTGAGCGCCACCAGGTACTGGCCGTCCGGGCTGACGGTGTCGCCTTCCGCCGCCGAGATGTGACCGATGTTGTACTGCACCGGCAGCTTCTCCAGCAGCTTGTAACCGGCCGGGTCGTCGCCGCCCAGCGACCATTTGGCAACGGCGCTATCGAGGAAGAGGCTGGTGTAGGCGTTGCCCTTGTCGTCGAACTGCGTGTGCAGCGGGCCAAGTCCTAGCTCGACCTGCGCCAGCATGACCGCGTCAAAGTCCAGCACCGGAATGCCGAACTCGTCGGTCGTCCAGTTCTTGGCTTCGATGGCCTGCATGATCTTATCGAAGGAGTAGATCGTCACGTGTGGGTCGAGCTTGCCGGCGACGACGACGTATTTACCGTCGGGTGTGACGTCGGCGCCGTGTGGGCTTTTCGGCTCCGGCGCCAGGAAGAGGATGCCTTCCTCCACCGCCGTCGGGATGCGGATGACGCGCATGCCGTTGATCACCTCGGTCTTGCCCGCCTGCTCCGCCACTTCTGCCGCCTTGCGCCAGTTGAAGATGTGCAGATAGTCGGTGTCACGCTGGCTCACACCGGCTTCGAAGGGCGGGTTGCCCGACTCAATGCCGCCGGTCGCCATCTCGGTGTTGAAGCTGTTGCAGAACGCCCAACCGTCGGAAACCAGTTTGCCCGCATCGCACAGGTCCTGCCAGTAGGGCGGAATCTCGATGCTGAAGGAGTTCGCCAGGTCGATGCGACCCTTTTCCCGGTCGAACTTGTACATGGTGATCAGCCCGCGATATTTCTCCTTGTATTCGCTGATCGGCGCGTATTCCCAGCCCAGCGGGGTAGCGTACTGGCTGGCCTGGATCACGTACTCAGTGTTCGGCGGCACGAAGGAAGAGCCATGGTTGCTGATCAGGTTCGGGTCTTTGACGATCTGCTTGGTCTCGAAGTCGCGCAGGTCGATGACGGCGACGCGCGCGCTGGCTTTGTCGTTGATGAAGAGGAATTGCCCGTCATAGTCGCCGTTGGTCTCGCTCAGCGCCGGGTGGTGGGTGTCGCCCATGCGAATTTTGGTGGTGTCCACGTTGCCGCCATCGAGCACCGCCTCCGTGCCGACTTCGCCGTAGCCGTAGCCCTGCCATGCTTCCGGCGTGAAGACGGCAATGTTCTTGAGGATGCGCATCGACGGCACGCCGATCACGACGACGTTGCCCGACTGCCCACCGGATGAGAAGAGATAGTACTCGTCCATTTTGCCGCTGGGCACGTAGGTTTTGAGCGCCGCGCGGATGTCCTGCGGCGTCAACCCACGCGCGTTCGCCACCGCCAGCAGGTCGTCCGGCAAGCCGCCGCCCGCGCTGGTTTCCACCGGCGCCGGGGCCGGCGTCGCCGTCGGTTCCGGCTCGTCGTCGCTACAGGCCACAAAAATTGCTGCCAACGCCAATAGCAGCAATGCCAATAGAATCAATCGCCTCATATGTCGCTCTCCTGATTGTGAAATGAGTGTTATCTCCAGACCGGATGCACCCAGTACGCCAGCAGGCGCCCGGCCTTTCCCACGAATCCAACAGCTACTGCCTGGCGAACACGATCAAGAACGGCAACGCAATCGCGTTGGTGGGACAGATGTCTTCGCAGAGTGTGCAGTAGGTGCAGCGTTCCGGATAGAGCAGTGTAGCCTTGTCCGCGACCTGCGCCAGCGCCTGCGTTGGACAAATCTCAACACAGCGTTCGCAGCTTGTGCAGCGCGCCGCATCGATACGCGGCAAGGGCCATCTTTCCATCCGACAACCTCCTGTGACTCATCCGAGGGAACGTTCAGTAGTCAGCAGGATACAGAGATGCGCGGGCAGGCGCTGCGACAAAAGTCACGCAAGGAATGAACAGGGAATTCAGAGGAGAAAGAGGGCTGTGTGCAACCCTTCTAGGAGCTTTGGACAAAACATAAGATTTGTTGCCGGTTTGTGGCACGGGTCTGCGTGGGCGGCAAGCCTATCTTCAGTGCACCTGGCACAAAACATAAGAGATTTGTGCCGGTTTGTGGCACGGGTCTGCGTGGGCGACAAGCCTATCTTCAGTGCACCTGGCACAAAACATAAGATTTGTGCCGGAGCGTAGGGCATCGACAAAATCACAGGCGAATCGTGCATGGAA
>DGFH01000132.1:0-9547 GCA_002391565.1 Anaerolineales bacterium UBA3905
TTGCCGTCAAGCCACGACGGATTATGCACTTCCGGTTGTTACAGATCAATTGCTTGCGTTCTATGCGCAAGTTGTGCACCGGCGCGCCGATAGAGAAGCCAGTAGCCAGCCACCAGGATAATCTCACTGGCAACAAAGCTCCACGCCACAGCAATCAGCCCATACGGCTGCAGCAGCGCCAGGTTCAAGCCGATATTGATGACTGCCGCCGCCGTCTGAGGAATCAGCCGTTGCTTCTGAAGGTTCAGCGCAGTCAAGATTGCCGCCAGGCTGAAGCTCACAGTGTGGAGCCAGACCACCACACTGAGCGGGGGAAGCAATGCTGTTGTCGTAGCATAGGCCGCACCATAGGCGATTTGGATAAATAGCGGTGCAACCAACATCATGCCGGCCGCCAGCAAAGCGCCCAGCAGCAAACTGACGCTCACGTAAACGGACATGGCGCGCGGCAGACCCGGAGATGCTGCATCTGCTGCGCGACTGAGCACAGGCACCATCACCGCAAAATATGCCCCAGGCGCCAGATACAACAGTCCGATGAGATTGGATGCTGGTGCATAGATTCCCGCTGCCTCGCTTCCCAGCAATTGACCCACCAGGATGATGTCCGCTGTGCCATACAACATTACCAGAAAATTCGACAGAGCAAATGGCAGTGAGGCAATAATGATTGGCAAAAAGATGTGGTGGCGCATTTGAAATTGTGCGCGCCAGCCCCACAGTGCACCTGCCAGGATAGTGCAACCGATCATCGTGGCGCTACGCATGACGAGGTTGGTGGACAGAGCCTGCGTATATAGGGCAATCAGCACAGTGCCCAGCAGGATCAGCGCCTGCGGCGTGACAGTCAACAACGACGCCAGCCGCACATTTAGCGTGGATTGATAGCCGACGATGAGTGTATTGATTAGCTCCTCACACCAGACAATCAGACCAACCCAGATCACGGTCTCGGTGGTGAAGAGTGCTGGATTGATGCGGGGCAACAACACGAAGAGCGCAATGAGCCAGGGCATGCCCAGCAACAGCTTGAGTGTGGCAATTGTCGTCGTCGTCAGGGCGGCTTGCGTCTGACTCTGTCCACCATTGCGGAGTAGCCATTGATCCATGCCTAACGAAATGAGAAGCGACAACAGGCGGACAATGGTGATCGTTGCCACAAATTGGCCGAATGCTGTGGGGCCGACGCTGCGCGCCATGACGATCAATGACACAGCCGCAAAGAGCCGAGAGGCGACGGAACCGGAAAAGAGCATCCCAATGCTACGCGCAATCATGCCGCGCGTGGCCTGGCCGGGGGAGTGCACCAACGGTGCCTGATGGCGCCAGAGTGACATGGGGCTGCTCACCGGGCGCGGATGAATTCGTCGAGCGCATCACGGAAGCGAGCGCCAATGTGGGCGAGCGTGAATCTCTGCGCAAAGGCCTGGGCGCCTTGCACCGCCAGACGCACGCGCAGGTTGCGATCAAGCGCCAATATCTGGATTGCCTGGGCCAATGCCACTGGATTCTGCCGCTCGCAGAGGAAGATCTCCTCCCCGTTATGCAGCGCAGCACGCACTGCTGGGCTGTCGCCAGTGATCACTGCGCGTTGCATCGCTAATCCCTCGTAGATCTTATTTTGCACGGTCATTAGGGATTGCGGGGTGTCGCCAAAGGCGCCCAGGCAAATATCGGCGTCGGCAATCAATTGGCGGAGTTCGGCCTGTGGCAGCCACGCCACGAAGCGCAGATTGGAGATTGCCAGCGCCGCCGCACGTTGAGCGGCAGCCGCGCGCTCCGGCCCGTCACCAACCAGAATGAACTCAAAGGTCTCTCCGTGATCCAGCAGATGCGCCGCTTCAACGATGTTCATGACGCCGTGGTTGCGAATGAAGGTGCCGTAATACACCACGCGCAGCGGCTGTTGATTGCCCGCGCGGAGTGGGAGGGGCTGAAAGACGCGATTGTCGGCGCCGGTGGGCACGAGTCGAAAACGCTCCCGCCTCACCCCATGCGTCCTCCAGAACCAATTTGCATACTCTGCCGTGTCGATGATCAGGCGGTCAGGCAAGCGACAGGCCAGCCATTCCAGCGCACGGAGGAGCCTGACGGTCAGTGGGTGCCGCCGATCCAGATTGCGTTCGCACGCAATCAAATAGATCGACATAAAGATGTCCCAAACCAGGGGCTTTCCGGTCAACCAACAGAGGATGCGGGCGAGATAGACATCGAATTGTCCAGGATAGCCTACAACGACCACATCGAATTGACGATGACTGCGCCAAAATTTCCAGATGAGCCTGCTGTAGACTGACACGACGCGCAGCAGGAATTGTGGTCGTCGCCAGCCGCCGGCCACTGCGTCGACGCGTTCTTCGATCCCGCGCCATAGTGTTTCATGGCACTCCACGACGGTGGTCTGGTTTTGCCGCAAACCCTCAATCATGATGCGGTTGCGCGAATACTCTGCGCGATAGGTGCCGAAATAGCCCACTCGAAGTGGTTGCATAGCGCTTTGTCCGACTTCGTATCTTATTCGTAATCCTGGAACTCCCTCTTCCTGAGCCGCACCAGCACCTCCTCCATCAACTTTCGATTGGCGCCGATCAAGTCTGCCACCAGGCCGATCAAGAGCGTCTGGAAGCCAGCAATCAGGAGCACAGCGGAGAGAATCAGCGATTGGATGTGTCCACTGCCTGCACCGCTGAAGTAGGCAATCAGGAAGCGGATGCCGATGGCGACGCCCGCCAGCAGCGCAAGCAGGCCGATGGTTGTGAAGACGCGCAGGGGGCGGTAGAAGGTGTACGCCCGCACGATGGTGGTTGTCGAGTTCGCCAGGTAGTGCGGCAGATTGTTCATCAGGCGCGATGGTCGTGTGGGCAGGTTGGTGCGCACCGGCACGTAACGGATCGCTCGTCGTTGCGCCCCGGCCTGGATCAACGTCTCCAGGGTGTAGGAGTAGGAGCTGAGCACCAGGGTGTGCAACGCAGCGTCGCGCGTCAGGGCGCGGAAGCCACTGGTGGCATCTGGCACTTTCATCCCCGCCGCTTGTGAAATGACCCAGCTGCCCAGCCGCTGTAACGTGCGTTTGAGGGGCGAAAAATGTTCGATCTGCCCGACGCCGCGATCGCCGATCACCAGTTCCGCCTCGCCTGCCAGGATGGGCGCCACCAACGATGCAATGTCGGCCGCGACGTACTGGTTGTCGGCATCGGTGTTGACGATGATATCGGCGCCCAGGCGCAGGCTACTGTCGAGACCGGTCATGAATGCGCGCGCCAGCCCCAGGTTGCGGGGGTGACGCACGATATGGTGTACGCCTGCCGCCTGGGCCACTTGGGCTGTGCCGTCGCGGCTGCCGTCATCGATCACGAGAAATTCGACTGTGTCGATGCCGGGCAACACTCGCGGCAGCGCTGCCACTGTTTCGGGCAGCGTCCTGGCTTCGTTATAGCAGGGAATCTGAATAATGCACTTCACGCGCAATCTGTATTTTTCTACGTCGCTGATGGTGGTTAGCGCTTTTCACCTTCATCTGGCTTCTTGCCAAACCAACCGCCCAGGAATAACTGGCGCAACATGCCGCCACCTTCTGTCTGTGTTGGGCGGTCGGCGGCTGGCTCCCAGTCGTGCGTCAACGCCTGACCTTCCCAGGTGAGTCGTCCTGCTTCTGCGTCGGTCAACGCAACCTGCAGGGGATGGGTGGCGTCGTCTGGCGTCTCGGTTGTCAGCCACTGGCGCCATGCCGCCAGTTCCACCATCAGTTGATCCAGCCGCTGCAAGACATTGGCGCGGTTCGTCGTCAACTCGGCGTAGAGACCTGCTGCGCTGCGGTCGGGCTGCGTCATGCGCGTGAAGGCGACGCCGGCGATGCGCTGCGCCTCGCGCCAGCCCGGTGCGCTGGAAGCCATGTGAAAGAGCGCCGCACCCAGCAGACGCGGCAGCGCGTCTACTTCGGCGACGATGCCATCATGTTCGTCGGGATCGACATAAAGCGGCTGCGCGCCGGCGCTTTCCGCAAAGTCGCTGGCTAACTGGAGCGCGTCTGGGTTCGTTGTGGCGCCTGCCGCCAGACAGAAGATTGCCTTTCGGAACAGATCTGCGCGTGGCGTCAACTGACTGCCGACACCGTTGAGAATGACGTGACCGACGACAGCATTGGTGTGCGTGGGGAGCTTCGTCGCCAGCAGCCTGAGCACCGGCCCCAAGACGCCGTTGAGCACCAACACCATGGTGGTCGGCGGGATGTCGCCGCGCAGCAGATCTAGCGTTGCCTCAACTTCGTTCAGCGGGATCGCCAGCACGATCATCGAGGCGCTCTCGCACGCTTTATAGAGATTCCACTCAACGCGGTGGACGGCGTTGCGCCTGCGCGCCTCCTGCGCAATGGTCGGCTCCTTGTCGTGGCCGACAATCTCCAGCGGCGAGCCGCTCTGCATGAGCGCCAGCCCCAGGCTGCTGCCCGTCAACCCCAACCCGATCAGTGTAACGCGTGGATTTGCCATGAACTTCCTCGTTGTCTGGACTTGTCGTCGGTGTCTGCGTCAGGCGTCACCCTTCAGGCGTTTTCAGCCAATCAATAACGAGTGGCAACTGACGTGTGACGCTTGCTCAATTCCGATCATCCGCCGCCTGCAAACGCGCCAATAATACGGCTGCTGGCGTGTTGGCGCGTTCGACTTTGTTTTGATGCTCAGCGATCAGCCAGCAGGCCAGATCGCTGGCGCCGGCTGCCTGCGCCCACGCTGCCCCAATTTCCGGATGATGCAATTGCACATAGAGTGCATAGCGCAGGCTGGGTGAAGGGCGCGCATCCGCCAGCCGCGCCAGCAAGCCGGGCGCCACCGCTGCGGTGAGCACCATCGGTCCGCGCAGCCACAATCCCAGATAGGCGCCGGCTTCTGACGCCGCCGCCTTGCCAACATCGTGCAGCAACGCAGCCACCGCCAGGTCGGCAGGAACAGGCGCTTCTGTGGTAAGAGTTTGCAGCACGCACAGGCTGTGCCGCCGCGCGTCACCCGGCATCCGGCGGAAGAGCGCCAGCGCGTCGGGCGACAGCACAGCGATAGCCGGGGATTCATCGACTGCTTGCACGCCGGCCAACAAGCCGCTCAAGAATTGGTGGATACGATAGCGCACCTTACGCCACCAGGCGACAGGCAGGGCGGGTGCGTCAGCAGTGCTCGCCATCACCCTCCCAACAACCCCATGAGCCATGACATTATCAGCGTAGTTGGCCCCGTAATGAGTCCAGGCGCCAGCAGGATAACAACAAACATCAGCAACATCCCATATTGCATCAAAAAGAATTGCACTTGCTGAACGTTGTTGGGCAGCAGTGCAAAGAGGATGTGTGAACCATCCAGCGGCGGAATCGGGATCAGATTGAAGACAAAAAGCAGGATGTTGATGTTGGCAAAGAAGAGTAAGAATGCCGCCAGGAAGCCTGTTTCGCCCAGTAGACGCCAAAGGAGCAGGCTGAGCACTGCCAGCGCCAGGTTGCTCGCCGGGCCGGCGGCGGCCACCAGGATTGCACCCCAGCGGCGGTCGATGTCGATGTTGCGTGGGTTCCATTGCACCGGTTTGGCCCAGCCAAAGCCGACAAGGACGATCAGTAGTGCGCCGATCGGGTCGAGGTGGCGCAGCGGGTTGAGGGTGTAGCGTCCTTGCAGGCGCGGGGTTGGGTCGCCCAATTGCACGGCGGTGAAGGCGTGCGCAAACTCATGCACTGGCAGCGCCAACAGCAGGATGGCCGCTGTCGCCAGCAGCCAGGCTGGATTCGTATAGCGAGTGTTGCCGCTGCCTAAAATGGTCAGCAGCCCAATGAGCACCAGCGCACCAAAGCCACCGATGAAAATTTTTTGTCCTTGTGTAAGGGTGTTCCAGCGATAACGTAACGTATCCAACACCGTGCTTTTAACCTTTCCTGGTTTACTACGCCGGAGGTTTTGTCAATCATCATCCGGCGTTTACCTGAGACAGGCAGTATAGCATGTATCGTTGTCTATGAACGAACAACGCCATCTGTCAGCGGATTTGGCAAGCAGAGCGTTATGAGCAGGGTGTGGGTTATTTCGCCTTCTATTTCCTGGCTCTGCTTGACTTGGCGGCAACCATCACCGGAGGGTAAACTGCTATCCATTATTGATTGTTATTATTTTTTGCGGCGTCACACCGCAAGCAGGAGAGAGCATGACGCCCACTCTGTTTGACATCCAGGTTGCCGCCGGGCGCATCCGTCCTTACGCCCATCGCACCCCTGTCTTGACCTGCCAGAGCCTCAATGAGCGCGTGGGGGCGCAAGTTTTCATGAAATGTGAAAATTTGCAGAAGGTCGGCGCGTTCAAGTTTCGCGGCGCCTGCAATGCTGTCTTCGCTTTGAGCGAGGCGCAGGCTGCGCGTGGGGTGGCGACGCACTCTTCTGGCAATCATGCCCAGGCGCTGGCGCTGGCTGCGCGGCTGCGCGGCATTCCTGCTTATATCGTCATGCCTTCCAATGCCCCGGCAGTCAAGCAGGCGGCGGTGGCCGGTTATGGTGGGCTCATCACGCTCTGTGAGCCGACGCAGGCTGCGCGCGAGGCGGCGCTGGCGCAGGTCGTGGCGGAAACGGGCGCCGAGGTGGTGCATCCCTACAATGATGTGCGCGTGATTGCCGGACAGGGCACCGTCGCACTTGAACTCTTGGCGGAAGCGCCCGATCTGGATGTAGTGATTGCGCCGGTGGGCGGCGGCGGGCTATTGAGCGGGGTGGCGTTGGCGGTGAAGGCATTGGCGCCGCGCGTGCGCGTTATAGCTGGTGAGCCGGCCGGCGCCGATGATGCCTTTCGCTCGCTGGCGGCGGGGCAGATTATGCCTTCGGTGGCGCCCAACACGATTGCCGACGGCTTGCTCACATCGTTGGGCAGCCTCACTTTTCCGATCATTTGCCAGCATGTGGAGCAGATCGTGACTGTGAGCGAGGCCGCAATTATCGACGCCATGCGCTTTGTCTGGGAGCGCGCCAAGCTGATCGTCGAGCCGTCAGGCGCTGTGCCGGTGGCGGTGCTGTGGGAAGGGAAGATCGACCTGCGCGGGTTGCGTGTGGGGGTGATCTTGTCGGGCGGCAATGTTGATTTGACGCGCTTGCCGTGGCAGACGTGATCTTTGCGTCATACGTCCGACGTTGCTGTTGCTCGCGCTGCATTGACGCTTGACGTGTGACATGTGACGAGTGACGCTTGACGCCTTGCGTTTAACCACCAAACCTTGACCGAAAGGATGTCCACTATGCTCCTCAACACCTTTCTTGACCAGCCACGCATCTGGTACGGCGGCGACTACAACCCGGAGCAATGGCCGGAAGAGGTCTGGCGCGAGGATGTGCGTCTGATGCAGGCGGCTGGCGTCAACCTGGTTTCAGTTGGCATCTTTTCATGGGCATGGTTGGAACCGCAGCCCGGCCAGTATGATTTTGGCTGGCTTGACCGCGTGTTGGATTTGCTGTATGAGCATGGCGTCCAGGTCTGTCTGGCGACGGCCACTGCTTCGCCGCCGCCCTGGCTGGCCTATCATCACCCGGAGAGCCTGCCCGTCACGGCTGATGGCGTTACGCTCTGGCCAGGCGGGCGTCAGGCGTATTGTCCACATAGTGAGGCGTACAGGCAGGCGGCGTCGGCGTTGGTCACGCGGCTCGCTGCGCGTTACAAGGATCACCCGGCGTTGACCGTCTGGCACGTCAACAATGAGTATGGATGTCATGTCAACGAATGTTTTTGCGATGTCTCGGCGGCGGCATTCCGTACATGGTTGCAAGCGCGCTATGGCAATCTCGATGCACTCAATCAGGCGTGGGGCACAGCCTTTTGGAGCCAGCGCTACGGCCGGTGGGAGGAGATCAACCCGCCGCGTCGCGCCCCGACCTTTGCTAACCCGACACAGCAACTCGACTGGCGACGCTTCTCCTCGGATAGCCTGATCGCGCTACACGATATGGAGGTGGAGATTTTGCGCCGCTTCACGCCGAACACGCCCGTGACGACCAATTTCATGGGCTTCTTCAAACCGGCGGATTATCGCAAGTGGGCGCATCATGAAGATGTCATCTCGCTCGATACGTACCCCGATCCGGCGGATGCATTCGCGGCCGCACAAAACGCAGCACAGTGTGATCTCACACGTTCACTGGGGGATGGCCACCCCTGGATGCTGATGGAGCAGACCCCGAGTGCGGTTAACTGGCGACCGCGCAACGTACTGAAACAGCCGGGGCAGATGCGGTTGTGGAGTCTGCAGGCGGTGGCGCGCGGAGCAAACACGGTGATGTTCTTTCAGTGGCGCGCCGCCAAAGCTGGCGCCGAGAAATTTCATGGCGCACTGGTGCCGCATGTTGGCGTCGAGAACTCGCGCGTCTGGCGTGAGGTGGCGGCGCTGGGCAATGAGCTGCAGGAATTGGGGCCGTTGGCGCAAAGCCGCGTTGTTGCTGATGTGGGCGTTCTGGTCGACTGGCAGAGCTGGTGGGCGCTAGAGCAGGACTCGAAGCCTTCGACTGCGGTCACCTTTTACGACCGGCTGGCGGTTTTCTATGGCCCACTCTTCGCCGCCAACCTGACCACCGACTTTGTCTTCACCGACAGCGACTTTGCCCACTACAAGCTGCTGGTGATCCCCAACCTGTATCTTGTTGATGACGCCACAGCGGCGAAGATTGAGGCGTATGTCGCCGCGGGCGGGACGGTGGTCATCGGCTTCTTCAGCGGCATTGTCGATGAGCACGAGCACATCCGATTGGGCGGCTACCCGGCGCCATTCCGCAAGCTGCTCGGCATCCGCGTGGAAGAGTTTGCGCCCATGGCTGAAGGCGAACAGAACACGGTGCGCTTCACCGACGATACGACGGTTGCATGTGACCTGTGGGCAGATGTGATCGACCTGGAAGGCGCCAGCGCGCTGGCGACCTTCACCGGCAATTTCTACGCTGGACGGGCGGCGGTCACGGAGCATGGTTTTGGGCAGGGGCGCGCCTATTACATTGGGACGCGGCTGCCGAATGAGGCGATGGCCGCACTGTTGGGGCGCATCTGTCAGGCGGCGGGCGTGACGCCGCTGGCGAGCGCGCCGCCGGGTGTGGAGGTGGTGCGACGTCGCACTGTTCAGGGACGCGAATTGTGGTTTGTGCTCAACCACCGTCCCGAAGCAACCACGGTGACGTTGCCGGTTTCCGGGATCGATGTTCTGCGCGGGACTTCGACGTCGGGGGACTTTGCGTTGGCGCCTTTCGATGTGGTGATTGTGCAGACAGATTGAGGGTAACGGCTTTGGGGAAGTCAGGGTAGGCAGCTTGCCGAAGGTCATCGCTTCCCGCGAGACGTGGCCGCGCCGGAGGCGATGATCATTGCTCCGAACGGGAAGTAAACTTCAGAAATTTGTTGCGTTGACTTCGACTTCTTGTCACCTTACAATGTTGAAAGCTATGGCGTTGACTCCAGTCGTGGTGGTTGGCGCAGGATCACCTGGCTATGCACCACACTGAGCGCCGCCAGGCGCGGTTGAATTTTCTGTAGCGCTTCTACTGATTTCTAGGTTGACA
>DGFH01000132.1:9734-21892 GCA_002391565.1 Anaerolineales bacterium UBA3905
GTGAGGGATTCCGACACGTAGCACGCAACACGTAATACTGAAAATATGAAAACTCTGCCTAGCAATCAGTAGCGACACCCGCGCAATGGGTGATATCGAGCGTTGTGCTTGTGCAGGAATTTTGTAGTACACCTATGCTCACTCATCTTCGAGCACTGTGGACGCCGCCATCATTTGCCGACTCATCCGCCGGCGATCAGGCGCGGCTCGCTTTTTTACTGGCGCGATTGCTGGCGATCGTGGCGCTGGTTGGCGCACCACTCTTGCTGATGGCTGATTTCCTGAATGGCGCCCGCCTGGTGGCCGTCAGCATCATGTGGAGCCTCGGGTATATATTGATCATGATATTGGTGCGCCGCAGACACTGGTGGGTGGCGAACTGGGCGATCCCAAGCATGGTGTTGCTGAGTGTTATATCGCTGGCCTCAATGCGCGACGTCTCCTTTGACATTGTTGCGTGCGGTGTGCTGCTGGCGGCGGTCATTGCCACGCTGTTGCTCAGGCGCACCGGTGCATTGGTTTTTGGCAGCCTGGGCATCGTCTATGTGGCTGTGTTGTTGTTGGTTGGCGCCGACGCCCCTGGCGTGCTCGCGCCAGCGCCTCTCCCGTTGCCGGTGCACCTGGTTCTGCTGCTGGGGTTTCTGTTCATCGGCGTGATGGTGATTGGTGTGATCGCCGACCATCTTGAAGAGATTTCGCGCAGAGATCGCTCCCTGGCGGCGCAACTTGCCGCCAACCATCGCAAGCTAGACGCCGCCCTCGTAGCGCTGCAGGCGCAGACCCTTGCCGTCGAAGAGGAGCGGTCGCAACTGGCGGAGCATGTCGCCGCGCGGACTGCTGAGTTGATGGAGGCCAACCGCGAACTCAGCCGGGCGTTACAAGGGCGCAACGAGTTTTTGACCAGCGTGAGCCATGAGCTGCGCACACCCCTCAACGCCATCATTGGCCTGACGGATGCGTTGGTTGAAGGCGTATATGGCGAACTCAACGATCGCCAGGAGCGTTCACTATATACGGTCAACACCAGTGGACGCCAGTTGTTGAACATCATCAACGACATGCTCGATGTCGCCAAGCTAGAGGCGGGTAGAATCGTGTTGTTGCCGGTGAGCATCTTGATCGAAGACTTAAGCCAGAGTTGCCTCGACGCCATCCGCACCGAGGCCAGCCACAAAGAGATTCGTGTGCATTATCGTTGCGACCCGCGACTGTCCACTGTCTGGGCCGACAGCCTGCGTCTGAAACAAATTCTGGTCAACTTGCTCAGCAACGCTGTGAAATTCACCAATCCCAACGGTGAGATCGGGTTGGAGATTGACCTGAGCGCGACTGGTGATGCGATCAACTTCACGGTCTGGGACACCGGCATCGGCATCGCCGCCGATGACTTGTCGCGCCTGTTTCAGCCCTTTGTCCAGTTGGATGGCCGGCTAAATCGGCGCTACGGCGGCACTGGTCTGGGGCTTGTCATTGCCCGACGGCTGGTCGAATTGCATCAAGGCACGATTTCGGTGCACAGCGTCGTGGGACAAGGTAGTCGCTTTGTAGTATCATTACCGAATGTGGTCGCGTCGTTGCCAGCAGTAGAAATGGTGCAGGGGCAGGCGCGAGGCGACGAACAGATACAGAGCATCATGCAAGTACAAACTGCGCAGAACAGTAGCGACTCAGGTAGCCTACAATGAGCAACTCACAGCAATTGGCGCCAGTGGAGCAACTCAACAAATCGACGATTCTTGTGGTCGATGATGCACCCGCCGGACGTGAAACCTTACAGGCATTGCTCTTTTCCGATGCCTACGAACTCTATTTTGCCAACGATGGCTTGCAGGCGCTTGAGAAGGCGGCCAGCGTGCGCCCCGACCTGATCCTGCTTGATGTCATGATGCCAGGGATCGATGGTTTTGAGGTCTGTCGGCGCCTGCGCGCCACCCCCGAACTGGCGCATATCCCGGTGATCATGGTCACGGCATTGGATGATCGGATGTCGCGTCTGCAAGGCATCGAGAGTGGCGCCGATGATTTCGTCTCCAAACCCTTTGATTCCGCTGAACTGCGTGCACGTGTGCGCACAATCACGCGACTCAACCGCTACCGGCGGCTGGTTGAAGAACGCAAACGTTTCGAGTGGGTGGTGGAAAACGCCGAGGATGGCTACCTGTTGGTCGATGCTGACGCTATCGTCTATGCCAACCCCCGCGCTCAGACCTTGCTGGGGCTGGATGGGAATGATTGTCGCATCGAGCACCCCTCGTTGCTAAAGACCGTGCAGCGCACCTTTCACTGCGAGCCAAAAGAACTCTGGAGCCAATGGCCGCATATCCAGAGCGATCGGCAGGATATCCAGCTTTACCTGATTGCACCAGAATCGCCAACTTCACCGGTCAACTGGATTGAGATGACGGTCTATGGGCATTTACGCGCCGATGAGAACGGGCGGCTGGTGCGTCTACGCGATGTGACAGCCGCCAAGACCAGTCTGCGCGACATGTGGTCGTTCCATACCATGGTCATGCACAAGCTCAACACACCCATGCACATGATGTTGGGCAGCATGGAATTGTTGACGCTAAACCCGCTGGACACCCTTTCCAACCGGGAGATCATCGATCTGGTGGAGATGGCGACCAGCGGAGCGCAACGGCTGGCAGCCGCGATCAACGACGTTCTGCAATACGCAACGGCGCCGTCACTGGTCATGCGGGTGGGCGAACGCTTCTGCGTAGATGACTTTCCACGCCTCATCGAGGAGACCAGGGCGAATTTGCAGTTGACGCATGTGGTTAGCGATATTCAGGCGCCGCCAGGGCTGTGTCTGAACATCTCGCCGCGCGCCATGGAATCGATCTTGTTTGAGCTGCTAGAGAACGCCGGCAAGTTTCACCCCACGCATACGCCGCGGGTGTTGGTCACCGGGCGATTGGCGAATGGTCGATTTCAGTTGGACGTCGAGGATGACGGCATCCATCTTTCCCCCGATCAGCTGAGCCGTGTCTGGTTGCCCTACTTTCAAGGGGAGCGCTACTTCACAGGCGAGGTGCAGGGCATGGGGCTGGGGCTACCGATCGTCGCCTCAATTCTCTGGGAGTGTGGCGGTGATTGCTCGATTTCCAATCGTAGCGATGCACCTGGCGTGATTGTACACCTTAGTTTCCCAACAGTATCTGCTGCTTGAGGGCGCGTGAGCGCTCCCTGGCTAGAATGGTTGACCCATGAACATCCTCACTGATCTGCTGGTGGCGCATCCACTGCTATTGCTCTTTCTTGTCTCGACGCTTGGCTATTACATTGGCGAAATCCGCATCAAGGGCACCGGGTTAGGCATTGCCGCCGTGCTGTTCGTGGGGCTGGCGGTCGGTGCACTCGATCCGCGCCTGACGCTGCCGCCTGAGTTGATTTCGCTGGGTCTGGTGCTCTTTGTCTATTCGGTTGGACTGGCGAGTGGGCCGGGCTTTTTTGCTTCGTTTTCGCGTAGCGGGTTGCGCGATAACCTCATGGTTGCAGGTGTCCTGATTGTGGCGGCGCTGATCGTGGTCGCCGAGGCCGCGTTGCTCAACCTCAAGTCGACGGTGGCGGCTGGCATTTACACAGGCGCGTTGACCAACACCCCGGCGCTGGCGCAAGTCCTTAGCTACGTGGTCAACGGCCCATTGCACCTTGCCAGCGAAGCCGTTGGCACTGAGCCGGTTGTCGGTTATTCGGTGGCCTATCCGATGGGCGTCATCGGCCCAATCCTGATCATTTTGCTCATGCAGCGCGTCTGGCGCATTGACTATAGGCGGGACGCCGAAGCCGTGCGCGACATGTTTCCCGTCGAGCAAGAAATCTACAATCGCACCGTGCGCGTCACCAACGCCGAGGTTGTCAGCGCCCCGATCCGTGAGTTGAGCAAGACGCGGCGCTGGCGCGTCCTCTTTGGGCGTTTGCAACGTGGCGCCATGATCGAGCTTGCCACTGGCGATACGGTGCTACAGCCGGGCGATCTGGTCAGCGTCATCGGCACACCGGAAGACGTCGATCCTGTGGTGAGAGAGCTGGGTGTGCTGGCCGACGTGCAACTCGACCTGGATCGCAGCGCGTATGACTTCCGCCGCGTCTTTGTCTCCAACCCAGATCTGGTTGGACGCAGGCTGGCCGACCTCGATCTGCCGCATCGTTTTGGCGCCATCGTGACGCGAGTGCGGCGCGGCGACATCGAGCTGTTAGCTTTTGGCGACCTGGTGCTAGAACTGGGCGATCGCGTGCGTTTCGTAGCGCCGCGCGGTCAGGTGCGCCCACTCAGCGAGTATTTTGGCGACTCGTACAAGAAGCTGAGCGAGATCAATTTTGGCGCTTTAGGACTGGGGATTACTCTCGGCTTGCTCATCGGCATGATCCCCATTACGCTGCCCGGCGGGATCGAGTTCAAGCTAGGGGACGCGGGTGGCCCGTTGATCGTGGCGCTGGTGTTGAGCGCACTGCGGCGCACAGGCCCGGTGGTCTGGAGCATCCCTTATAGCGCCAATCTGACCATGCGCCAGCTTGGTCTCACGATCCTGCTCGCCGGCATCGGCATCCGCTCCGGCTACACGTTCCTCTCTACGCTGAGTCAGGAAGGCGGCATGACGATTCTGTTGGCCGGGGCAGTCGTGTCGTTGGTGACGCCGTTGCTGGTGCTGTGGATCGGCTATCGCCTCTTCAAGTTGCCCTTTGGGGTGCTGACTGGCATCGTCTCGGCGGTGCACACCCAGCCGGCCGTACAGGCGTCGGCGCTGACCCAGGCGCGCAACGACCTGCCCAATCATGGCTATGCGCTCGCCTTCCCCATGGCGACGATTGCCAAGATATTGCTGGCGCAGATCATCGTGGCATTTCTACCCTACATGCGCTGAGAAACGTGTGCAGCATGCGCAAATCAAAAGAACTTTCGTTGTCGGCGGCGCCACCGATGGGCGCCGTTGTCCAGGTGGATGCAGCTCATCGTCGGGCGGTGTGGCTGCTGGTGACGTGCGTCCTGTTGTGGAGCACCTCCGGTGTACTCATCAAGCAGTCAAGTTTGAGCGCGCTTGCCATCGTTGGCGGGCGCAGTGCGATAGCGGCGGTCGTGCTCTGGCTTTTCCTGCGCCGTCCTCACTTCACCTGGTCGGCCCCTCAGGTAGGCGGGGCGATCGCGTATTTCTTTATGGTCGTCTTTTTCGTTCAGGCGACCGTATTGACCTCGGCGGCCAATGCGATCCTCCTGCAATATACGGCGCCGATCTGGGTGGCGATTTTCAGCTACTGGTTTCTGGGCGAGCGCTTGCTGAAGATCGACTATGTCGCTATTGCGGCAATTCTGGTCGGGATGCTGCTCTTCTTTGGCGACGCATTGACGCCGTCGGGAATGCTCGGCAATGTGCTGGCGGTGTTGGCGGGTGTGGCGATGGCGTGGATGACGCTCTTCATGCGCAAACAGAAAAACACCTCTTCGCTGGAGACAGTGCTGCTGGGCAACCTGTTGGCTGCAGCAGTGGGGCTGCCCTTTCTGTTCATGTCGCCGGTCCAGTCGTCGGATTGGGTCATCGTCGGCTTTCTGGGCGTCTTCCAGCTCGGTTTGCCCTTTCTCCTTTACGCCACCGCCATTCGCTCCCTCTCGGCCATCGAGGCGATCTTGATCTCCTGTCTGGAACCGATCCTCAACCCGATCCTCGTCTTTATCTTTGTCGGCGAGACGCCAGGCCCGATGGCGCTGCTCGGCGGCGCAATTGTCCTGTTGGCCGTATTGGGGCGCGGCGTAGTGGGTGTGCGCACCGCACGAGGAAGATAGCGCAAGCCGCATTGACAGTTGACATTTGCGTCGTTCTCCGCACAATGGCAGTAGATGGACAATCGCCCGGCTACAGACCGGGCGCCAGGATGCGGAAAGGGAAGCGGCATGACCAACGCCAAAGTACTGATTGTGGAAGATGAACCGGCGCTGATCGAAACGTTGGAGTATTCACTGCGGCGACAAGGCTATGAAACCTCGACCGCGAACGATGGTCGTAAGGCGCTTACCGCCGCGCGTCAGCAGCAACCCGACCTGATTGTGCTAGACGTCATGCTACCCGGACTAGATGGCTTTGAGGTGTGCCGCATCCTTCGTCAGGAGATGAACGTGCCAATCATCATGCTCACGGCGCGCACGGAGGAGGTCGACAAAGTGGTGGGGTTGGAAGTTGGCGCCGACGATTATCTCACCAAGCCCTTCAGTATGCGCGAGCTGATCGCACGCGTGAAAGCCAATCTGCGCCGCGTCCGCATCGACCGCGAGGAGGCGACTGCCACTACGACGGCTCCCACTATTGTCACCGAACGCATGGTCTTTGGTGATCTGACCATTGACCTGAGTCGCCGCGAGGTCTCTGTGCAGGGCAATATCCATCACCTGAAGCCCAAAGAGTTTGACCTGTTGGTGTTCCTGGCGCGCAATCGGGGCATCGTGCTTAGCCGCGACCTGATTTTAGAACGTGTGTGGGGTTGGGAATTCGACGGCGGCAGCCGCACGGTGGATGTACATGTGCGCTGGCTGCGCGAAAAGATCGAGGCGGACCCCTCCGATCCTCAGCGTATCGTCACAGTGCGCGGGATCGGCTATCGTTTCGAAGGATGAAGCCAGGAATTTTTACATCGGCTTGACCAGTTGTTAATGTTGAGACCCTACGCTGTGCCTACGTTTGATTTTACCTTGCGCCCAATTGCACAGCCATGCAACAAACCACTGTTTCTTTCCCGCCCAAACAGGATGCACCAGGCCAGCTTGCCGCCAGAGATGCAAGCCGTACACTTACGCCCGACATGGTGGATGAGCCAGACGGCGCCGGGCAAATTGTATCGGCAAATCCAGGGGTGTTGACAGCCGTGAAGCCAATCACCTGGCGTAGTATCCGCAACACGGTGCGCGACCGTTGGCGCTATGTGGTGGGCGTTTTTGCAGGCATGGGCGCAATCGCGATCGTGCTGATGTGGTTTGTGGCAGCGGCGCCGCGTACACCATTGGAGTTAGGGCTGGCGGGATTGGGCGCCGTCATTGTAGCAACGCTGCTACTGGTGGGTGCACTCGATATCAGTTCGTGGCGGGTGCGGCAGATCACGGCAGTCATCGAGCAGATCGCTGACGGCGATCTGGATGCGCGTGTGCCAGCACGCGGCCCCGGCGACATCGGCGCCCTGAGCCACGCCGTCAACAGGATGGCCGAACGTCTGCAACGCCAGAGCCGCAAACGCAACCGTGAACGTGACCGGTTGCACACCGTGCTGCATGTCATGGATGATGGCGTGATCATTCTCAACAAACACGGTTACGTGAGCATTTTTAATCCAGCGGCGGCGCGTATCCTCAACGTGCCGGCGCCGGATGCTCTGAACAAGACCTTCGTGCAGGTTGTGCGTGACTATCGCGTCGCCGAAGTCTGGCTGGCTTGCATCAAAGAAGGCGGCGAACAGTCCGCCACGCTGGAGCTTGTCAATGATGTCTATGTGCGTGTGGTCGTGACGCCCTTCTTACGCGGCGCCGCCAACGGCTACCTGGTGTTGCTGCAAGACCTGAGTCATTTGCACCGATTAGAGACCGTGCGCCGTGACTTTGTGAGCAACCTGTCGCACGAGCTACGCACGCCGCTCGCTTCCATTAAGGCGCTGGTTGATACTCTGCGGGATGGCGCCATTGAGGACCCGCCCGCTGCAGAGCACTTTTTGGAGCGGATGGAGGTTGAGGTCGATGAGATGACGCAAATGGTGCAGGAACTCCTCGAACTCTCCCGCATCGAATCAGGACAGGCGCCACTGCGCCTGTTTCCCACCCCTGTGGCGGCATTGATCGAACCGGTTGTCGAACGATTGCGCGCTCAGGCTGGTCGCGCTGGCGTCCAAATCAACGTGGTGTTGCCGGCTGGTTTGCCTGAGGTCATGGTTGATGCCGATCGCGTCCGCACCGTGATTCTCAATTTGGTGCACAATGCCATCAAATTCACGCCGCCGGAAGGACAGATCACAGTGAGCGCCCGCGCCGCCGCCGATGCTGTGATCATTTCGGTGGCAGATACAGGGATTGGCATTCCGGCGGAAGATGTTCCTCGCATTTTCGAGCGCTTTTATAAAGCCGACCGCGCCCGCAGCGGCGGCGGCACCGGTCTCGGTCTTGCCATTGCCAAGCACACCGTCCAGGCTCATAATGGCCGCATTTGGGTGGAGAGCGTGGAGGGGGTTGGCAGCACTTTCTCCTTTACCCTGCCTCTTGTTAACCTTCCCTTAACACAGAATTGATTCCATGTTAACTGCGCAGCGCATCGCTGTTAATTGCATCTCGGTATTGTGAATCAAGCCAGATAATTGATGGATTGTTGTGAGCATCCGTTGCGGATTCGCAGCAGTTTCATCCTGGTGACTGAGACCGAATGTCGATTTGCAGCTTGTTGCACAAAAAATGAAGGAGACAATATGCGACACTGGATTTGGGCCGTCCTGTTAGCGACGGCGCTATTGGTTTCCGCTTGTGGCGGTGCGGCGACTCCGGCTGCCCCGGCTGAATCCGCAGCCACCGCAGCCCCGGCTGAAGTTGCTGTCACTGAAGCGCCAACCGAGGCGCCTGTTGCTGAAGCGCCTGTTGCTGCGCCGGCTGGCGCGGGTCTGTTGCCGGCAGTTAATCCGCTAGAAGTCACGGGCGACATCATTGTGGCTGGGAGTTCGACGGTGTATCCGCTGACGGAGCGGATGGCGGAGCGTTTCCGTGACGAGGGGTATGCCGGCAACATCACGATCGACTCGATCGGGACGGGTGCAGGCTTTGAGCGATTCTGCGTGGCGGGCGAGAGCGACATCTCGAATGCAAGCCGTCCGATTAAGGACAGCGAGCGGGAGAGCTGCCGTGCGATTGGGCGGGAGCCTGTCGAGTTCCGCGTGGGGACGGATGCGCTGGCGGTGGTGGTGAATCCTGCCAACGACTGGATTGGCGAGGAAGGGTTGACGCGGGCGGAGTTGGCGCGGCTCTTCTCGGCGGAGGTGACGAACTGGTCGGATGTGAACCCTGCATGGCCGAATGAACCGGTGAAGCGCTTTAGCCCTGGGACGGACTCTGGCACCTTCGACTACTTTATCGAAGCGGTGATGGATCCTGCGTTCGACAAGAAGGGGGAGGAAGCGTTGTTGAGCGCCGCGAATCTGCAGTTGTCGGAGGATGACAACGTGCTGGTGCAGGGCGTCTCCGGCGACCCGTATGCCATCGGTTACTTTGGCTTTGCGTACTTCGAGGAGAACGCTGGTAAGCTGCGCGACCTGGCGATTGAGGGTGTGGCGCCGACGGCTGACACAGTGAATGCTGGCGAGTATGCGCTGGCGCGTCCGCTCTTCATTTACTCGGATGCTGGAGTGATGGCTGCTAAGCCACAGGTTGCCGCCTTCATCAACTTCTACCTGACCTATGTCAATGACGAAGTGATCGATGTCGGCTACTTCCCGGCGTCGGATGAGGCGCTGACCACTGCTCAGCAGAACTGGCTCACCGCTATGGGGCAGACCGCTGCTGCGGGCGCTGCGTCTACCGGCGTTGAATTGCCGGAAGTCAACCCGTTGGCCGTTTCCGGCGACATCATTGTGGCTGGGAGTTCGACGGTGTATCCGCTGACGGAGCGGATGGCGGAGCGTTTCCGTGACGAGGGGTATGCCGGCAACATCACGATTGACTCGATCGGGACGGGTGCAGGCTTTGAGCGTTTCTGCGTAGCGGGGGAGAGCGACATCTCGAATGCGTCGCGTCCGATTAAGGAGAGCGAAATTGAGAGCTGCCGTGCAATCGGTCGCGAGCCTGTTGAGTTCCGCGTGGGGACGGATGCACTGGCGGTGGTGGTGAATCCGGCTAACGACTGGATTGGCGAGGAAGGGTTGACGCTGGCGGAGTTGGCGCGGCTCTTCTCGGCGGAGGTGACGAACTGGTCGGATGTGAACCCTGCATGGCCGAACGAGCCGGTGAAGCGCTTCAGCCCTGGGACGGACTCAGGCACCTTCGACTACTTTATCGAAGCGGTGATGGATCCTGCCTTCGACAAGAAGGGGGAGGAAGCGTTGTTGAGCGCAGCGAATCTGCAGTTGTCGGAGGATGACAACGTGCTGGTGCAGGGCGTCTCTGGCGACCCGTATGCCATCGGCTACTTTGGCTTTGCGTACTTCGAGGAGAACGCCAGTCAGCTGCGCGACCTGGCGATTGAGGGTGTGGCGCCGACGGCTGACACGGTGAATGCTGGCGAGTATGCGCTGGCGCGTCCGCTCTTCATTTACTCGGATGCTGGGGTGATGGCCGCCAAGCCACAGGTTGCCGCCTTCATCAACTTCTACCTGACCTATGTCAATGACGAAGTGATCGATGTCGGCTACTTCCCGGCGTCGGATGAGGCGTTGACGACAGCAAAGCAGAACTGGCTCGCCGCTATGGGGCAGTAGTGTGCCTGCAAGTCATTAGTCAGTAGAGAACAGATGGGAAGGAGTTGCGACGATCCGGTCGCCCCACTCCTTCCCATCTGTTGCTGAAAAAGGAAGTATTCATGCAAAGCGAAATCGGTCGCACGCCTGTAACCACACTGGCGCCCCCGCCAGAAATCGATCTGCGTCCGCGTCGTCGCTGGGGAGAAAGCCTGATCCAGTTCAGCCTGTGGCTGACAGGCGTTGTCTCCATCTTGATAACGTTGGGCATCGTCGTTGTGCTGCTCATCGACGCGCTGGCTTTTTTCCGACTCCCTGAAGTCTCATTGGTCGAATTCTTCACGGGCACAGTTTGGCAGCCGCAGATTTTCAAGTTCGGCATCTTTCCTCTCTTCAATGCAACGATGCTCACAAGCGCAATCGGGCTGATCGTCGCTGTTCCTTTGGGGTTGATGATTGCGATTTACCTGAGCGAGTACGCCTCCCCGCGCGCCCGCGGCATCCTCAAGCCAGTGTTGGAAATTTTGGCTGGGGTGCCAACTGTGGTCTTTGGCTACTTTGCGCTCAACTTCGTGACGCCGATTTTGCAGCGTATTTGGGGCCGCGACGTCGTGGAAATCTTCAATGTGGCGTCGGCTGGCATCGTGATCGGCATCCTGATCATTCCGCTGATCAGCTCGATGAGCGAGGACGCTCTGAGTTCAGTGCCGCGTGCGTTGCGCGAGGGAGCCTACGCGCTGGGCGCCACCCGACTGGAAACAGCCATCAAAGTCATCGTACCGGCGGCGATTTCAGGCATTGCCGCCGCCATCATTGTGGGCATGTCGCGTGCGGTGGGCGAGACGATGGTCGTGGCGATTGCTGCGGGCGCCGGTCCGCGCAACTTTGCCAGTTGGAGTGAGGCGCTAGGCGGCCTGAACTTCTTGAACCCCTTTAAAGCCGCCGAAACGATGACGGGTCATATGGTGCGCATCAGCGGCGGCGACCTGAGCTATGATTCGATCGATTATGACAGCATTTTCGCCATCGGTCTGATGTTGTTCTTCATGACGCTGGTGTTAAACCTGATCAGCCGCTGGGTGATTAAGCGCTTTCGAGAGGAATACTAGATCATGGCTGTCAACCCGCGCAACAACGAGGTCTTTCCACAAGGGGAAACCTACACCGCCTTTGTGCGCAGGCGGCGGCGAACCGGTGCATTTTTCCGCACGATCTTTTTGCTGGCGACCATCCTGGCGATTGTCATCCTGGCCGTGCTCATCCTGGATGTAACCAATAATGCGTTTGGTTATGTGGCAATCCAGAATCGGATAGACCCTGAGACCTTGATCGATCAGTATTACAAGAATCAGATGCTGGCGATGCCACGCACGCTGACCAGCGAAGACGACGAAGTGCTGGCGGAGGGAATTGCGCCGCGACCAGGCGCCATTGGCTTCTTTGGGTACGCATACTACCAGAAACATGCTGAAACCCTGCGTGCGCTCTCTGTCGATGATGCAACGCCGTCCGCCGAGGCTGCCGCTAATGGAGAGTATCTGCTGGCGCGTCCGCTGTATATCTATACGTCGCAGCGTCGCCTGCAGCAAGCGCCACAGGTTGCAACTTTCGTTGATTTCTACTTAAACAACGCTGCTGCAGTTGCTGGAGAAGTTGGCTACTTTCCTGCCAGCACGGAGGACTTGGCCGCCGGACGCGATCTGTGGATGCGCGCCACCGGACTGACGGACTCGACGGCTGGCAATTTG
>DGFH01000132.1:22110-30519 GCA_002391565.1 Anaerolineales bacterium UBA3905
ATGGCGGAGCAATTTCAGGCTCAAGCAAATTATAGCGGGGAAATCAATATCGAAGGCGGCGGCACGTTGGCCGGCTTCGAGCGACTTTGTCGCAAGCAGGATATCGATATTGCTGACGCCAGCCGCGCGATGGAACGCCCCGACGTGGCCCGCTGCAACAGCAACCGCGTCGAACCACTTGCATTTAAGGTCGGTGCAGATGCGATTGCTGTCGTGGTCAGCCAGCAAAACGATTTTCTGAAGAATGTCACACGCGAACAGTTGCGTCAGATTTTCATCGGCGCCGAACGCTGGTCGGAGATCGATCCGAGCTGGCCGGACACACCGATTCTGCGTTTCATCCCTGGCGCCGACAGCGGTACGCTCGACTTCTTTGTGGCGCAGGTCTTTGGCGACAGCCTGGATGATCTGCCCAAAGCTGACTTGCTGGCGATCCTGACTGCCAACGTCTCGGCGGGACGGTTACGGGCGCTTAACGCCGAACGCGCGGTCGTGGAACGTACGCGCGAAGAAATCCTGGAGCTGGTCATCACCGAGATAGTGCGACCTGCCATTGTTGAAAGCTGGTCGTTGACCGAATCGATCTTCCAGCGCCCGGCCATTGAGGCTGAGGTTGCCGCAATCCCCAACGCTGTGATGGAGTTCCGCAGTTGGCTGACCTGGGACTTCATCACGTCGCCGCAGTCGTCGGACCCGGCGACTGCGGGCGTCTTCACGGCGATTCTCGGCTCGTTGTGGGTCACACTGATTGCGTTCCTGGTGTCGGTGCCATTAGGCGTAGGCGCCGCCACCTATCTGGAGGAGTTTTCCAAAGGCAGCAAACTTGATGGTTTGATTGAGACAAACATCAATAACCTGGCAGGCGTGCCTTCGATCATTTATGGCATGCTGGGTCTGGCAGTCTTCGTGCGCTTCTTTGGGCAGATCACCAGCGGCATTGCCTTTGGCATGGCTGATCCGAGCACGGCCAACGGACGTACGATTCTTTCCGCCGGGTTGACATTGGGCCTGCTGATCCTGCCGCTCGTCATCATCAATGCGCGTGAGGCGATCCGCGCGGTGCCCAAAGCGCTGCGTGAAGGCGCCTACGGGCTGGGCGCCACCAAATGGCAGACGGTGTGGAGTCACGTGCTGCCATACGCGCTGCCTGGCATCTTGACCGGCGTGATTCTTTCCGTATCGCGCGCATTTGGCGAGACGGCGCCGCTGATCGTGGTCGGCGTCTCCACGTTTATCGTGGTGAACCCCGACAGTCCTTTCGCCAAGTTCACAACGCTGCCTGTCCAGATTTATCAATGGACTTCGCGCCCGCAGGAAGAGTTTCAACGGCTGGCGGCAGCCGGCATTCTTGTGCTGCTCGTCTTGCTGCTCGCCGTCAACGCAACTGCGATTTTCCTGCGCAACCGCTTCTCGAGGAGATACTAGTGATATGTGTGCCGCTCAAACATCAACGCAACCGGCTGTCAAAGACAACTATGCGATTGAGGCGCGTGACCTCAATGTCTTCTATGGCAATTTTCATGCTGTAAAAAATATCAATTTGAGGATCGAACGCCAGAAAATCACGGCGTTGATCGGTCCCTCCGGCTGCGGCAAGAGCACCGTGCTGCGCGCCTTCAACCGCATGAACGATCTGGTGCCCGTGGCGCGCACTACGGGTCAGGTGCTCTTTCATGGTAAAAACATCTATGATCCTGATGTGGATGCCGTGGAAGTGCGGCGTCGCATTGGGATGGTCTTCCAGAAGCCCAACCCTTTTCCCAAAAGCATCTATGAGAACATTGCCTGGGGCGCCAGAATCAACGGCTTCAAGGGCAACATGGATCTGCTGGTTGAAGAGTCGCTGCGCGGGGCGGCGTTATGGGACGAGGTCAAGGATAAGCTCAAGCAGAGTGGGTATTCTCTGTCGGGCGGTCAACAGCAGCGTCTGTGCATCGCACGCGCCATCGCTGTTAAACCGGATATCATCTTGATGGATGAACCGTGCTCGGCTCTTGACCCCATCGCCACCCTGCGTATCGAGGAGTTGATGCGCGAACTGGTCGAGCAGTACACAATCATTATTGTCACCCACAATATGCAGCAGGCGTCGCGCGTCGCCGACTACACCGCATTTTTTATGGTTGATGACGCGCGCACCGGCTTCCTGGTCGAGTATGGGGAATCTGACCAGATCTTTACCAAACCCAAGGATCGACGCACCGAGGATTACATCACCGGACGCTTTGGTTGAGCGTCTTGTTGTAAAACAAAACACAGTGCAGCGACGTGCAGGTGGACTCCGACCTGCACGTCGCTGCTTTCTTGATTGATGGGACGCGGCAGCGCCAGCCTCATCCTACGCTTTGGGAATGATCTGCGCATTTCACAGCGTATGAATACATCATTCCTCCCTCAAATCGTCAGGCAAATTTTGCTATAGTTTTATTGCGTCTATACGCCTTTCGTGTAGATGCGCCTGGTGTTTGTTCACAACGTGCAAGTTGAAACCATGTACGCGTGAACAGGTGTTGCTCACTTATTGCCAATCCATTGTTGCTGGCGCTCCTCAGCCACCGAGCCAGGCAACTCTTGTGAGTTTTGTCATCTGCGGAGGGGAGCATGCACAGACCCCCAAAAACGTCCCGGCGTTGGCAGGCCTTCGCTATTCCACTTGCTGCAATTATATTGTTTAGCATCTTCATGTTTCTCGTGCGCAGTGGCGAGGATACGCGTGCGTTGACGCCCACACGACAGGCTGACGCTGCAGCAGCGACGCCAACGCCAACGAGCGCCGGGACGCCAACACAAGTCGTTTCCCCCTCTGCTGTTCCAATCGCCAGTGTTTCTACGCCCATTGCGCCGCCGCCGGTTGATGATGACATCGTTGCTGTGGTTGGGGGCGTCGCCTTATCACGCCAGGAACTGGACGCAGCGCTTGCCATTGATCGTGTGATGGCCGGGCTGGCCGGGCAGTCGCCATCATCGCCGGCCAGTGTGCTTGAACAGTGGATCAACACTGAACTGGTGCTCCAACGCAGCGGCGCCCCCCTTGATCCTGCCATGGCAACCGCAAGGTTGGATGCATTCCTCTCGGAATATGGCCAGTCGCGCGCTGCGTTGGTGGGTGAACTTGCTGCCAGGAACATCACTCAGGCAACGTTCGACGCCTACTTTGCGCGTCTGGTCGCCGCTGATGCTTATCTTCGCACGCAGACCGCCGCCACCGGCAGCTCATCATCCGCCCTGATCAAGGCATGGCAACGAGAGGTGCAGATTAGCTTTGGCCCGGTTGCCAACGTCATTTTGGGGGCAAGTGCAGCGCCAACGCCAACCCTGATCGGCATGGTGGACGCCGCAACGCCAACGCCAGAGGCTGGGGCAACTGCAGGGGACGCCGCTGCTTCTGCTACGCCTGCCACGCTTGATCCGAATGAGCCGCGCGGCACAGAGATCGGTCAACTCGCCCCAGACTTTGCGCTTTCGATAGCTGGAGAGACTGGTCTTCAATATTCCTTACGTAACCTTTTGGATCGTCCGTCCGTCTTGATCTTCTGGACGACCTGGTGTCCGTATTGTCTGCGTCAGACGCCGGTGCTGGTCGAAGCGCATCGTCAATGGGGGGAGGAGATTCAGTTCGTCGGCGTCAATGTGGCGGAGGATGTCAGCGCGGTGACGCCATACATCGCCGAACATGCGATCGCCTATCCGGTTTTGCTCGATAGCGACGGGGCAACGGCGGGCGCCTACGCCGTCCAGGGTTACCCGACCACCTATTTCCTTGACGCAAATACACGCATCGTCGCCCGCCATGTCGGTGCGTTGACAAAAGAAGAATTGAATAACTATCTGCAGATGTTGCGACCCGTTGAATAGGGCCGTGAGAGGTGCAACCATGAACGCAGAGGCCGCATTGTCAACGAGAGCCGGTTATGCTGCAGTCCGCATCGCAAGCTGGCAGAGCCCAGGGGAGCAGGTTCGCAAATTGGCGAATCTGCTCATGATTTTTTCCATGCTGCTGTCGATGGTATCGCCGATCTGGACGCCGCTTAACAGCAGGACGCCCAGTTTTGCGTTTCCAGACGAGCTGCGCGCCCTGTCCACCCTGGCGACGCGTCCAGAGACCAACACTGCGCCTGCAACTGCTGCGGACGAACGCCCGTACAATGTCGCGCCGGCGCCAGCCGGCGTTTTGGCGCGCCCTGAAACTGTCGCTGCACCTGCCGACGCGTTGGGCGATGCGTTGGCGCCGGCGTGGTACGGCGATCTGGCGCGTCCAGAGGGCGTCGTTGCGCCTGTTGACCTGCTTGGCGATGCGTTGGCGCCGGCGTGGTACGGCGATCTGACGCACCTGGAGCCCGCTGCTACACCTGCTGACCTGCTCGGCGCGGCGTTGACGCCCGCATGGCTGGGCGCGGCGCCTGACGCCAACGCTGTGGGCTGGCTCACCTTCGATGCGGCTGAGGCAAGCGTCGTCAACGCGTCCACAGTTCAGGAATTTAAGCTGCCTGGGGCGTCGCTCTTGCCCGCCTGGTATGCATCCACCGTGAGTGATGATCCGGTGGCAATGACGCACAATCGCGGCGGCGATTTCGAGTCAATCTTGTTCAGGCCGCTACAGCAAGAAGGTGAAGATCAGTGTGCTGCCTCTGGCAATGTCATGACCCTGGCGGTCCCACCATATCCAGTCAGCCGGGGCAATATCTACGGCGATGTCTACACAGTCACGATTCGTAACACCAGCGGTTTAACAACCTCAAACGTTGTTCTACAGATTGACCCCAACGTTGGGTTTTATTATCTCGGCAATTCCGCCTCTGTTGAGAGCAATATCGGCGGTGCGTTGACGTACAGCGACACCGGCACTAGCCTTCCCGGCGCCATCGCGCGCATTACGGTGACCGGTGACATCACGACGACAACGCTCGACGCCGGCGAGATCATGACCTTCACCTTTAAGCTGGCGACGGATGCAAACGCTGAATCTGCGCAAGCGCTGGAAGTCAAACTTTACAGTGGCGGCACCTATTGTGCTGTCGGCCAAATCCAAAATGTACAGACTGTGCGCGGCAACCTGACGGTGCAGAAGTCGCCTAACATTCGCTCTGCCTGGCTAGGTGATGTGCTGAGCTGGACAGTGACGCTGCGCAACACCGGGCTGGGCACCGTCTACCATGCGCAGGTGGCGGACATCTTTGGCGCAGGTTACGTCAACACTGATCTGAGTCAATTGCCCACCGAGCCGATCACGCTTGCCGCCGGCGCAGCAGCCACCTTCTATGTGACCGGCACCGTCAACTCGTGCACCAACCTGACCAACACCGCCAGAGCCTGGTGGTCAATTGGCAATGCGGATAACACCGCCACTATCACCAGCCCGGCGTCAAGCCAGGTGGATGTTCGCTTCAATCTGGTGAACCCGAATGTGACGATTGCAGTTTCACCCACAAATATTGTCGTGCCTTTTTGTCAGGGCATGACCGAAACAGTCACGATTACAGTGACTGCTGGCGAGACTGCAAAGAATGTACAAATTTTGGCTTCCAATTATGCCGGCTATGATTTTAGCAATATCAGCCCTGGGTGGACATATACGAATGGCGTTTTCTCGTATGTCGGCGGCTACCTGTTTAAAAATACATCGTCTGTATTGACCTTCGACGTGACGCGCAGTGCGACTGTCTGCGCCACTGAGAGCACGGCATTGCGCTTCCAGCCGCGCTACACCAATGCCTGCGACGTCCAGTTCAACGGCGGCGTCACGTATGCACCCAGCATCAGCCTGGCGCCCGACCGTCCCACGCTGAACATCTCTCAGAACAACCCATACGCCGTGCGTGCGCGCGAGACCTTTGTCTACATCATCAACCTCAGCGCCACCAATATCCAGAACATTACGGACACAATTCTTGTCACCGACGTTGTACCGTCCTCGTTGATCATCTCTGGCACTCAGGTCACCACCGGCAATGTGAATATTGTCGGGCAGAACATCTACTGGAGCGTAGACACGCCTGGCAGCGGTGCGCTCACTGCCACGATGTTGGTCACGGTTACGGTGCGGGATGACGCGGCATGTTCTGCGTACAGCATCATGCAAAATGACGTATATGCATCTGCGCCTACGTGCCCCGCGTGTGGGCTACTACAAAGGACATCAACCAGCCTCACCTATCTGGAGGACACCGACGGCCCCGTTGCCGGGACCAAGACTGTCAGCGGTGATGGTGAAGTGTGCAGCGCCAGTGGCGGTTTGACCTTCACCAACATCTACGACATCAACCTGCCGCAGACGCTTGCTTCGATGATCTTCACCGAAACGTTGGGGCAGAGCAACGTGTCCGGTCTGCCCGCCCCCCTGCTCTATGTGAGCGGTACGGTGAGCGTCACGCTGAACGGTCGCGACGCCACCCATCTGGTGACAGTGACGCAGGAAAGCCCGGAACTGGTGCTCGATCTGACGCGACTGCGCGAGCTGGCAACCGACGTCACGATTGCCAAAGTAGGCGAACCAGCCGCAGTCAACGCTGGCGAGACCATCACCTATAGGATCGTGGTCACCAACAGTGGGTTGACGACCGCCACCAACGTCATTGTCAGGGATCCGCAGATCTCTGATCTTCAGATTGTGACCGTGACGCCAGACGTCGGCAGTTGCACCAACGAGATCGTCTGCAATCTGGGTGATCTGGCGCCCGCTGCCACGGAAATGATTACCGTGGTGGCGACTGTCCCCACCACGCGCAGCGCTGATCTCATCAACTTAGCTTTCGTCGCAACGGATGGTCTGGACAATGTGCTCACCAATAACGATGTGTTTGTGCGCACGTCGGTGACGGCAACCACGCCACTCAGTTCGACTGATCTGGTGATCGGCATGAGCGGCGCGCCTGGCAGCGTCAACGCCGGAAGCCTTGTGACCTACACCATTGTCGTGACTAATTCGGGCAGCACTACGGCCACCAACGTGAGCGTTATCGACGCATTCCCCTATAGCTTCACGTTGGTCAGCGCAGTTCCCAGTTCAGGTAGCTGCGACACCGCGCAGCGTCCGCTTGTCTGCGATCTGGGTGATCTGGCCACCGGGATGAGCGCCACGATTACGGTCGTTGTCACAGCAGATGCTTCGATCAGCGCCGATGTTCATGTCAGGGCGCACGTCATTTCTGACAATCCGGACGGCAATATTGCGAACAACCAGGCAACCGTCCTCACCCATGTCGTCAGGCGCATACCTCTTGTCATCCGCTATCAGGCGGTGGCGCAGACGGCGTCCTTAGGCGGCCAGGTGTCGACAGGGTGGCACGACTGGTCGTTGCTCTACGTCGATGGGCTGGGCAGCGCCTGCCGCGCCAACGACACGCTCTACATGGGCACGCCGACCACGATTTTCCGCGGCAATCTGTCCGCCCTTATTTCCGCCGGCACGCCCAACGCCTGTGAGCCGGAATCCATTACGGTCAATGTGCTGGGCGGCACGACGAACCGCCTGACCGACAGGCTGGTCGTCACGTTGACGCTGGGCGCCAATGACATTTATACCGTCACCGGCTATTCGGGTTTCTTTGCGGCAAACCCACCCACTGAGGTGATCTCGAGTGGCAACCGCATCACCTGGACATGGGACAGTGCACTGCCAATTACGGCGGCCGGGTATATCCACCTGGATGTCTTGCGACCTTGCAGCGCGTCGGGCGCGCTGTATGCGAATCTTTCATTTGAAGATCGCTGTGCGGCCACCTTCACGGCAAGTGACGATGACCCGTTTGTCAAGACCAGTCCTGTGTTGTACATGTTCCTGACGCCAGCGCGTTATGAAGTGATTGACAAGAGCGCGGTCTGGACAGTGTACCTGATGAACACTGGCGACGGCGACGCGGTCAACGCAATGATCACGAATACGCTTGGCCCTGGCTTACGCTTCAATCGTTCCGTGGTGACCAACGCCACTGGCGTGATCACGCAGACGCCGGTGGGCGATGGCAACGATGTCCAGTGGATCATTCCACGCCTGGCGCCCGGTTCGCAATCGATGGTGCGCATCGACGTCTATGCCGACGTGATCGCCTGTATTGGTTTGAACATGCAATCCTACGCCGACGCCAGTTGCCTGGGCGGCACCTGTTCGGGCGTGGGGCCGCAGTCGATCACGCTGGTGCAGTCGCCGTCAGCGTTGCTCTCCAGCAACCGTCAGGTGGCGGTCTTGCCGATGTGTGAGACTGGGCCGATTGAACTCATCGTGCAAAACGCCTCGGCCGGCGCCACCGAGTACAACTTCATCATCACCGAGACAGTGCGCTATGCGACGATCCTGACCGAAACGCTGCGCCTGACCGTGACCAACCGCGCCGGTGCGGTGCTGACGGCGACAAATGAGTTCACGCCGGTGATCACCACCAATGGGTACACGCAGACGATGGTGTGGAACTC
>DGFH01000204.1 GCA_002391565.1 Anaerolineales bacterium UBA3905
GCGCCACCGAGAGTGAAGCCATCCTGCTGGCTGCGCCCAGGATGGACGACCGTGCGCTTGAAGCTGCCATCGTCGCCGCCCAGCGCCAGGCCGAAGTGCGCACCAGCAAACACCGCGCCAGCAAAGAGTACCGTCACGAGATGATCGCTGTGCTGCTGCGTCGCGTGCTGCCCCAGGCGGTGGCGCGGGCGCAGGCGCAGGCGGAATGAAAAGGCACACCCAAGTGTGACTGAATAGGAGGAACCCATGCCCACATTGAACCTGACCGTCAACGGCGTTGTACACACGCTGGACGCACCCGCCAACCGCTTTCTCGCCGAGGTGCTGCGCTATGACCTCGGTCTCACCGGCACGAAGATCGGTTGCAACGAGGCCGAATGCGGCGCCTGCACCGTGATCGTCAACGGACGCAGCGTCAACTCCTGCATCTATCCCGCTTTCAAGGCGCAGAACGCCGAGGTGCTGACGATTGAGGGCGTGGCGGCTACATGGCAATCTCCCAATCGCCCAATCTCCCAATCTCAGGAGATTGAACGATTAAGCGATTCTGAGATTGAGGAACTCCACCCTCTCCAACAAGCCTTCGTCCAACACGGCGCCACGCAGTGTGGCTTCTGCACGCCCGGCTTTATCATGCAGGCGAAGACGTTGCTCGACGCCAATCCCGACCCCAGCGACGACGAGATCAAGCACTGCCTGAAGGACACCTACTGCCGCTGCACCGGCTACGTTTCGATTGTCAATGCGGTCAAGGCGGCTGCCGAGAAGATGCGCACCGGTCATCTGCCGGAGCCAGTGCTGCCCGACCACGCCGAACCGCTCGAACACATCGGCAAGGCGATCCCGCGCCCCGACGCCGTGGCGAAGGTCACCGGGCAGGCGATGTACGCCGACGACTACCAGTTCGCCGACATGTTGTACGGCGCCACCCTGCGCAGCGAGCATCCCCACGCCCGCATCCTCAGCATCGACGCGTCGGCAGCGCTGGCGTTGCCCGGCGTGCATTGTGTGCTGACACAGAAGGACATCCCCGGCGAGCTGCGGCATGGCCTGGTCGAGTATGACTGGCCCGCCTTTGCCGGCGGCGATTATCCGGCGCGCTATGTCGGCGATCCGATTGCTCTGGTCGTCGCCGACACCGACGAGTTGGCGCACGATGCGCTCAACTTGATCAAAGTGGACTACGAAGTGCTGCCTGCCGTCACCGATCCGGTGATGGCGCGCCAACCAGACGCCCCCGTACTCCACCCTGACCGCCCCGACGGCAACCTGTTGAAACACATCAAAGTGCGTTACGGCGACATCGACGCAGGTTTTGCCGCCGCCGATGTCATCGTGGAGCGCACCTACCGCACACCGATGACCGAACACGCTTTCCTGGAGCCGGAGTGCTCGGTCGCTGTGCCCGCCGGTTGGAACGACCCACGTTACGGTTATCATGACAAGTTGACCATCTACGTCGGCAGCCAGATTCCCTACGCCGACCGCGACCAGGTGGCGCGTTGTCTGGGCGTCCCCAAAGAGGCTGTGCGCATCAAAGGCACGGTGATGGGCGGCGGCTTTGGCGGCAAGGAGGACATCGCCGGCCAGTTCCATGCCGCACTGGCGGCGCAGGTAACGAGGCGCCCGGTCAAGGTGCTCTACACGCGCGAAGAGAGCCTGCGCTTCCACCCCAAGCGCCACGCCACGATCATCCGCATCAAGACTGGCGCCAAACGCGATGGCACGCTCACCGCGGTCGAGGCTGAACTCTACGGCGACAGCGGCGCCTATGCCAGCCTGGGCGAAAAGGTGATGACCCGCGCGACCACGCACGCCACCGGGCCTTACGTCGTCGGCAGCGCCAAGATCGACTGCTACGCCATGTACACCAACAACGCGCCGTGCGGCGCCTTCCGCGGCTTTGGCGTCACGCAGTCCGCTTTCGCTGTCGAGAGCAACATGGATCTCGTCGCCGAGGCGCTGGGTATGGATCCCATCGAGTTGCGCCGTAAGAATGCCATGCGCGTCGGCGCCACCACCGCCACAGGTCAGGTGCTGCGCGACAGTGTGGGGTTGTTGACGTGTCTGGAGAAGGTGGAGAATGAGATTAGAGATTGGAGATTAGGAGATTGGGCGATTGGAAGATTGGGAGAAGGGAAGAACGACGCCGCGTCAATCTCTAATCTCCAATCTCCAATCTCTCAATCTCTCAATCTCTTCAATCCCATCCGCGTCGGCAGCAAAGTCTACGCCTGGGGTCTCGCGGCCGGGTACAAAAACACCGGTCTCGGCGGTGGTGCGCCGGACAAGGCGGAGGCAGAGGTCGAGGTCTTTCCCACCGGGCGCGCCGAGATTCGCACCAGCAGCGCCGAGATGGGGCAAAACTTGATCGGCGTGCTGGCGGCGTGCACGGCGGAGGAACTGGGGCTGCCCTTCCGCAATGTCAGCGTGCTGGTGATGGACACCGACCTTTCGCCCGACGGCGGCCCGACCACTGCCAGCCGCCAGACCTATCTCAGCGGCAACGCCGCCCGCCTGGCTGCGCGCTCCATGCGCCAGCGGATACAGGGCGTGGTGGCCGAAAAGTTCGACGTCCCGCCAGAGGTCATCGCCTTTCACGAAGGGCTGGCGTATGTGGACGAAGCTCGCCTTGCCAAAGTGAAGGGCGAGGGGCGAGGGGCGAAGTGCGACACGAACGGAAATCAGAAATTAGAGATTGAAGAGTCTGTGTCCGACGCCCAATCTCCAATCTCCAATCTCCAATCTCCCAATCTCCCAATCTCCCAATCCCGCACGATTTCTTTCGCCGATGCGGTCAAAACCCTCATCGACGAAGGCCGCTCCCCCAAGCTGCGCTACGAATATTGGGCGCCCAAGACACAACCGCTGGGCACGGGCGGCGACATGCACTTCGGCTTTTCCTACGCCGTGCATGCGGCGCTGGTCAGCGTCGATACGGAAACAGGTGAAGTAGCCGTTGAGCGCGTGGTTTCGGCGCATGACGTGGGGCGCGCCATCAATATCCTGAGCCTGAGCGGGCAGATCGAAGGCGGCATCGTCATGGGCATCGGCAACGCGCTGACCGAACACTACATCGAGGAAAACGCCCGACCCTGGACGCAGCACCTGGGCCAGTACAAGATGCCCGGCATCAAGCACATGCCGGCGATGCGCAACTTCGTCGTCGAAGACCCGACGGCAGAAGGTCCCTACGGCGCCAAGGGCGTGGGCGAGATCAGCTCGATCCCGATCAGCCCGGCGATCACCAACGCCATCTACAACGCGGTTGGCGTGCGCTGTCTGGCGCTGCCGGTGGATCAGGATGCGCTGCTGCTGGCGATGAAGCGCGGAGAGCGGGAGATCGATAAGCGGTGGGGGGATGCACCGACCAAGTAAGACAGATTGCTTATGCCGTCAAAATACAAGACGGTGAGCATACCGCTATTGTCAGGACAGCAGCACGTTTATGACTACATCAATGTAGATGTATAATCAAATCGATATCGATACCTGTGTGAAAGGAATGAGCATGACCGCACGGATGCAGCGAACGCAAATTTTGCTCGAACCAGAGCAGCATCGCGTGCTCACCGAGTTGGCTCGCGTCGAGGGACGCAGCCTTTCCGACATCGTGCGCGAGTATGTCCAGGCACAATTGACACTGCGCCAACGTGAACATGACCTTCGCCGTCAGCGCCAGCTCGACGGGTTGGAACAGATTCGTATACACCGGCAGGCGATCCTGACGCGCCGTGCCGAGCAGGGGCTGCTGCCCGATCCTGTCCTCGTAATCGAACAATTGCGCGAGGAGCGTGATGCAGACCTTACCGTTGCCTCAAGTCGTGATTGATGCCGGTGCGGTGGTTGGCGCCCTGTTGCCCACGATAGCGCCGGTCGATACCCTGGAACGCTTCGTGACGTGGCGTCAGGCTGGCGCCAGCATCGTTGCACCGCCGCTCCTCCTGGCTGAATGCACTTCGGTGATCCGCCGCTATGCATTCAACCGGCTTCTCACGGCGGACGAGGCTACCATTGCGATCGAGGATTTAGCAGCGCTGGATGTGACGATTGTGCCCGATACAACGGCGCGTTGCCGGGCAGCATATGACTGGGCCGTACAGCTTGGACAGGTGCGCGCATATGATGGCTTCTATCTCGCCCTGGCGCAAGCGTTGACTGCGCCGCTTTATACCGGCGACAAACGTCTTGCCAATAGCGCGCAACAACTCGGCATCGATTGGGTGATCTGGGTGGGAGAGGGCTAGGCGCAACAGTCTTCTCGGCGCCATCGACTTCTTTAGTTTATTGCTTACCTACCTTCACCGCCCCACAATCGCGCGAATGTCTTTGTAAAACGGCTTGAGCCGCGCATAAAGCCGAAGATAGACGCGGCGGTAGAGTTCGTCGTACATCACATGCGTGCGGTGATTCGGCTCGAACGCCTGTCCAGGTCGCGTCATTGCGCGTATGGCGGTAGTGAAATCGGGGTGCAGCTTTAGCCCGACGGCGGCATCGATGGCGGCGCCCAGCCCAGAGGTTTCGTAGACATGTGGGCGGATCGCCGGCAGCCCGAAAATGTCAGCGGTGAGCTGCATGGCGGCGTCGCTCTGGGAGCCGCCGCCGGAGATGCGCAGTTCGGTGATCGGCGTGTTCGCCCGTTTCTCCAGTCGTTCTTTTCCCTCGCGCAGACCGTAAGCCAGCCCTTCCAGGATCGCCCGGTAGAGATGGGCGCGCGTGTGCACGTCGGTGAAACCGATGACGGCGCCCATCGCCTCCGGCCCCGGCACCTTGAGACCGGGCGACCAGTACGGCTGCAGCACCAGCCCTTCGCAACCAGGGGGAACATTCGCCACCAGGCCGTCGAGCAGTTTCTCCGGCGCAACTCCTTGCTCCTCAGCCAGTTGCAGTTCGCGCTGGCCGAACTCGGTCTTGAACCAGCTCACCATCCAGAAGCCGCGATAGATTTGCACCTCCAAATTGTAGGCATGGGGGATCGCAGCCGGGTAGGGCGGAATCAACGGGATTGGCTCGATATAGCGCGTTTGCGTCGTGGTGATTGTGGCGGTGGTGCCGTAGCTGAGACAGCCAATGTGCGGTTCGAGCGCGCCGGCGCCGATCACCTCGCACGCCTTGTCCGCCGCCGCCGCGATCAACGGCAATCCCGCCGGAATGCCAGTCGCAGCAGATGCAGTTGCACTGATGGCGCCAAGCTCACCTGCCGGCGGGACGAGTTCTGCCAGCAGGTCGGGATGCATCGGCACCGCGCGCCATTTCCAATCCCATTTTCCCGCCCAGCGCAGCCGTTTGTAGTCAAAGGGCATGAAGCCCACCTGGCAGCCGACCGAGTCGGCAAAGCGTCCGGTGAGCTTATAGGTGAGATAACCGGAGAGATAGAGATACTTGTAGGTCTCCGCCCAGATGTCTGGTTCGTGGGTGCGGATCCAGTTCGCCTCAGCCTCGGCCTGGATGTAGGCGATCGTCTCCGTCATACGCGCCAGCTGAAAAGCCACGCCCCACAATCCGCCCAGGGGCGGCAATCCAGGCGTGCGCCGCTGATCCAGCCAGACAATGGCCGGGCGCAGCGGCTTTCCCTGCTTATCGACATTGACGACCGTGGCGCGTTGCGTGGTCAAGGCCACGCCTGCGATAGCCTCCTTGCGTGCGCCGGGCTTTGTCCATAACCCCTGGCACGCCTGACAGAGCGCGCTCCAGTAATACTCCGGGTTTTGCTCCGCCCAACCTGATTGACGGGCGAAGTACGGCTCGATGTAGACCTGCGACTTGGCGAGCAGATTCCCTTGCAGATCGAAGAGCAGGGCGCGCACACTTTGCGTGCCGTTGTCGATGGCGAGAAGCTGGTCGCGCATGGTGAAGGCTCACAGCGGTGGCTTGGATGGAAAGTTGATGCGGTGATGGTAGCGGAAGGCGCCTGAATCGTCAACCCTTCTGGCAGACTTTCGCTGTCAGTGCTCTAGCGGCGCCCTTATCCCATGAATCATGGCGACATCCCTGTTGCCAGCGTCGGCGCCATTCCTGGTTAGAGACCTTCTCTGCGGTTTCCTGGCGCCTTTGCGTCTCTCTGCGTCGAAGAAAAGAAATCCCCAAGCGGCTTTTAGACGCCTACATGCAACGCCTACATCTTCATGTGATCCTTGCGTTGCGGCTGTGTGCGACACTGAAAGTGCGTAGACAGCGACGGCGTCCACTGCCCGCACACAGGTTGCGGATGTTACATGAGGGATGACATAACGCCATCAAAGGCAGTGATTCAGTTGTCGATGAAGGAGTGACAGGGTATGGGTAATCCAAGCGTCAGTCGGCGGCGCTTTCTGGTTGCCAGCGGCGGTGTGCTGGCCGCCAGCACGTTGATGTGTGGCGGTGTGACCGTCCTGGGTAGTCAGATGCCCACTATTGAGTATGTCCATGCCAGTTGTGGAAAGGAGCAGAACATGAACAAAGTGTTGGTGGCGTATGCCAGCAAATGTGGATCGACGGGCGAAGTGGCGCAGGCGATTGGTCAAGAGTTGTGTGCGCGCGGCGCAAGTGTGGATGTGCGGCGCATTGAGGAAGTCGGCGACGTGACCGGCTACGATGCGTTTGTGGTGGGCAGCGCCATTCGTATGGGCAGCTGGTTGCCGCAAGCAAAAAATTTCGTAGAGATACACGCAGCGCGTCTGCGCACTGCGCCAACCGCCTTCTTCACGGTGCACATGCTCAATCTCGACGACAGCGAGGCCAGCAAGGCCGCCCGCGCCGCCTACGTGGCGCCGGTGCACGCCATCCTGGAGCCACAAAGCGAAGCATTTTTTGCTGGCAAACTCGATCTGAGCAAAATGTCCTTCCTTGACCGCATGATCTCCAGAATGATGAAGGCTAGAGATGAAGACAAGCGCGATTGGAATGCCATTACAGCCTGGGCGGGTCAACTTCTGCCGGAAGCAGCCTAGAGAGAGAAGTCGCTCATGATCACCAAATACTTGCTTGCCTGGCTTGGTCTGCCGGTCATCGGCATCATCAACGGCGCGCTGCGCCAGTTCCTTTACCGTGATGCGCTTGGCGATCTCACAGCGCACCAGGTGTCGACCGTGACGGGGATTGTGCTTTTCGGCCTGTACATCTGGTTATTGAGCCGCTGGTGGCCGCTGCCCTCGGCGCAAGCGGCGATCAGCGTTGGGCTGATCTGGCTGGCATTGACCATCGGCTTCGAGTTCATCTTCGGGCACTATGTCATGGGCAACTCGTGGGAGCGGTTGCTGGCCGACTACAACCTGCTGGCCGGACGCGTTTGGGTGCTGGTGCTGATCTGGATCACGCTGGCGCCGTATGTCTTCTATCGACTCACCCGCTAGCGGACGGACAAGCCGCCGGCTTCGGCTAGAGCAAGCGCCAGGTGCTAAATTCGCTTTGCAATTCCCCTGCGGTGCGCTGCGTCAAAGACAGGATTGCTATGACAGGGTCTGTGACTCATCCTCAGCTTCGCCGCGTCAGGCTGGCGTAACCCCACGCCAGCGCCAGCACGATCGCACCGTAGACCATTTGCTGGATCGCCTGACCGACGTTGAGGAAGGTGAGCAGCGAGTTGAGCACGCTGAGGATGAGCGCGCCGAGGATCGTGCCGGTGTAGCCGCCCACGCCGCCAAAGATCGAGGTGCCGCCGATCACTGCCGCCGCCACCGAAGGCAGCAGGAACGCGCCGGCAAGCTGTAGATCGACCGCGCCGGTGCGCCCGCCAAGCAGGATGCCCGCAATCGCTCCCAGCACGCCGGAGAGCATGTACGCACTCAGGCGCACTTGCCAGACGCGCACGCCCGCCAGCCGCACGGCGGTTTCGTTGTCGCCGATGGCGTAGATGAGTCGCCCCCACCCCGACCTGCGCAAGAGCCAGATCACCACCAGCGCCACGCCGCCCCACACCAGCACACTGTAGGGAACGCTGCCCATCCACGCGCCGCCGCCCAGCAGCTTGATGAAGGGCGCCACCTGCGTCGAACCGGCGAGCACCGTCTGCGTCCATGCTGTGAACAGCCCCAACAGAATCCCCGACATGGCAAGCGTCATGATCAGCGGGTTGACGCGAAAGACCGCCACGCCGACCCCGTTGATGCTGCCGATCAACAATCCGACGAGCACGCCCGCCAGAATCGCCACGCCCGCGCCATTGGGCGATTGGTTGGCGGCCACATACGCCGCGCCGGTGG
>DGFH01000133.1 GCA_002391565.1 Anaerolineales bacterium UBA3905
AATCATTTGGTAAATCTTCATAAATCGAGGCTGAACACTGAAGTTGGCTCAAGCATATTAACAAATAGATTCGGTCATCGTAGATGCGGTTCTCAACCGCATTTTCCTGTCTGGCGAGAACGTGCGGCTAAGAACCGCATCTACGAAAACCCGCCGTAGCCGTAGACGCTGCTCGTAGCGGCGTGGTCTCGCCGTTCCATCCGTCTCGCGCATTGACCGAGAAGCTGCAGCTGTGAACCGCGCCTACTTTGATTGCCGGGTTATTTTGTTCATTCTCATAAGCCGACTGGACGTCGCCTACCGGTCCACTTGAGTGGACTTGAGCTATCAGGGGGTGAATGATTCACCGGTGCGGCTTCATGCATTTTGACAGCTTCGTCCTAATGTGCTACATTTTTAATGTTGTGCAGATATTATGCCCGAGGCCGTTCATCTGACGCTGGCCTGGGTTTGGCAGGAATGGAGGATTACAGGTATGGCTAAGTGTCAGCAATGCGGCAAAGGCCCGCAGTTTGGCAATAATCGTCCGTGGTCGAAAAAGGCAACGCGCCGCCACTGGGATATCAATATCCAAAAAGTGACGGTGATGCAAGAGGGCAGGCCCGTGAGCAAGCGCCTGTGCACAGCGTGCCTGAAGAGCGCCACCAAGGCATAAAACGCAGCATTGCGCCGCCACGGCGCAACTAAAATGTGTGGATGGTGTGAGGCCGATCCTGACTGGGTCGGCCTCTTTTTGTTGCACCCACGATACTTTCAGCATCACCCAATGGTCACCGCACCGGGCTGCGCCGCCTTGTTCACGGCGCGACGCAACTGCCCGCACCCGGCGTTGATCTCGATGCCGCGACGCAGGCGCACCGTAGTGGGGATGCCGGCCTCGCGCAGAATCTGGGCAAAGCGCGCCGCATCCGCATCGCTGGTGGGTTGATATTTGCTGTCTGGAATGGGATTGAGCGGAATCAGGTTGACGTGACACAACATGCCCTGGAGCTTGCCCGCCAATTCCTGCGCCAGCGCTGGCGTGTCGTTGATGCCGGCCATCAACGCGTACTCGAAGGTGACGCGACGGTTGGTTTTGGCAATATAGCGCCGCACTGCCGCCAGCACCTCATCAACAGGATACCCTTTGTTGACCGGCACCAGTTGCGTGCGGAGTTCGTCGTTGGGCGCGTGCAGGCTGACCGCCAGACCGATCTGCAAGTCTTCATCCGCCATGCGGTCGATGCCGGGCGCCAGTCCAACCGTGCTCAAGGTGATGTGGCGCGCCCCCAAACCAAACGCGTCGGCGTCGGTCAGCCGATGCAATGCAGCCCAGACATTCGCATAATTGTGCAGTGGTTCGCCCATCCCCATCAAGACGATATTGGTCACGCTCGTCGGGCGCGTCACCACCGTTGCCGGCGGCAGGGTGGGGTCGGCCAGATAGCGGGCAAAGTAGAGCACCTGCGCCACAATCTCGCCAGGCGTCAGGTTGCGCGCCAGCCCCCCTTGCGCCGTGGCGCAGAAAGTGCAACCCATTGCGCAGCCAGCCTGGCTGGAGATGCAGAGCGTGCGCCGCTCGTCGTACAACATCAACACAGCTTCGATGGTCTGACCGTCGTGCAGTTGAAAGAGCGTCTTTACTGTATCGCGATCTTGCGAAACGATCTCGGTGACAAGCGTCAGCGGTGCAATGGTGGCTTCCGCCGCAAGCCGGGTGCGCAGGTCTTTGGGCAGGTTGCTCATCGTAGCAAAGTCGCCGGCAAAGCGCTTGTAAATCCACTCCCACACCTGCCGGGCGCGGAAACGTGGTTGGCCCAACCCGGCCAGATAGTCGGCGAGCTGCGCCTGATCCATCTCCAGTAAGGAGCGACGAGCCGGCGCCTCGGTTGGCAAAGCAATCTGCATTCTGATGGTCACGACTTCCCCCCTCGCATTGGGGCTGGGCATATTCGTCGCCAGATCGGTTTGCGCCTTGGTGGGGCGAAAACGCCTGGCGCAACGTGCTGCACGCAATCATTCGCGCCAGGCATTCTACCACAGCTTTGCAATATTTCGGGCGCTGGTTGCCGCATTTGCGCCCTCACTCTGTAGCCGCCGCCAGCAATACGGGGAGTTGCTCTATTCATCCTCATCCGGCGCCCACGCCGACGCCTGGTTCAGCGTGGCAAGCTGAGCTGTGGAAAGCGTCAGATCGCTGGCGGCCAGGCTGGCTTGCAATTGCGCCACCGAGTTGGCGCCCACGATGGGCGCGGTCATGCCTGGCTGCGCCAGCAACCACGCCAGCGACACGGCCATCGGTGTGCTGCCGATTTCGCCGGCGACTTTTTTCACGGCATCCAGCGTACGCCAGCCGGCGTCGTTGAAATAGCGCCGCCTGACGCCGCCGGCGCGCGCACTGGCGCTTTCGCGTTCGCGCGCATACTTGCCAGTGAGAAAGCCGCCTGCCAACGGGCTATACGGGATCACGCCCAGACCGTAGGTGAGACAAACTTCCTTTAGTTCGCGCTCAAATTCGGCGCGATGCACCAGATTGTAATGAGGCTGAAGCGCATCGTAGCGCACCAGATTGCGCTTGTCGCTGGCCCACAACGCCTCCATCAGTCGCCACGCCGGATAGTTGCTGCAGCCGACGTAGCGCACCTTGCCCTGTCGCACCAGCGTGTCAAACGCAGCCATCGTCTCTTCGATGGGCGTCTCCTCATCGTACCAGTGCGCCTGGTATAGATCGATGTAATCGGTCTGCAGGCGGCGGAGGCTATCTTCGCATGCTTTGAGCAGATGTGCGCGGCTCAGCCCCTCGCCGTTCGGCCCTTCCCACATGCGTCCGCGCGCTTTGGTCGCCACGATGATCTGATCACGGCGTCCACGCGCCTTTAGCCAGCGTCCGATGATCTCTTCGCTCACCCCGCCTGGGTTGTGGGGCGCCCAGTTGCTGTAGATGTCCGCCGTGTCGATGAAGTTGCCGCCCGCCTCGACGAAGGCATCCATGACCGCCTGGCTGGCGCCTTCGTCAGCCGTCCAGCCCCACTGCATCGTGCCCAGACAGATCTCGGAGACCCTCAGCCCGGTGCGGCCCAGATTTCGATAATGCATGTTGGCTCCTTGCAAGCAGGTTGCACGCTACGACGCGATGATGATTGTCAACATCAAGCATACCGTATCTTCCGCTGCGCACCAATCAGGCCGGCACGCGCGGGTCTACTTCACGTTCGGGGCAAATTGCGCCGCATCGGTGGATCATGGAGTTTAACCAATCGATTCGGTAACCGTAGATTCGGCTTCCAGCCGGACGTTTCCGGTCAACAACGCCGTCACGCCCGAGGCGATGGCCTACGGGAGAGGACGCTCTGTACGCCGATGGCAGCGACGTCGATCGCCGAATAATTTTGTAA
>DGFH01000379.1:0-268 GCA_002391565.1 Anaerolineales bacterium UBA3905
GCCGTCGAAGGGCAAGCGGCACGCTTGGCGCATCAGTTTTTACGCCAAAATGAGGGTGTCCTGCGCACCTTCTGCGCCGACGCCGCTGTTGACTTCGACGGCAGCGAAGTCTATCTCAAGTTTGTCACCCAGACACGTGTTGGCGCTGTGCCGCTCTTGTCGCCAACATCCGGGCGTCCCGACATCGGTTTGATTGTGCGTCCGCGCTTCGAGTGGCTTGGCATCGGCGCGATGCTAGGAGAAATGGGCTGGCGCGTTGTGCCGCAGC
>DGFH01000379.1:529-6920 GCA_002391565.1 Anaerolineales bacterium UBA3905
GTGCCGCAGCCGCTGAAACTCCCCTTGCTACCCGGCTCGGAACGGCGGATTCCACCCTGGGTACTGTCAACGATCGTGATCAGCAGGATGCAGGCGTTGTTGGATCGCCTGGAGCGACGCTTTGAAATGACGGACGCTGTCACGGCTTCACCCCGTGGCACGGTGGATTGGCAGCAGTATGCCACCGTGCAGATGCCCCGCTTGCGTCTGCTTGATGTGCCAAGTCGCTTTCCCGACCTGCTGGATCATCGTGAACTCAAAGCGGCCATCCACTTTACACTGCGCAAACAACTGGCGAGTCTGGAGACGCAGCGCAACGCCGGGGCATTTGTGGCGCAATTGGCGGTGCTCTGCCAACTGCTGATCGACAGAGTGCGGTCAGTTCAGCCCAAGCCGCCCACGGGTACACAGTTTCAAGCCTGGGCACGACAGCCGCTCACGACCGATGTGTTCCGTCAGGGCATCGAAGCGATTGAGTGGACGGCGGATGATCGCGGGCTGGCGGGCATTGCTGACCTGAACGGGCTGCCGTGGATGCTGAGTATGGAGGAATTCTTCGAGGCTTGGCTGGAGACGGTCATGTCAAAGGCGGCGCATTCGCTCGGTGGCGTGCTGCAAGTGGGACGCCGCCGCGAAACCACCGTGCCTTTGTCGTGGTCGCCGCCTTATCAAGGTTCGCAACGTTCGCTTGTGCCGGATCTGATCCTGGAAACGGGTACAGAGACGATCATCATTGACGCCAAGTACAAACGCCACTGGGAGGAGCTGCAAACGACAGCCTGGTGGCAGTTGGACGAGCAGTTACAAACACAACATCGCCTCGACCTTTTGCAGGTGCTCGCCTACTCGACTGTGAAGAACGCTGCGCGCATCGTCAGTTGTCTGGTTTATCCGTGTTCGCTTGCCACCTGGAAGTCACTGCAAGCCAGAGCGCGAGCGTATTACCATGCGCGGATACCAGTAGCCGACCGACATATTGAGGTCATCCTAACTGCGCTACCAATGAGTGCAAATCACACCGAGGCGACGCGCTTTCTGGTCGATGTGTTGACAACCACGCGTGACCGTCTGTAGTGGGGAAAGGAATTCAATCGCGCCGATGGCACAGACATCAACTTCACCAATCGAAGTGACTGGAGTAGTTGCTCCCGCGTCCTACACCATCAGTTTCTTGCTGGCTCATTGCAATGCTGCTTGAGCGCATGGCAGAGTTTGACCACAGCGCAGCGTTGCGCCAACTCCGCCAAGTGCTAACAAAATATAGCGAACTTGTCACGCGGGACGCGCACGCGCCATCCTTGCAGATCATCCTTCCTGATTTTGACCTGGAAGCGGACGCACACAAAGCGAACGCTGGCTTCACGTCGATTTGACACGACGCCCACAATCGACTACCATCTACCAAGCTACAGTTGAGTCCTGCACCAACAAGGATTACGCAGCACGATGTTGATCGCCATCAACAAGCAGAGCAAGAAGCAGGTTCCGGACCACACCGTCTGGTGATTTGTGCTTGCTCGGGTTCAGCGACGACACCCAACCGGCCATCCAGACGGATGCGCCGGTTTTTTATTTGTCTGGAAGTTTGGTTTTCACCCAACAGGAGCGTACACCATGAGCCTTGACCGTTTCGCCATCATCGAGTCCACCCTGCGCGAGGGCGAACAGTTCGCCAACGCCTTCTTCACCACCGACCAGAAGGTGGAGATCGCCCGTCTGCTCGACGCGTTCGGCGTGGAGTATATTGAGCTGACCTCGCCGGCGGCCAGCCCGCAAAGCCGCAGCGACCTCGAACGCATCGCCAGCCTGGGCTTGAAGACCAAGATTCTCACGCATGTGCGCTGTCACATGGACGACGCCAAGCTGGCAATCGACACCGGCGCCGACGGCATCGACGTGGTCTTTGGCACGAGCAGCTTTCTGCGCCAGTTCTCGCACGGTAAGGACATTCCCTACATCATCGAATCCGCCATCCAAGTGATCGAGTTCATCAAGAGCCAGGGGCTGGAAGTGCGCTTCAGTTCAGAGGACAGCTTCCGTAGCGACCTGGTCGATCTGCTGACGATCTACCGCGCCGTGGACAAGATCGGCGTCAATCGCGTGGGCATCGCCGACACGGTGGGCGTCGCCAACCCGCGCCAGGTGTACGATCTGGTCAAGACGTTGCGCGGGATTGTCTCCTGCGACATCGAGTTTCACGGGCACAACGACACCGGCTGCGCCGTCGCCAATGCCTTCTGTGCGCTGGAGGCGGGCGCCACGCACGTGGACACTTCGGTGCTCGGCATCGGCGAACGTAACGGCATCACACCATTGGGCGGGCTGGTGGCGCGCATGTATGCCTACAACCCAGACGCAGTGCGGGCGAAATATAACCTGCCGCTGCTGCGCGAGATCGACAACTACGTGGCGAGCCTGGTCGATGTGGACGTACCCTTCAACAACTACATCACCGGCTTCACCGCGTTTACGCACAAGGCGGGCATCCACGCCAAGGCGATCCTCAACAATCCCAGCACCTACGAGATTCTCAACCCCGCTGACTTTGGCTTGACGCGCTACATCCACGTGGCGCATCGGCTGACCGGCTGGAACGCCATCAAGGAACGCGCCGAGCAACTGCAACTCAATCTCAGCGACAGCGATGTCAAAGCCGTCACCAATCACATCAAGGCGCTGGCGGATCAGAAGCGCCTCACCCTCGACGACGTCGACTTCCTGCTGCGCGAATATCACAGCAAGCTGGTCAGCACTGCGGTGCTGGAGGGGCTTGAACAGACGCCGGCGTGAGATCAGGAGATTAGAGATTGGGTGTCGCACCGTACGGGCATGAAATTTCATGCCCTGCCAGCGATATATTGCAAAAGGGGCTTGGAATCCCAAGCCCGTACGCACCAAATGAAGATCGGAGTGCAGATCGTGTCACAGAGTGAACCTGTTGCCTGGAAGACGCTGTCGTCGAGCCGCGTCTTTCGCAACCGCTGGGTCGGCGTGGTCGTGGACGAGGTGGAATTGCCCGACGGCAAACGCTATGAATACACGCGCATCGAGCCAGCGGGCGTCGGCGTCGGCGTGATCGGCTTCAACGCCGCCGGCGAGATTTTGCTGGAGCGCGAGTACCGGCACGGCGTGGGCAAGGTCGTCTGGCAGGTGCCGGGCGGGCTGGCTGCGCCGGGCGAAGAGCTACAGACGGCAGGGCTGCGCGAGTTGCAAGAGGAGACCGGCTATGCGCCCGTTCTTGTCAACGACGCCACAGTCAGCTATCTTGGCATGGTGTGGGACAACCCCGGCTTTGGCGTGGCGTGCAGCCATATCTACCGGGTGCGCGGGCTGGAACTGACGGCAGACACCGCGCATGATCACGGCGAGTTCGTCACGTTTCACTGGGTGACGCCGGCGTGGCTCAAGGAAGCAGTGCGCACCGGCGAAATCAAGGATCGCGTCGTCGTCGCCGCCGTCGCCTATCTGCTGCTGCACGGGGAGTTGTAAGCATGACAGTCACGGTTGAACTGGCGTCACCCCTGCTGCCGAAAGTGCGTGAGCTGATCCGTGCGTCGGACGAGACGGCGGCGGCGCTCTATCCGGCGGAGAGCAACCACCTGGTCGATGTCGATTCGCTGGCGCAGCCGCACGTGATCTTCTGCGTGGCGCGGCAGGATGACGCCGTCGTCGGCTGCGGCGCCGCCGTGCTCAAGCCGGAAGGCTACGCCGAACTCAAGCGCATGTTCGTAGCTGAGACGGCGCGTGGTCACGGCGTCGGTCGCCGCCTGCTGGCTTTTCTGGAGGAACAGGTGCGCCAGCGCGGCGTCACGCTGACACGGCTGGAAACCGGCGTCTACTCGCACGCAGCCATCCGCCTGTACGAACGCATGGGTTACATCAAAATCGGGCCATTCGGCGACTACTGGGACGATCCGTTGAGTGTGTTCTATGAAAAGCAGCTTTGACACGTAGATAACGCGTTTTGAGAGGGTCTATCGATGAACTATCTGGAACAACTCGTCGCTGAATACTATATGTATCAAGATTACTTTGTTCGTCACAATGTTCGAGTGGGCCGACGATCATCAGGCGGTTATGAGGGTGAATTGGACGTTGTTGCGTTTCACCCTGAAAAACAGGAACTCGTTCATATCGAGACATCAATGGATGCCGACTCATGGAGCAAGCGATCTGAGCGGCTTGCGCGGAAATTCGATGTAGGGCAACGATATATTCCCGAGCTTTTCCGCGGAATCCAATTGCCGCAAATTAAGAAGCGGGCAGTCTTTGGCCTTGATCGCACAATGAAAACAAGATCAATCGAGGGTGTCGAACTGCTCGGCATGTCCCAACTCCTTGAGGAAATCGTGAACAAATTGAGTGGCAAATCCTGGTGGTCGCATTCAGTTCCAGAGAATTTCCCGCTTCTTCGCACAATTCAGATAGCGGTCGAGTATAAAGATGTACTGACCGGTCAAGCAAAGCGGTCAGATGTGAAACAGCCAAAGGATAGCGATAGTGGAACATCATCCTGATCTATTGCCGCAGACCTTTGCTCAAAAAGCATTAGCTCGCGCCGCCGGTCTTGCCTTTGTCGAGGTTGGGCAGGTGGTCGATGCGCGGCCCGACGTCGTGCTCAGCCACGACAACACCGCCGCCATCCGCCGCATCTGGCAGCAGTTCGGCCAAGAGCGTGTCTTGATCCCGGAGCGCATCGCCATCACGCTCGACCACGCCGTGCCTGCGCCGACAACCAGGCACGCCCAGAACCACGCCGAGATTCGCCACTTTGTGCAGGAGCAAGGCATCCGCCACTTCTTTGAGGTCGGGCGCGGCATCTGCCATCAGGTCTTGAGCGAGGAAGCGCTCGTCCTGCCCGGCCAGCTCATCCTCGGCGCGGATTCGCACACCACGCACTTTGGCTGGCTGGGTGCATTCGGCGCCGGCATCGGGCGCAGCGAGGTGGCGACGTTGTGGGCGACGGGCGAACTGTGGCTGCGCGTGCCGGAAAGCATGAAGATCGTGCTCGAAGGCAAGCTGCCGCCCGGCGTCACCGCCAAAGACTTTGCGCTGCGCGTCATCGGCGATCTCGGCGCCGACGGTGGGTTGTACCAATCCGTCGAGTTTCACGGCAGCGGCATCGCCGCGATGAGCCTGGAGTCACGCATGGTGCTGCCCAACATGATGGCCGAGTTCGGCGCCAAGAATGCGTGGGTTGCGCCGGATGCGAAAACGATGGCGTATCTGGAGTCACGGTTGAATCGGAGATTGGAGAGTAGAGATTGGAGATTGGGCGAGGGGACGTCAATCTCCATCTCCAATCTCCAATCTCTTTTGCCCGACAACGACGCCGCCTACGCCGCTACTCACCACTATCGCGCCGCCGAGCTGGAGCCGGTGCTTGCCTGCCCGCACAGCGTTGACAAGGTCGTGCCGCTGTCGGCGGTGGCGGGGACGCGGGTGCAGCAGGCGTTTCTGGGCACCTGCACCAACGGGCGGCTGGAGGATTTGGCGGCGGCGGCGGAAGTCATCCGCGGCAAACGCGTGGCGCCGGGCGTGCGCTTCCTGGTGATCCCGGCGTCGAGCGAGGTATTGAAGGAAGCACTGGCGCAGGGCTACATCCAGGATTTCGTCGAGGCGGGCGCAGTGATTGGCGTGCCAGGCTGTGGGCCGTGCATGGGCAACCATATGGGCATCCCCGCACCGGGCGAAGTGACCATCTCCAGCGCCAACCGCAACTTCCGTGGACGCATGGGCACCGCGGATTCGGAGATCTATTTGGCAAATCCGGCAGTGGTGGCGGCGACGGCAGTGGCGGGGAAGATTACCGATCCGAGGGAGATTGGGGAGTAGAGATTGGAGATTGGAGATTGCGGGATTAGGCGATTGTGAGATTGGATTGACTCGCCGCTGTGTCAATCTCCAATCTCCAATCTCTTAATCTCTCAATCGCCTAATCCCATAGGGAGCACCTATGCACATCAACGGACGCGCCTGGAAATACGGCGACAATATCAATACAGATGTGATTTTTCCGGGAAAGTACACCTACACTGTCACCGAGCGCGCCGAGATTGCGCGGCACGCGCTGGAGGACCTGGACCCGACCTTTGCCGCCAATGTGCAACCCGGCGACGTGATCGTGGGCGGGCGCAATTTCGGCTGCGGGTCGAGCCGCGAGCAGGCGGCCACGTGCCTGGTCTACAACGGCGTCGGCGCGATCGTCGCTGTCAGCTTCAGCCGCATCTTCTACCGCAACGCGCTCAACAATGGCTTGCTGGCGATTGCCTGCCCGGAAGCCGCCGCCGCCATTCAGCCGGGCGAGCAGGTGACCATCGACGCCGAACAGCATGTGATTCGCTGCGCGGCGGGCGAGTTCGCTTTTCCGCCGCTCAGCGCCAGCGTGATG
>DGFH01000379.1:7018-9093 GCA_002391565.1 Anaerolineales bacterium UBA3905
GTGATGGGCATCGTCGCGGCGGGCGGGCTGGTGGAATACGTCAAGCGTAAGTTGGCGGCAGCGTGAATCTGCGCACTCTGCTGCTGCGCACGGCGCGGCATGGCTATGACCTGTGGCTCTTTCTGGCGCGGCCTGTGACGCCCTCCGTGCGCATCTTGCTCGTGCGCGACGGCGTGGCGCTGCTGATCCACCACTCCTATGCCAGCAAGTGGTATTTCCCAGGCGGCAGCGTTGATCGCGGCGAATCGCTGATGGAGGCGGCTGTGCGCGAAGCATGGGAGGAGGTCGGCGCCGTGGTGCATGGCGAGCCGCGCCTGCTCGGCATCTACCTCAGCAATCACGGCGGGCGCAGCGACCATGTCGTCGTCTACGTGAGCGAGGATTTTGACCTGCCCGGCCCGCCGCCAGAGACCTGGGAGATCGAAGGCTGCGCCTGGTTCAGCCTGACCAACCTGCCGCCGAACATGCAGTCGGGGTGTAGAAAAAGAGTTAACGAGTATCTGGCGGGCGGCGGGCCGTTTAGTGGGGAATGGTGAGATTGGGAGATTAGAGATTGGAGATTAGAGATTGGAGATTAGAGATTGGAGATTACCGACGCGTTCTGTCCAGATAATCTCCAATCTCCCAATCTCCAATCTCCTAATCTCCAATTCTCTACGAAAGAACAACATCATGGAGATGACCTTTTTCCTGCGTGGGTTGATCTTTGGCTTTGCGATTGCAGCGCCTGTGGGACCGATTGGATTGCTGATTATCCAGCGCACGCTCAACTTTGGGCAGGTGATCGGCGTGGCCTCTGGGCTGGGCGCAGCGTCAGCGGATGCCGTGTATGGCTCAATCGTTGCGTTTGGGCTGACGCTGCTCTCTGGGCTGCTGCTCGATCTGCAGACATGGTTGGCGTTGGCGGGTGGCGTGTTTCTTTGTTATCTGGGTGTGCGCACGGCAATGGCGACGCCGGCGACGACCGCTGCCCAGCGCGAGACGCATGGCATGTTGAGCGCCTACGCCTCCACCTTCGCCTTGACGCTCACCAACCCGCCGACGATCCTGATCTTCACTGCGGTGTTTGCCAGCGTCGGGCTGGTGAACGTGGCGGAGAATCGGCTGGCGGCCGTGGCGCTGGTGGCGGGCGTCTTCCTCGGCTCGGCGGCGTGGTGGCTGCTGCTGTCGGGTGGCGTCTCGCTCCTGCGCAGATTCGTCAACGCGACGACGCTGCGCTGGATCAACTGGATTGCGGGCGGGGTGATTGTGGCGTTTGGCGTGTTGGCGATTTTACGTGGGATAGGGTGGGTGTAGGAAAGAGATTGGAGATTAGAGATTAAGAGATTGGGCGATTGCGAGACCCTAACCGCAGCACGCACGAATCTCCAATCGCTAATCTCCACTCTCTAATCTCCACTCTCTCTTGAATGAGGATAGAGCATGACCGAACGAACCTATCGTATTGCCTTGATTCCCGGCGACGGCGTCGGCAAGGAAGTTGTGCCGGCGGCGCAGCGCGTGTTGGCGGCGCTGCCGTTGCGCTTTGACTTTGTCGAGTTGGACGCCGGCTGGGAGGTCTTCCAACACACCGGCACAGCGCTGCCGCAGCGCACCGCGTCGGTGATCCGCAGTTGCGAGGGCGCCATCTTTGGCGCCACGCAATCGCCCAGCCAGAAGGTGGAGGGCTACAACAGCCCGATCCTGGCGCTGCGCAAACAACTCGACCTCTACGCCAACCTGCGCCCGGTCGTCTCGATGCCCGCGCCCGGTAGCCGTCCCGGCATCGACATGCTGATCGTGCGCGAGAACACCGAATGTCTCTACGTGCGTCAGGAGCGGCTGGAGGACAACGGCAACACCGCCGTCGCCCAACGCGTGATCACTCGCCGCGCCTCAGAGCGGATTGCACGAAAGGCGTTTATGCTGGCGCGAGGGCGAAAGAGAGAAAGAGAGATTAGGAGATTAGGAGATTGGAGATTGGAGGACGAATCTCCAATCTCCAATCTCCAATCTCCAATCTCCCAATCGCATAATCTCCCAATCGCGCCCCGCGTCACCATCGTCCACAAAGCCAACGTCCTCAGCCTGACCGA
>DGFH01000379.1:9218-9597 GCA_002391565.1 Anaerolineales bacterium UBA3905
CGTCACCATCGTCCACAAAGCCAACGTCCTCAGCCTGACCGACGGGCTGTTCCGCGAGGCGTGTCTGGCGGTGGCGCGGGAGTTTCCCGACGTGGAGGTCGAGGAGCAGATCGTCGACTCGATGATCTACCGCATGATCCGCGAGCCGGAGCGCTACGACGTGATCGTGGCGCCGAATTTATACGGCGACATCCTCAGTGATGCGGCGGCGGCGTTGGTGGGCGGGCTGGGGCTGGCGCCGAGCGCTAACGCTGGCGACGCCTTCACGCTGGTCGAGCCAGTGCACGGCAGCGCGCCCGACATCGCCGGCAAAGGACTGGCAAATCCGTGTGCAGCGATCCTGGCAGCGGGGCAGTTGCTCGAAGCCCTGGGCGAAGGC
>DGFH01000041.1:0-5355 GCA_002391565.1 Anaerolineales bacterium UBA3905
GTTAATGTGCATGAGCCGACTTCAGCTTTCAGCCTCGATTTGAATCGAAAGCTGTGCTTGTACAGTCTTTGCCCAACTAAAATCCAGGTTTGTAAGCGCCGGTACTGCACAAAGTATATGCATGTTGCATATTAATGATTATGACACAGTGGCAGCTCTGGCTGATTGGTATCTTCATTGTAGTTGTACTGATTGTCGTGGTTGGCCCCTTCCTGGCGCCGGTTCCGCCATTGGGTGGCGTTGATGCACATGCGCTGGCCGACCTTGACAGTCGCTTCATTGACTTGCCGCTGGGCAGCGATAGCATCGAAGTTCACTACAAGGAATTCGGTCAAGGCGAGCCGGCGCTGATCTTGCTGCATGGGTTTGGCGCCAGCCTCTTTTCCTGGCGCGAAGTGATGGCGCCGTTGGCGGAGCGTCATCGTGTGATTGCGTTCGACCGTCCTGCCTTTGGCCTGACCGAGCGCCCGCAGCGCGGCGAATGGGGCGCAGCCGCTGATTGGCGTCACAGCATTCCCTACGGCGCCGAAGCCCAGGCTGATCTGACACTGGCGCTGATGGATGCGCTTAGCGTCGAGGAGGCGGTGTTGGTTGGCAATTCGGCGGGTGGTGCAATTGCCATGTTGACTGCACTCAAAGCGCCTGAACACGTGCAGGCGCTGATTCTGATCAGCCCGGCAGTCTACAATGGTGGTGCACCGACAGCGGCGCAATGGGTGCTCAACACGCCGCAGATGCAGCATCTCGGCCCGCTGATCGCCCGGCGCATCCAGGATTGGGGCATGGATTTCGCCCGCTCCGCCTGGCACGATCCGACGCGGATCACCCAGGATGTTTGGGACGGCTATCTGGCGCCACTTCAGGTGCAGGGGTGGGATCGGGCGCTGTGGGAACTGACTGTCGCCAGCCGTCCCAGTGGGCTGCCGGAACGCCTCGGCGAGTTCGTGCTGCCGGTGCTGGTGATCACCGGTGACGATGATCGCATCGTGCCGACGGCGCAGAGCGAACGGCTGGCGCAAGAACTGCCCAATGCCAGGCTGGCAGTGATATCGGCCTGCGGGCACGTCGCTCACGAAGAATGTCCCACACCGACGCTTGAGGTGATCGATCAGTTTCTGGCTTCCCTGGACAACTGATTCCCTGCTCAAACAGCATCTTGCAGCTAGCAACGGTGTCACGACGCCACTGCATCGTTGGTGCTGACGCGCGACCTGATGACCTCTAGGTTGGCTGCTCATCTTCCCAGAAGCTCCAGAGCTTCCGGGAAGATTGTGAGCGATATGACGTAACAATCTAGAAATCAATCATGTGGAAACGGACGAACCATGGACAGAACAATGAATCATCTTGATCGCATCTTTATCAAAGACCTGCTGGTGCGCGGCATCGTCGGCATCAAGCCTGATGAGCGCGCCAACCGGCAGGATATTCTGGTGAACGCCACCTTCTGGGCGGACACGCGCGCGCCGGGCGCCAGTGACGCCATCGAGGACACCGTGAACTACCGCTCGGCGGCAAAAGCAATGATCGCCCACATCGAGACAGCAAAACCAAATCTGGTCGAGAAACTCGCCGCTGACCTGGTCTATCTCTGTTTTGAGTCCGACCCGCGCATCGAGGCGGTGGAGCTTTCGGTGGAGAAGCCGGGCGCCGTGCGCTTTTCGCGTTCGGTCGGGCTGACGATCTATCGCACACGCGCCGAAGTGATGGGACAAACCGAACAGGAGTGACGCCGATGCAAGTGCTGATTACGCTGGGCAGCAACATCAACCGTGAACAAAATGTCGTCGAGGCGCTGGCACGGCTCGAACAGCAGCCCGACCTGGAGATCCTCGCCGTCAGCCCGGTCTACGTGACGCAGGCGGTCGGCGCTGACGGCAAGGCGGCGGCGCAGCCGGCATTTTCCAACGCCGCCATCTGCGCCGAAACTGATCTTGACCCCTTCACCCTACGCAGTAAATTGCGTGCGCTGGAGGCGGCAATGGGACGCGTGCGCACGGCAGACAAATTCGCGCCGCGCCCCATCGACCTGGACATCGCCTTCTACGGCGACCGTGTACTCGAAGTGGCGGGCAAGGTGATCCCCGATCCCGATGTCCTGCGCTTCGCCCATGTCGCCGCACCGCTCGCCGACGTTGCGGGGGATTGGATTCATCCGCAGACGGGCCAGACCCTGGCAGAGATCGCCGCACAACACTCAATGTAAGAAATGGAGAACAGACAATGAATACGAACATGCACCTGATCAACGGCGCCGGCGTCGCCTATGCCAATGGCAATCATACAAATGGACATAACAGTCACAACGGACATAACGGTCACAACGGTCATAATGGCAGCAACGGCCACAACGGCGTGGCGACGCTGACGATGACGCCGTCGCTCCTGGCGCCCGACCTCATACCGGTGCGCGAGTCGCCGCGCCGCTATTACGATCGTGATTTCGTGGTCACGGACGCTTACCGTGAGTCGCTGCCCGACCTGCAGAACGGGCCAGCGTCGCTCATCCAGGGCAGCCCGGTGGCGATCCAGCAGGTAGGCATCCACAACTTCCGCCTGCCGCTGCGCTACGCCAGCCGCACGGGCGAGCCGCTGCTGTTGGAGACGTCAGTCACCGGCACGGTCTCGCTGGAGGCGCACAAGAAGGGCATCAACATGTCGCGCGTGATGCGCACTTTCTATGAGCATAAGGACGACGCCTTCGACCTCGATCTGCTTGAGGAGATTCTGCACGATTACCGCACTTCGCTCGGCAGCCTGGACGCGCACCTGATCCTGCGCTTCAACTACCCGATGGTCAACGAGTCGCTGCGTTCGGGTCTCTTCGGCTACCAGTACTATCAGGTGGCGCTGGAGGCGCGCATGGATCGCTTCGGCGCGGTGCGCAAGTTCATCCACTTCGACTTTGTCTACTCCTCGACCTGCCCGTGCAGCTATGAGCTGGCGCAGCACGCCATCCTGGAGCGCAACATCGCCGCCGCACCGCACAGCCAGCGTTCGGTGGCGCGCGTCAGCGTCGAGTTGAACAGCTTCCTGTGGATCGAGGAACTGCGCGATCTCTGCCTGGCCGCGCTGCACACCGAAACGCAGGTGATGGTCAAGCGCGAGGATGAGCAGGCGTTCGCCGAACTCAACGCTGCCTATCTCAAGTTCGTCGAGGACGCCGTGCGTCTACTCCACGAACAACTCGATCCGGAGCCGCGCATCAAGGACTTCAAGGTCATCGCCTCGCACCAGGAGTCGCTGCACAGCCACGACGCCATCAGCGTGCTCGTCAAAGGTGTGGCCGGCGGCTTCACGCCGGAGGTTGATCCGAACGTGTTTGCGACGTTGATTCACAGGTAAGAGATTAAGAGATTAAGAGATTGGAGATTGGAGATTCGTTGGGACGACCCGTGCATCAGCCCCAGAATCTCACAATCTCCAATCTCCAATCTCTATTCTCCAATTTCTATTCACTAATCTCCAAAGGAGCAATATGTCAACTTCACTCATCTTCGGCGCCAGCGGTGGGATTGGGCGGGCGCTGGTGCAGAAATTGACAAACGACGGGTGGACAGTCGGCGCCGTGAGCCGCCATCCGCAAGACCTGACGGACTTGACGGCGTTTCGCTACGAAGCCGATGTCGCCGATGCATTCGCCATACAGCAGGCCATCTACGCCGCCGCGCAGGAATTGCCGCCGGTCGATCTGTGGATTTACGCGGCGGGTGACATCCTCTCCAGCCCGGTGGCGGAGATGACGCCGGATGCCTGGCAGCGCATCCTCACCGCCAACCTGAGCGGCGCCTATCTTGCCACGCATTACAGTCTGCCATTGCTGGCGGAACGGGCGCACCTGATCTACATCGGCGCGTATAGTGAAAAACTGCGCTTGCCGGGGCTTAGCGCTTACGCTGCCGCCAAAGCCGGGCTAGAAGCCTTTGCCGCCGCCTTCGCCAAGGAGCAGCGCAAGCTACGCGTGACTGTGGTGCGTCCTGGCGCAGTCGATACACCGCTGTGGAGTAAAATGCCGGCGCGCCTACCCAAGAACGCAACGCCGCCCGCCGCGCTGGCCGACAAAATCGTCGAAGCATACTCAGCAGGAACCGACGGCATGGTCGATATATGAGGTGGAGATGTTGAACTCTTGGGCGCACAGGTTTCTGGATCGTTTCCTGCACCATGTACAATCGCGCCATGCGCAACCTGCAATCGACTACCAGACATGGCGCAACTGCCCGGCGCTCGCCAGATACGCCGGGCACGCGCCTCACCATTGGCGCCCTCTTTGGCTGGCAGGTCTATGAGCGCACTATGCTCATCGAGTATTACCGCGAGCTGATTCAGGGCATCATGCAGGCGGCGCAGGAACATCAATGCAACCTCCTGCTGGCGTGCGGCATGAGCCCGTCTTCTTTTCCTGTTGTCCTGCGTCCGGCCTTGCCCTTGCATATGCCCGGCGTCGACTTCGTGCCAGTGGGCGCCCACAACACGGATGGCTTGATCCTTTCTTACCCTTTGGTCGGCGAAATGGAAGCGGCTCTGCTGAATCACCTGCAGGCAACTCAATTCCCCTTTGTCACCATTGGAGGGCCGCAAACCACCGCCGCCGTACAGATCGACAACGCCTATGGCGTGGAGCAGGCGCTGCAGCACTTACGTGCGCACGGTCATACGCGTATTGCCTTTATCAGCGGCTTCTTGGGTGACAAAGAAGGGGACGGCGTGCAGCGACTGCGCACCTATCAGCGCTGTATGGCAAACTGGGGTTTACCTGTTGACCCGCGCCTGATCGTCTATGGCGATTACGCCGTTGATGGCGGTTACCATGCAATGCAAAATTTGCTGCGAGATGGCGTTGAGTTTTCAGCGGTGATGGCAAGTGATGACAGTTCTGCGATAGGCGCCATGCGCGCCATCCGGGAGGCGGGGCTGGATATACCTGGAGATATCGCAGTCATCGGTTTCGACGACACGTTGCAGGCAGCGCTCAGCCAACCGCCATTGACGACAGTGCGCACAGCGCCTTTCGAGTTAGGCCGGCAGGCGACGGAACTTCTGTTGCAGCGGCTGCGTGCGCCGTCTCTACCACAGGCCAGCGTGCGCTTCACACCGCGCCTGGTGCTGCGTCAGTCGTGCGGATGCATTGCCAGCCAGGTGAAACCATCCTTGCCGGCCACTCCGACAGAGGCGGCATTTCCCGATCCGCAGACGCTGGTTGACGCCATGGCGCAGGCTGTCCTGCCTTTCACCCTACACCTGCAACAAGATGAGGTGCTGGCGCTCTGTGATCGGCTGGCGACTGCACTTCTACGGGCGCTGGAGAGTGGAAGCCCGACGCTTTTTTACGCCGAGATCGAGGATTTGCTACGC
>DGFH01000041.1:5407-11573 GCA_002391565.1 Anaerolineales bacterium UBA3905
CAACAAGATGAGGTGCTGGCGCTCTGTGATCGGCTGGCGACTGCACTTCTACGGGCGCTGGAGAGTGGAAGCCCGACGCTTTTTTACGCCGAGATCGAGGATTTGCTACGCCTGGTGACGACGATTCGCGATGACGCTTACGCCTGGCGGTGGGCATTGGCGCACATGGACGCGGTGATGCGCCATCATCCTCTGGCGGCGCCCCAACGTGCACACTGCGACGAGTGGATCGCGACCGCGCGAGAAACGATTGCCGAAGCGATCCAGCGCCAGCATCGCACGTACCTGGAGACACAGCGATTGCGCGCCAACCAGATGGGATTGCTTAGTGCGCAGCTGTTGACGGCGCTGAGCGAGGAGCAAATCTACACCATTCTTGCCAAACAGGCGCCAGAGTTGGGCGTCAATCATCTGGCGATCGCCTTCTTTGAGCGCAACATCGAGGGTGTGCCCGAACGCGCACAATTCCAGATCGTGGTTGGCAAACAACAGTTCTGCGGGACCCAGGAGCCGGACGCATTCCCGCCACGCGGCGTCTACCCCGATGATGTCCCTTTTGCCCTGGCGCTACTGCCCCTGGGCGACGAGACCGACATCACCGGCTACACTGTGTTTGACGCCGCGCAACTCGAGTCAGCAGGCGCGCTTACACAGCAGATCAAGGTGGCGCTGCGCATGGTGCGACTTTATCAGACTGCGCTGGATGGCTTGCAGGCCGCGGAAGAAGCGGGGCGACTGAAGAGCCGTTTTCTGTCGATGGTCAGCCATGAACTGCAGACGCCGCTGCGCGTCATCGTAGGGGACAGCGAACGCCTGCTGCAGGTGATTCCCGAACAGGCTGCGTTGCAACGTATCGCAGGCAGCGCACGTCATCTTGACGCCTTGGTTCGCGATATCCTGGATTTGAGCAGCGATGAGATCGGTCAACTCAAAGTGACGCGCGAGGCGCTCGACCTGGCGGCAACATTAAGCAGCGTCTTTGCGATCGGCGCCCAGTTGGCGCACGAAAAAGGGTTAGCCTGGCGTGTGGACATGCCGCCTGCGCTGCCGACTGTCTGGGCGGATTCGGCGCGCATGCGTCAAATCGCGCTGAACCTGATTACCAATGCTGTCAAATACACACCGACTGGCAGCGTCGGGGTGGCGCTCAGCGTGCATGATCAGGTTGTGAAGGTGGAGGTTCACGACACCGGAATCGGCGTGCCGCCAGAGGAACAAAAGTTGATCTTCAGCGAGTTCTATCAGTCCAGCCGCACGCAATCTGCCCAAGCCAGTGGCCTGGGGCTGGGGTTAGCGATCAGCAAGCGCCTGGTGGAAATGCATGGTGGTGAAATCGGCGTGCACTCCGACGGACGGCATGGCGCCAGTTTCTTCTTTACCGTGCCGATTCTAGGCGCCGAGTTGTCGCCAGCACCGCCGCCCCTGACGAGTGTGAGTGCGCTCTCTCATCCTGCGTCAATTCTGCTGGTGGATGACGAACCACGCCTGCTGGCGATGCATGCTGACGCCATCTGTCAACAGATTCCTGGCGCCCTGGTGACGACGGCGGAGAGCGGCGTGCAGGCGCTGGAGATGATGTATCAGCACCCCCCCGATCTGGTTATGCTAGATCTACGTATGCCAGGTCTCGATGGTTTTGGCGTCCTGGAGCAGATGCAGGCAACGGAGGCGACGCGCCCCATCCCGGTAATTATCCTCACAGGCCAGGCGTTAGGCGAGGCGGATATGGCGCGCCTGCGCGGGCGAGTGGAGGCAGTGCTTAACAAGGGTCTGCTGCGTACTGACGAGGTGATGGCGCAACTGCGCAAGGCGCTGGCGTCGCGCTCAGATGCATTGCCGGGCGACACGCACGCGCTCATGCGGCGCGCTATCGCCTATATCCAGGAACACTTCGATGCGCCGTTGACGCGTGAAGAGGTGGCGCGCTATGTGGGCGTTAGCCCAGGCTACTTCTCACGCAGCTTTCGCAAAGAGGCAGGCGTTTCGTTTCAGGAATACCTTAACCGGTATCGCATCTATCAGGCGCGTGCATTGCTGAGCGAAGGACGGAGCAGTGTGACCGAAGTGGCCTACTCAGTGGGCTTCCAGAATGTAAGTTACTTCTGTCAGGTTTTTCGGCAGGAGGTAGGCGTCTCTCCGCGTATGTATCAGAAACACCCTTCGCGCGCCTGATCAGAATGCGCCGGCTGTCAGCAGCCCGCACGCCAGCAAGTCGTCCCCGCTCCACCTCATCACAGAATTGCTAACTCTGAGCACAATATTGATAGCACCGCGCACAGTTTCAGCATAGACTGCGCGTATGTGGGTCATCGCGTCGCATGACCGACGACTTACATTCACGCTATCAACAAGTCTTGCAAATTTATTCGGAGGGAGCTGTGTTCATGTCATCGCGGCTGGCGCGCGCCGGGGCAGGCGTGTGCCTGTTCTTACTGTTTGTGTTGATTGCATTCTTTGTGTTGGCGCAACCTGGTCTGGCGGCAGGCGCCGTCTATTATGTTGCCCCAACTGGCAATGACGCCAATCCTGGCACCGAGGCGCAACCCTGGCGCACCATCCAGAAGGCGGCGAACAGCGTCAATCCTGGCGATACGGTCTTTATACGTGGGGGCGCCTACAATGAAGTCGTTCTCTTGACGCGTTCTGGGACCGCCGACAACTACATCACCTTTCAGAATTATCCCGGCGAAACGCCCATCATCGATGGTGCAGGCAAGAGCAGCAGCGACTATTGGAACGGTCTGTTTGCCATCCGCGGTGTAAGCGCCACAAACCGTACGCAATATATCAAGGTCATTGGCTTGCGCGTGCAGAACAGCGGGAGCAACGCAGGATTTGGGATTTCCTGTTATTACTGCGCCAACGTTGAGATTCGCAACAACAAGACCTACAACACCTATCGCTCTGGCATCGTCGTTGGCTATGGCGAGGCGGTCATCGTGGACGGCAACGATGTGGAGCGGGCGAATAACGGCGGCGAACAGGAGAATATCTCGATTCTGCGGGAGAGCAGTTTCGTGCAGGTGACCAACAATGTTGTGCACGACAACGGCAATGACGCCAAAGGCGGCGAGGCGATCGACATCAAACAGGGCGCGCACGACATCCTTGTGCGCGGCAACACGATCTATAACAACTCAAAAGTTGGCATTTATATTGACGCCTGGGACAAGCACACCTACAACATCCTGGTCGAACGCAATCGCATCTACACCGTTGGCAAGGGCGGCGCAGCGATCGGCTCTGAATGTGGCGGCTTGTTGGAAAATGTGACCTTTGCCAACAATCTGATCTACGGCAACACGCGTCATGGCTTTGTCATCGGCATCTGGGGCGATGTATTCAGTCAGTGTGGCAGCCCGGCGCCGACGCCCGGCAACATCAATGGCATCAAGATTATCAACAATACAATTGTCGGCAACGGCCAGGTTGGGATCATCTACATGCGCGATGCGGGCGTGCCGGTGCACCCAAACTTTGGCAATATCTATATCGCCAACAACATTATCTACGATAACGGTCACAAGCCTGGCTCTCTCTATGGAACGGGCAACTATGCTGGCTGTCCCATCTCGCACAATGGACATTCTGAGGTGGCTGGCTTCTTTACCATCACCAACAACCTGCTGCAGGGGCCGGCTGGGTACCCCGATTGTGATTGGGGAGCCACGACCGAGATGCGCGGCGTCAACGTGACGACGGGCAACCCACAGTTTGTGGGCAGCGGCGACTATCATCTGACTGCAGCTTCTCCCGCCATCGATATGGGCGTCATGACCCATGCGCCCGGCGACGACTTCGACGGCAACCCGCGACCGGTCAACGGCTTCTGGGATCTTGGCGCGTATGAGTTCCAAAGCAGCGGCGCACCGACTGCCACCCCGACGGCGACATCACCGGCGCCGACCGCTACGCCTCTGCCAACGGCCACACCGTCCCCCTTTCCGCCTACACCTACCCCTACTGCGCTCCCCATGACGCCAACCAACACCTCAGTCCCCCCGACAGCGACGGCAACCAATACCCCAGTCCCCCCGACAGCGACGCCAACCAATACCCCATTCCCCCCGACAGCGACGCCAACCAACACCCCAGGCGCCGCCTGGCAACGGTTCTTCTTGGATGACTTTGAGAGTGCGTTCAGTGGCTGGTCGCCTGCCGGTGCGGTGACATGGTACAACGGCGCACCCAAGATCGGCGCCTATAGCGTGCGTATGGCGAGCAACGGCGCCTGGATGCAGCGCACGATCTCCACCGTGGGTCATGCCAATATCGTGGTGCGGGTAGCGATGGGCGCAGAATCCTTTGAGGCCAGCGAGGCTTTCAAGCTCTTCTGGTGGAATGGCAGCAAGTGGGTGGCGTTGAAGGCGATCGTCAACGGTGCGCCCGAAGAGAATGGCCAGCTTCACCTGTTGGAGTTTGCTCTGCCTGCCGCCGCCGCCAATCGGGCAGATTTCAAGCTGGCGTTCAACTTGCAGAACAGTGACGCCAGCGACTTTGGCTATATCGATAACGTCGAAGTGTGGGGGCTGCCCTGAAGTCGCGACATGCATCCAATGCCTGCACCAACCAGCTATATTCGTGCACAGGAAGATCACCTGGTCGTGGGCGCCGACGCCACACCAGTGCGACTCATCGGCGTCAATTTCCCTGCGTATGGCTGGGGGCGCGCCGATTGCCCACGACAGGCGATCATGAAAGCACGCAACTTCCGTGACGCCGACTATCGCCGCGTGGCTGCGCTGGGGATGAATGTCGTTCGCCTGAATCTGGCGTATCATCTCATCGAACGCGCCGACCATCCTTTCCATTATCACGCTGATGGCTGGGAATGGCTCGACGCGCAGATTGCGCGGGCGCGAGCGGCGGGCGTCTACCTCATCCTCGATATGCATGCGCCACAAGGCGGCTACCAGGCGCCGGACTACACGGGTGATTTCTGGGACAACCCGGAGCCGCGCGCGCGGCTCAAGGCGCTGTGGGTGGAGATCGCCCGCCGTTATCGCACGGAAACGCAAGTGGCCGCCTTTAGCCTGCTCAACGAACCATGCACGCGTGGGCGCAATGATCTGTGGGTGACGTACGCGCAGGAAGTGGTGAACGCTATCCGCACCGTCGATGCACAGCACCTGATCATCGTCGAGCAGGATGTGGCGGCGATGATTCCCTTTGTGCTGGATGACTCGAATCTGCTTTACGAATTCCACTGCTATGAACCCTGGCGTTATGCAGCACAATTCTGGCGTTATGGTTTTCAGGGGCGCTATGGCGACCCGCGTACGCCCATCTTGCCATGGACATGGGTGGAGGGCGATGTATGCAGTGAGCGCTTCACAGTGGCGGATGCACGTATCGCCGGGCTGATGCCACTATTGACCGGCGAGGTGGCAGGCGCCAGCTTCGAGGTGATTGAGCGTGATGGCGATGGCGCCGAAGCTGTACTCATGCGGGTGCGTGTGACGCCCGCACAGACGCCGCCCGCAGGAACGACGCCTGTGGCCGATGATCCTTTGCCAATCGCAGCGGGATTGTGGGCGCCCACAACCGCATCATGGCGTAAGTGTGAGCGTCTCGCCTTTCCAGTGCGTCAGGGCTGCACGTATGTAATCTGCGGCGCCGTCCCGGGCGTACAGCGCGGTGGTCTGGCGCTAACCCCGCTTATGTACAAACCGGGCGATGAATTTGCACCCCTTATACGCACCACGATCGAGGCGCGCCTGCTGCACGAATATGGACTGGCTTTCTATCGGGAACATGGCGCGCCGGTCAATATCGGCGAGTATGGTGTGTCGCCACACGCATTCAAGCGCGATCGTGGGGGCGCGCAGTGGCTGGCCGACCGACTTGACCTTTATGCACAGTACGGTCTCAGTGCGCAATACTGGGTCTATTCCGGCGCGGCTGACTTTGCGCTCTACGACAACCGCAATCACTATCCGGCGCCGCATCACGCCAATACGCAGGCGTTGGCTGTGTTTCAAGAATGGCTTCATTGAGAACTCGCTTGCGAGCAGCAAGGATCTTCACTGTTTATGGCGTTCCAAGGGGACATAGTCATTGATCTATCCCCTGGTGGATGAGTCAGTAAAGATGGGGCACGACATCAGACTTTTAGACAAGGAGGAGGAAGAATCATGCTTACCCACAAACTTCGTCGACGCGATTT
>DGFH01000218.1 GCA_002391565.1 Anaerolineales bacterium UBA3905
TTTTGTTTGAAGGAGGAAGTGGGCATAGGATATCTGGTCCGGTCTGGTGGGCTCGGAGATGTGTATAAGAGACAGCCACTGCACCAGGTCGCGTTCGGTGACCTGCGCGGTCGGCTGCGTCGTTACAATGCGCCCGTTGCGCATCACCGTGATGCGCTGCGTGATGGCGAAAATCTCCGCCAGCCGGTGTGAAATATAGAGCACGCCGACCCCGCGCTGCTGCAGCGTGCGGATCACGGCGAAGAGGTGGTCGATCTCCTGGTTGGTGAGCGAGGCGGTTGGCTCGTCCATCACCAGCAGGTCGGCGTTGGCAGCCAGCGCGCGGGCAATCGACACCAGCGTCTGTTGACCGGGCGAGAGACGGCTGACGGGCACGTCGAGCGGAAGGTCGGCGCCAAGCTGGTCAAGCACCTGCTGCGCTCGTTCCCGCAACGTGCGCCAGCCGATCCCGCCCCACGCGCGGCGCGGGTAGGCATGACCAAGAAAAATGTTCTCGGCGGCGTCGAAGTACGGGACAAGGTTCAGTTCCTGGTGGATGAAGGCCAGCCCCAGCCGGGTGGCGTCGCGCACGTGGTGAAGTGCGGCCGGTTTGCCGCGCACCAGAATGTCGCCGCTATCGCGCGGGGTTGCACCCGCCAGCAGCTTGATCAGCGTCGATTTGCCGGCGCCGTTCTCGCCGACCAGCCCGTGCACCTCGCCCGCAAAGAGATCAAGCGATACGTTATCGACTGCTAATACGCCCGGATAACGTTTGCTGATACGCTGAAACGAGACAAGTGGCGTTGGTGCAAAGGCAGATGCAGTCATCGAGACTTAATGGCATGGTTGCAGGTACAATTGTAGTTGATCGGTAGTAGTCGAATCATACAATCCCTGCGGCGGCGAAGCAAGTAAAACTGGCGTTCGGGGCCAGCTTTACTCAGAAACTGTTTGAATATTACCAACTTCGACGCCAAGGCGCAGAGACACAGAGATTCGCAGAGAAAAACGACAAGGAATGCAGCCGTTTCTCTGCGTTTTCTTTGTAACTTGGCGTCTCTGCGTCAAAAAAAGAATTTCCAAATGGCCTCTCAGGAAGCGGGTGCAGCAAAGCGTTCACGCAAGTACGCCAGCGCCACCCGATCGATACGATCTCCTGCACCGTCCCACCGTTCTTCCAGGTTCTCGCGCCCGATTAGGGTGCGCAGTGCGGTGCGAGTGGCGGCGTCGAAGACACCCGTGATGGCGCCGTTGTAAAGGCCGACGCGGCTGAGGAGCGCCTGCAATTCAGCAGCGACTTCCGCCAGCGGCAGCGCGTCCTCTGGATCAACGGGACCAAAGTAGAGATGGTGAATCTTCAGCAGCCGTTGTAGCTCTGTAATCGGTTCAGGATGATCGTCGACGCGCAGATCGAGATAGCGGTCGTTGTTGCCGCCATAGCCGCCGCCTGCGCGCACAACGAGCACCGCCGCCGACTGACGTCCGCGACTGTCGCCACCTGCGGACTGACCAGCTTCCAGCGCCGCCACCAGCCAGTCGGCCAGTTCGCCCTCACCGGTGCGCACATGTTCGAAGCGTGTCGCCATCGCCTCCACCGTGCCCGGTATCAAGATGTTGCCCTGGCAGGCAAAACCTTCTCCCACAATGTGACCTGCCCAGGCTGTACACTCGGCGCCGGTGAAGGCAGCGGCGCGCCCCTGTGCATCGACCATGCCAACCTGGCGGTGGCTCCGTCCATCATCGGCTTCCGTTAGTGTGCGGATCGCATCGGCGGCGCTTAGTCCGGATGCCATCAAATCGAGACCGCGTGGGCCGTAGGTCAGGTTGGCGTAAGCCTGTGTGGCGACCGCGCCAGCGCCGGCGCGCGCCCACGACACCACCGCACCGACGGCTGGAAACTTCGACTGCACAGCCACGCCCCACTCCTGGCGCTGCGGATCATAGGCGACGATCGAAAAAGTGGCGATGGGCGGGGCGGAAATTGCTTGAGAGTGCACCATGAACTTCTCCAAAATAATGGTCAGCCAGTAGAATGCAGTGCGGCGCTGCACATGGAGCAAGCGCCGCCAACAATGAGTTGCGGAGTATGGTGATGAAACAGTTGATTTTGCTGCTGGTGACTGTCTCCCTCAACGTCTTCGGCCAGTTGATGATGAAGCGTGGCATGAGCAGTGTGGGCGCCATCAGCGGCGACTTGAGTCTGCTGATGGAAAGTCTCACCAGGGCGATCATGAATCCTTTCGTGCTGGCTGGGGTGGCGTCCTATGGTTTCAGCACCGTCTTCTGGCTGGTGTTGCTCAGCCGCGTCGAATTGAGCTACGCCTACCCGGCGCTGAGCATGGGCTATGTACTGATCACGCTCGTGAGCGCGTTCATCCTGGGTGAGCAGGTCAGCGCCATGCGTTGGGCGGGCGTCTTCGTCATCGTTACGGGCGTCATTTTGGTCACGCGCGGGTAAGCGACAGCCCGACGTGAGGGTGACTGTCACTTACTGAACCATCACGCCGCAGCAAACAATTCCTTGAACTCATCGGCGTTGAGGGTTTCGCGTTCAAGCAGTGCGTTGGCGACTCTGTGCAGGGCATCGATGTTTTCCGCCAACAATTGACGGACGCGTGCATACGCTGTGCTCACCAACCGATTGACTTCGGCGTCGATCTCCTCCGCCACCTCTTCGCTGTAATCGCGCTGCTCTGCCAGCTCGCGCCCCAGAAAGACCATCTCTTCCTGTTGACCGAACTGGAGCGGCCCCATCTTTTCGCTCATCCCATACTTGGTCACCATGGCGCGGGCCATCTGCGTAAGCTGCTGGATGTCCATGGCCGCACCGTTGGAGATGTCGCCAAAGACCAGCTCCTCCGCCACGCGACCACCCAAGGCGACGGCGATGTTGTCCAGGAAGTATGCCCGCTTTGCCATCAGGCGATCTTTTTCTGCCACGCGCCAGACATAGCCGCCAGCGCTGCCGCGCGGCACGATCGTCACCTTTTGCACCGGGTCGGAATGCTCGACCAGTTTGGCGACGACGGCGTGACCGGCCTCGTGATAGGCGACGACTTGCTTTTCCTGCGGCGTCATCAGCCGGCTCTTGCGCTCTGGGCCACCCATGCCCACGCGCTCGACTGCTTCCTGTAACTCACGCATCCCGATGGCGCGCTTGTTGCGACGGGCGGCAAGAATGGCGGCCTCGTTGACTACATTCTCCAGATCGGCGCCGACAAAGCCCGGCGTCTGGCGAGCGATCAAATCCAGATCGATGGTTGGTTCGACAGGCTTGCCCTTTACGTGTACGTCCAGAATGGCGCGGCGCCCGACGACATCAGGGCGATCCATCGTGACGCGACGGTCAAAGCGGCCAGGGCGCAGCAGCGCCGGGTCGAGAATATCAGGGCGGTTGGTGGCGGCAATCAAGATGACATTAGTGTCGGTGCCGAAGCCGTCCATCTCGACGAGAATCTGGTTGAGCGTCTGCTCGCGTTCGTCGTGCGAGCCGCCCAACCCGGTGCCGCGATACCGCCCTACGGCATCGATCTCGTCGATGAAGATGATGCATGGGCTGTTGCGCTTGGCCTGCTCGAAGAGGTCGCGCACGCGGCTGGCGCC
>DGFH01000264.1 GCA_002391565.1 Anaerolineales bacterium UBA3905
GAGACAGGCTCGATATCACCCATTGCGCGGGTGTCGCTACTGATTGCTAGGCAGAGTTTTCATATTTTCAGTATTACGTGTTGCGTGCTACGTGTCGGAATCCCTCACGCAACACGTAATACGCAACACTGCGCTCATAAAATGTCAACCTAGACATCAGTAGTAGATTGTGCAAAAGGGAGTTGTCAGAGAGTGCGGAGAGTGCTGCACAGGCAATCACAGGCGGCCTTACGCCGACGCCAGCAACCGAAGCGCCAGCGCTGACGCCGCCCACACTCCCTGCTGCGCCGCCTCACTCAAACCTTCACCATGGCTGAGGTCGCGGGCAGGCGTCTGCACCAACCAGGCCGGAGCATCAACAGCGTAGAGGCGACGCATCAATGTTAGCAGCATCGGCGGCGTAAGGTCGTGATCGCCGTGATCGGCGAGAGACTCAAACGCTGGCGTCCACAGCGGAGTCAGCGTGGTCTCAGCCACGGCAACGCTGGCGTCCACAAAGAGGATAGCGACAGGCTGAAGTTCCATCGCGTCCAGGGCCATCTCTGGGGTGAGCTGTTGATGCAAAATCAGATGGACAGGACGACCAGCAGCCTCCAGCGCGGCGGCGAGCGCCTCGGCAGCAAACCACCCTGCGCCGTCATCGCGACGCAGGGTGTTGCCGATGCCAATGATCAAGATTGGACGCACTGCACCGTGTTCAGCCACGCGTGACCTGATCCACCAGTGCACCGTGTGCGTCGTACACTTCCACCACCATCGGCATCTGCCCAACCGCATGGGTGGAACAACTCAGACATGGGTCGTACAGCCGGATGCCATGCTCAATGCGGTTGAGCACGCCTTCCGTCACCTTGCCGCCGGTGATGTGGTACTGGGCGATCTGCTTGACAGTGCGATTCATCGCCAGGTTGTTCTGCCCGGTGGCGATAATCATATTCACCTTCTGCAAAATGCCGTCGCCATTGACATGATACTCATGGAAAAGCGTCCCGCGCGGCGCCTCGCTGACGCCTACGCCGACCATGTTGTTGACCTCGGCATGGGCGCGGATGCGCTTATCCGTGATTGCGGGATCATCCACCGTCTCGGCGATGCGTTCCAGCGCGTAGAGGATTTCGATCAGCCGGGCATAGTGATAATGGAAACTGTTGGCGACAGGGCGGCCGCGTGGCGCCAGGCGACGAAACTCGCGCAGTTCTGCGTCGGCGCGCGGGGTGCCGGCAAAGTCACACACATTGAGACGCGCCAACGGCCCGACGCGGTACATGCCCGCCTGATAGTGATCCTGCGCGCGGCCAATGCCGTTGGCGTCGCGCACAGCGGCCGGCTTATAGTAAGGAAACTTGAGGTAACTCCACGGCTCAACAGCCTCACCGAGAATCTCGCGATAGCGTGACGGCGGCAATCCAGCTTCCAGCACGTTGCCGTCGCTATCCACCACGCGCAGTAGACCGTCATAGTGCTCCAGGCCGCCTTCTGGCGTCACCAGCCCCATGTACAGGCTGGGGAAATTGCCATACATCGCCTCCTCGTCGCGGAAGTCGTCAAAGGCGTCCTTGAGCAGATCAAGCGCCAATCCAGTGATGTCGAGCGCCTCCGGCAACATGCGGCGAATCTTGCTACGATTCTCATCGGTCAGCGGTTCGCGGACGCCGCCCGCCACCGTCCACGCCGGATGGACGCTGCGCCCGCCCAGCATTTCGATCACTTTCTGCCCAAAGCGGCGCAAGCGAATGCCATTGCGCGCCACCTCCGGGTACTTGTCAATCAAGCCCATGACATTGCGCCTGGCCGGGTCAGAATCCATGCCCAATAGCAAATCCGGCCCGCTCAGGTGAAAGAAACTCAGCGCATGACTCTGCACGAGTTGCGCCCAGTTCATCAAGCGGCGCAGCTTCGCCGCCGTGGGTGGGATGGTGACGCCTAGAATGGCGTCGCCTGCCTTTGAAGAGGCCATCAGGTGACTGACGGGGCAGATGCCGCAGACGCGCGCGGTGATGCCGGGCATCTCCCAGAAGCTGCGTCCTTCGCAAAACTTCTCGAAGCCGCGAAATTCCGTCACATGGAAGCGCGCTTCTTCAACCTGACCGTCATCATCCAGATGCAACGTGATCTTGGCGTGCCCCTCGATACGGGTGACGGGGTCAATCATAATGGTCTTGCTCATAAGTCAGCTCCGATCAACCGAAGGTTCGCATTTCTGGTTCAAGGACGACAGGCTCACCGGCGAGCAGCGCACTGACCGCAGCCCAGATGCGATCGGCGTCGGGCGGGCAGCCGGGTAGGAAGGCGTCCACCTTGACGACTTGATGCAGGGGCAGCACTTTGGGCAGCAGCTTGGGCATCACTTCGTCGCCGCCGGTGGGATGACGACCAGGCCCCTCGTGGTAGACGGCGGTCAGCAGGTCGTCGATGCCAAGCTTGTTGCGCAGACTTGGCACATTGCCCGTCACGGCGCAGTCGCCAAAGCTGACAACCAGCCGGCTGCGCGCCCGAATCTCCTGCGCCAGCTTGAGATTATCCAGGTTTGCAACTGCGCCCTCCACCAACGTCACATCGACGCCTTCAGGGAATTCCTTTACGTCGGCAATGGGGCTATAGACCAGTTCAATTTTATCAGCCAGGTCGATGAGCTTCTCGTCGAGATCGAGAAAACTCATGTGACAACCGGAACAACCGCCCAGCCAGGCGGTGGCAAACTTAATCTTGTTCATGAGTTATTTCCCGTTACTATATGACCACACATTCCTCTCGCGCCCGTCCAGAATCCACCGCAAGAAGTTGTGCTGCTTCTCCATCTCCGCCACCGTGGCGCCTTTATTAAACAGCGCGCCTGTTGGACAAACCTGCACACATTTGCCACAACTCGTGCAGCTCTGGCTCGTGCCCCATGGCTGATTGAGGTCGATGATCACGCGACTATTGACCCCACGCCCCATGGCGTCCCAAACATGCGCGCCTTCGATCTCATCACAGACGCGCACACAACGCATGCAGAGGATGCAGCGGTTGTGATCCAGCCCATACCGCTCATGGCTGACATCCATGCTCAAATCGGGGTTGAGATACTCGTAGCGCACATGATCCATGCCAATCTTGGCGGCTTCCCACTGCAATTCGCAGTTGCCGTTCATCACACAGACGGCGCACACATGATTGCGTTCTGCAAAGAGTAGTTCCAGGATCATTTTGCGATATTTGATCAGGCGTTCGCTATGTGTACGCACGACCATGCCTTCCTGCACCTGTGTGGCGCACGCTGCCTGCAGCCGCCCGGCGCCCACCATCTCCACCATGCACAGGCGACAGCCACCGCGCTCGCTCAACCCATCCAGATGACACAGCGTTGGAATATCGATGCCGCGCTCGCGCAGCACCGCAAGCAACGTGTCTCCTTCCTGTGCGCTGACCAGTTCGTCGTCAATCGTCAATGTCACAACTGACATATAGAAATCTCCTTGAAAATCTCTGCATCGCTCAATCTCCTGCTCTCATCAAATGAGATTGAGCGACCAGGCGATTGAAAGACTCTTAGGCGTGCACCCATTCCGTCACCGGCGTCTGGTCGAGCGTACAGACGCCCGCCGGACAGCGTCGCTCACGGATGTGCGCCTCGTACTCGTCCAGGAAGTAGTGGATCGTGCTCAACACCGGGTTGGGCGCCGACTGTCCCAGGCCACACAGACTGGTCTCTTTGACCATGACGCACAGTTCTTTCAGCGTCTCCAGGTCTTGCAGTGTGGCGCTGCCATTGGTGATCCGTTCGAGCAGACGATGCATCTGCACTGTGCCAACGCGACAGGGGACGCACTTGCCACAGCTCTCGTCCATGCAAAATTCCATGAAGAACTTGGCGACATCCACCATGCACGAATGTTCGTCCATCACGATCAGGCCACCTGATCCCATGATCGATCCGAGCGCCTTGAGGCTTTCGTAATCCATCGGCGTGTCGAGATGCTCCGCCGGAATACACCCTCCCGATGGCCCACCGGTCTGCGCCGCCTTAAACGCCAGCCCATCCGGCACGCCACCGCCAATGTCGTAGACAATTTCGCGCAGCGTAATGCCCATCGGCACCTCGATCAGGCCGGTGGTGGCGACTTTGCCCGCCAGCGCAAAGATCTTGGTGCCCTTGCTCTTGGCAGTGCCAATTTCGGAAAACCAGGCTGCGCCGTTTTGGATGATGGCAGCGATGCTGCCAAAGGTCTCGACGTTGTTGATCAGCGTTGGTTTCTCCCACAGACCGCTCTGCGCCGGGTAAGGTGGACGCGGCACCGGCTGTCCGCGCATCCCCATGATCGAGGCCATCAGCGCCGTCTCTTCGCCACAAACGAACGCGCCAGCACCGATGCGCACGTCGATGCGGAAGTTGAAATTGCTTTCGAAGACGCGGCTGCCCAACAGGCCGCGACGTTCAGCGGCGCGGATGGCGCGCTCCAGCCGCTTGGCGGCCACCGGATACTCGCCGCGTACATAGATGAAGCCCTGGTCGGCGCCGACGGCGTAGCCGGCGATCGCCATGCCTTCTAACACGCGATGTGGGTCGGACTCCATTAGGGTGCGATCCATATATGCGCCAGGGTCGCCCTCATCGCCGTTGGCGACGACGTACTTCTTTTCGCCTCGCGCCTTGCGCACCATGTCCCACTTCAAACCGGTGGGATAGCCTGCGCCGCCTCGCCCGCGTAGCCCACTGTTGATGATCTCGCGGCAAACCTCTTCAGGCGTCATCTCGCGCAGCGCGTAGGCCATCGACATGTAACCGCCGCGCGCCACGTAATCTTCCAGTCGCTCCGGGTCGATCAAGCCGCTATTGGCAAGAACAACTTTCTTTTGTTTGGCAAAAAATGGAATGTCGCCCGGTAGCACATGCTCCACTGGCGCAGGTGCATCGGCGGCATGATGCGCAACGATCTGACGCCCTAC
>DGFH01000265.1:0-1819 GCA_002391565.1 Anaerolineales bacterium UBA3905
AAGCCGACCGCCCGCGCCGCCAGCGCCAGCATCCGCCCCAGCTGGCCACTGCCGAAGACGCCGATGACGGCGGGAGGGGTTAGAATTGTCTTTGATTGTTTACGGCTCAATCCCCACCTACCTTTACATCGTCTCACCGGCGGCTTGTAAGGCGCGTTCTACCAACTCTGGGTGCAAGTAGATCCCATTTTCCAGCAACATATCAACCATCGGCGCTACATTCACAATCAATCCTTTGGCTTTTGCTGCAAGCAGCACACCCAAAGTTCCGGTCACAGACAGGCCAAGTCGTTTTGCATATCGGCGACCTTTGCGTTCATCGATAATCACAAGACGGGCAGATCGCTCGACTGCAAGCGCAAGCACCTCTGCTTCACCCAAATCTAAGTCGGGGAAAGTAAGTGCGTATTCAGGGATTTGCAGCTGAGCGATCTGTATCCACGGAGACTGAGCAAGCGATTGCAGACGGTGTTCTCTACTGACAGCCAAAAACTCATCCTGAACTGCTGTCGGAATGTAAACAACGTCATATATGCTTCGCAGTAAATCAAGGCGGTTCAAGACCCACAAGGCTACCAGGGGAGTGTTATTCAGAATTACTGGCCCGAAGTGCATTGCCAAGATCACCCTCGATTTCCTCTGGGTCTACACCTATTGGCGAAAGTCCATACCGACCAAGCAAAAAAATAAACACTGACCGCGGAACGCCAGCCAGCCGCGCAGCTAACCCTGTACTAAGACGGCCTGATTCATACAGCTTGACAGCAAGCAGCAGGCGCGCCTCTTGGGCAAACTCATCCGGTTTCTGATTTAGCGCCCAGAGAACCTCTTCTGGTACGTCTATGGTCAGGACGTTCAATCCCATGTCGCCGCCTCCCTTTGAACTCTGTCCTGATACTGGAACCAAGACTGCCTATGGAGTATAGCACACCCGCTATTCCAGCGTCTCCCCCATCACCTGCTCGGCGCGAGAACGGCGAAAGTCGCGCAGCTTCTCACGCAGGTCGGGGCGCGTGGCGGCAAGGATGGCAATGGCGTAGAGCGCGGCGTTGATGGCGCCCGCTTTGCCGATCGCCATCGTCGCCACGGGCACGCCCGCCGGCATCTGCACGATCGAGAGCAGCGAGTCCAGCCCGTTGAGCGCCCGGCTCTGGATCGGCACGCCGATCACCGGCAGCAGCGTGTGTCCGGCGGTCATGCCGGGCAGGTGCGCGGCGCCGCCGGCGCCAGCGATGATCACTTCCAGCCCGCGCGCCTCGGCGTGCGTGGCGTACTCGACCATCCAATCGGGCGTGCGATGCGCGGAGACGACGCGGCACTCGTGCGGCACGCCAAATTCCGCCAGCGTCTCCGCCGCCGCCTTCATCGTCTCCCAATCCGACTTGCTGCCCATGATCACGCCGACCAACGGCGTTGTCTCTGCTGTCATCGTTCCAATCTCCTCACACGGGATATGAAGAATGGAACGCGGATGACGCGGATTGAACGGATCAACGCGGATGAAAATCCGCGCAAATCCGCCTGATCCGCGTCATCCGCGTTCTATTCCGCACTCTAGTTCTCACGCAAAGCCGCCCGACGATTCCTGCTTGACCAGCGCCTGGTATTCGGGCTTGCGCTCGATGTAGCCCTTGACAAACGGGCAGAGTGGCACGACCTCCAGCCCGTGGTCGCGGGCATAGTTCAACCCCGTCTTGACCAGCGCACCGGCGATGCCGCGCCCTTCCAACGCCGCCGGCACGCCCGTGTGGGTAAAAATAATCTGGGCGCCGGTGCGCTGATAATCCAACTCAGCAAGGTGACCCTCCTGGCTGACCTC
>DGFH01000265.1:2048-9867 GCA_002391565.1 Anaerolineales bacterium UBA3905
TCAGCAAGGTGACCCTCCTGGCTGACCTCAAACCGGCTCTGCGCCTCGTTATGAACGACTTCGACCGCTGTACTCATGGATTGCCCCTCTTGTCGTGTAGATGAAGGATGGAACGCGGATGACGCGGATCGAGCGGATTGACGCGGATTTTTTTCTGGTTTGAATCCGTGCTAATCCGCCCAATCCGCGTCATCAGCGTGCTATTGCCTCACTGGTTCCATGCGAATTGTGAAATGGCGCAGCACCGGCGCCTGTTCGACGATGCGATAGCCGGGCAGCGCAGCGGCTTGTTCCTTGACAGCGACAATCACCTCGTAGAGATAATCGACGTGGCTCTGCGTATAGACGCGGCGCGGGAACGCCAGTCGCACCAGTTCCATCGCCGCCGGCTTTTCGCTGCCGTCGGGCTGGAGACCGAACATCACCGAGCCGATCTCAACCCCGCGCACGCCGCCGAGCAGATAGAGCGCATTGCAAAGCGACCACGCCGGATACTGATCGACCGGGATGTGTGGCAGCAGTTCGCGCGCGTCCAAATAAACGGCGTGCCCGCCTGTCGGCTGCACGATCGGCACGCCCGCCGCCGTGAGTTTGTCGCCCAGGTAGGCGATGGAACGGATGCGATAGCGCAGGTAGTGCTCGTCGAGCGCCTCGTAGAGACCGACGGCGATGGCTTCGAGATCGTAGCCCGCCATGCCGCCATAGGTGGGGAAGCCCTCGGTGAGAATCTCCAGGTTGCGGCACTGCGTCGCCAGCGCGTCGTCGTTGAGCGCCAGAAAGCCGCCGATGTTCGCCATGCCGTCCTTCTTGGCGCTCATCGTGCAGCCGTCAGCGTAGCTGAAAAGCTCACGCGCAATGTCGATCGGCGCTTTGTCGGCGTAGCCATCTTCGCGGCTCTTGATGAACCAGCTATTCTCGGCAAAGCGGCAGGCGTCGATGATCAGCGGCAGCCCGTAGCGGTGCGCCAGCTCGCTGACCGCGCGCACATTCGCCATGCTCACCGGCTGGCCGCCGCCGGAGTTGTTGGTGACGGTCAGCATCACGCACGGGATGTTGGCGGGGCCGACCTCCTCGATGGTGCGGCGCAGGGCATCCACATCCATGTTGCCCTTGAAGGGGTGGATCAGCCGCGGCTGGCGTCCTTCGGCGATGACCAGGTCGCGCGCCTCGGCGCCGCTGTGCTCGACATGCGCGCGCGTCGTGTCGAAGTGCGTGTTGTTGGGGATGACCTTGCCCGGTCCCCCGACCACCGTGAACAGAATGTGCTCGGCGGCGCGGCCCTGATGGGTGGGGATGACGTGCTTGAAGCCGGTGATGTCGCGCACCGCCGCCTCGAAGCGATAGAACGACGTGGCGCCGGCGTAGGATTCGTCGCTGGCGATCATGCCCGCCCACTGCCGCGAGGACATGGCGCCGGTGCCGCTGTCGGTGAGCAGGTCGATCAGCACATCGTTGGCGTGCAGCAGGAATGGGTTGTAGCCCGCTGCCTGCAGCGCAGCCTCCCGTTCCGCCATCGTCGTGAAGCGGATTGGCTCCACAGAACGCACGCGGAACGGCTCAATAATGGTTTGTGGCTGAAAAGGTTTCATGCTGCCTAAGGAAAGAATCATCCGCAGAGTGCACAGATTCCGCAGATGGATATCTTGCTGGGATCGGTGCACTCTACGGGTAGCGGAAGTGATCAGATGGCCGTTTGCCTTATTTCACTTATCGATTTCTAGGTTGTCACGTGATATTGCTCGCAATCTTCCCGGAAGCTTTGGAGCTTCCGGGAAGATAAACAGTTGACCTAGCGGTCAGTAGCTCACGGCGCCAGCGTCTTGTTCCACCACTGATGTACGTTCCAATAGAAGCTCCATGGCCCTGGGTCGATGCCTGCCCAGCGGTTGTTGTAGCCGGTGTCGCCGACGCCGCCCGAAATGAAGACATAGGGCACGTCGTCGTGGATGATCTGCTGGATTTCCTTGTAATAGGGCGCGCGCTCGGCCGGGTCACAGCCGGGCACGGAGACGCCGGCCGCCAACAGTTCGTCGATCTTCGGGTTCTGATAGCTCACGAAGTTGAAGCCGCTGCCCGGCGTGTCGAAGTCCGAGCGCCAGAACGCGTCGTCGTTCGGGTCGGAGCCAAGCCCTGTCCAGCCGATGATCACCATATCATAGGTCTGACCGAGGAGTTGCTCCACCAGCGTGCCAAAGTCGATCGCCTGGAAGTCGATGTTGAAGCCGATCTGGTTCAGTTGATCTTGCACCAACGCGCCCAGGTCTTCGCGCACCTTGTTGCCAGCGTTCGTCACCAGTGTCAACTTGAGTTCGACGCCATCTTTTTCACGCACGCCGTCGCCGTTGCTATCGACCCAACCCGCCTCTTCCAGCAACTGTTTGGCAAGTTCCTGGTCATAGGCATAGGGTTGAATTGACGGGTCGTGCGCCCACTCGATCGCTGGCAGCACGTTGGATGCAATCTGATAGCCGCGCCCCAGGTAGACGCTATCGATGATCGTCTTGTAGTCGAGTGCGTGGGCAATGGCTTTACGCACATTGATGTCGCTCAGAATGGGATGCGGATCCTGCGGAATCAGCTCGCCGTTCTCATCCTTACCAGGTTGCGGATTGGCGGGATTTGCCAGGTTCAAGCCAATGTAGTCGTAGCCATCGTCGTTGGCGCTGAAGACAGTAATGTCTGGGTTGCCCTCGACGCTGGTGAGCTGTGCGGGTTCCAGGCCGGTGATGTCGATCTCGCCGCTGAGCAACTGCGCCAGACGCGCGCCGGAATCGGGCACGACGCGCGTGATCATGCCGTCCATGTAGGGTGCGCCTTCCCAATAACTCTCGTTGCGCACCATGATCACGTTATCGTCACGCGTCCAGCTCTGGAAGGTGAAGGGGCCGGCGCTAACCGTCGGCGCTTCGTTGAGCGGGCTGCTCATGATGTCGCTAAAATCAGCGGCGTACAGGTGGCTTGGCAACCAGCCCAATCCCAGATCGCCAAAGCCATCGCACTTGACTTCCTTAAATGTGACTTTGAGCGTCAGCGGATCGACGACTTCAATGCTCTCGATCTTTTCGATGAGGCTCTTGCGCGGCGTCTCCACCAGATCGCTGGCAATGGCGTCATAGGTGTACTTGAAGTCGTTGGCATCCACCGGGTCGCCGTCGCTCCAGGTCACACCGTCGCGTAGTTTGAATGTCCAGGTCAGACCATCTTCGGAGGCTTCCCAACTCTCAGACATGCTGCCATCCGTCACATACGCGCCCGACTGTGGATCGACCGCGATCAGGCTGGGGAAAAAGAAGCCGCCGATGCCAGAACTGGCGCTATCCGACCAAAGAATCGGATTGAGAATCGAGGCGTCGGCATTGGTGGAACGCGTAAAGACGCCGCCGCGCACCGGTTCGCCTGCTGCAGCACTTTCGTCGCCGGCGGCTTCCCCACTTTCCGCCGCTGCGCCAGACTCCGCCGGCGGAGCGATCGGCGCCGGCTGCACACAGCCAGCCATCAGCGCCGCCACCAACGTCACCAACATGGCGAGGCTAAACCACTTCCGTGTCATCATGTTCTCCTTTCAGGTTTCCTTGTTCACTTCTTATTCTTTAGCATCGGGTCGAGCGCATCGCGCAGCCCGTCGCCGATGAGATAGAACGACAGCACGGTCAGGGTGATCAGGACCCCCGGCCAGATCAACAAGTGCAAGCCAATGAAATCTTTCGTCACCGGGTCGCGCAGAAAGACGAAATCATTGGCGCGGTAGAGCATGTTGCCCCACGTGGGCGTTGGCGGCTGCACGCCCAGCCCCAGAAAGCTCAGGATTGACTCGGTCAGAATCAGCGCCCCCACGTCCACCGCCGTGATAACAACGATGATCGGCAGGCTGTTAGGGATGACGTGGCGCAGCATGATGCGGAAGTTGCTGGCGCCGACCGCGCGTGCAGCGGTGGTGTACTCCAATGTGCGCACTTTGAAGACATTGCCGCGCATGAAACGCGCCGTGCCAAACCAGCCCAGAAAGCCGAGAAAAAGCGTCAGCGTCAACGGCGTCGGGCGGAAGATCGAGTTGACGATAATGAGCAAATAAATTTCGGGGATGGTCGTTAGCGTCGTGATAAACCACATTACCACATCGTCGACGCGTCCGCCGAAGTAACCGGCGACAGCGCCTACGCCCACCCCCAGCACCATTGACAGCGCAGCGGCGACCAGCGCAATGCTCAGGCTGATGCGTGCACCGTAGAGCAGCCGCGCCAGTTGGTCGCGCCCCAGCTGGTCGGTGCCCAGCCAGTGCGGCACGCCGCCCGACTTGTAGAGCATCGTCGGCGCCGTGATCGGATCGAGGCCAAGCATCCACTGAATGTAGGGCCAGAGATACGGCTGCTGAAATTGGTTAGCCGGGTTAGTCTGTGTTGGGCTGACGCCAAGCATCGCCGTGATGAGATCGGCGCTGAGCGCCAACAGAGCAATGAGCGCTACAAAACCCAGTGCAACCAGCGTCAGCCGGTCGCGACGCAGACTGGCGAGCGCCATTCCCCAATAGGTCTGTGGTTTGCGCACCAGGATATTGGCGTCCCGTGCGCCCGTAAACGCTGCGCTTGCCTGTGCGTGGTCTATTGCCATGCTACTTCCATCTCAAATTCCCGACTGTCAGGGAGGCGTCTGTGTCTTATCATCGGTCCAATCCGCTCCCCCAATCAGCTAACAGCGCGCCTCAATCAAACCGCACGCGCGGATCGACCGCCGCGTAGAAAATATCCGACAGCAAATAGCCGATGATCGTCAGCACGGCAAAGAACATACCGGCGCCCAACACCACCGGATAATCCTGTTGAAACGCCGCGTTGACGGTGAGCCTCCCCATCCCCGGCCAGGCGAAGATCGTCTCCACTACCACGGCGCCGCCGAGCACGCCCACCACCGCCGGCCCCATCACCGTCATTAACGGGATCAGCGCGTTGCGGAAGGCATGAACGAACCAGACCTTACCCGGCGCCAGCCCTTTGGCTTGCGCCGTGCGGATGTAGTCGGTGTGCAGCACTTCAAGCGTCTCCGTGCGCATGATGCGACTGAAGCCGGCGATGCCGCCAAAGGCCAGCACCGCCGCCGGCAGGATGATGTGGCGGATGCGATCGGCCAGGTTGAACTCCTGCGTGAGTGAGACGGTCTGCCGTCCACCGGTGGGCAGCCAGCCCAACACGACGGAGAAGACGAAAATCAACAATAACGCCATCCAGAAGATCGGCACGGCGCGGAAGATCACGGCGAAGAAGCGCACCAGGTTGTCGAAGAGGGAACCGCGGTGCACCGCGCTCAAGACGCCCAACGGCACACCGATCAGCAGTGAGATCAGTAAACTGACGATGCCTAACTCTAGCGTCGCCGCCATGCGTTCGACGATGCGATCCCACACCGGCTGCCTGGTGTCGATGCTGGTGCCCAGGTCGCCGCGCAGGATGCCGCCGCCGCCGTCGCAGATGGTCACATCGATGGCGCCGACGTAGCCGCAGGTGTTGTCCGGCGTGGTCATCATCGCCACCTGGTCGCCGCGGCGGACGGAAAGCCCGGTCATCCAGACAAAGTACTGGACGACGAGCGGTTGATCCAGGCCAAGCTGGCGGCGCAGAATCTGGCGCGTCTCCTCGGTCATGCGCGGGTCGCCAAAGGTGCGCATCGTAATCGGGTCGCCGGGCGCGGCGTTGACCAGGATGAAGCTGAGGATGCTTACGCCCAGGAGCGTAGGAATTGCCTGTAACAGTCGTCGAACGATGTAGCGCGTCATGCAGATTGATTCATTGCGTGGAGCAGAAACAGAAAGCGTGATGCGATAAAACATCACGCCTGGATTCTACCATCCTAGCTCACATTGTACGCATTGCCCATTACGTTTTACACATCACTCGCGCAGGCGCGGATCGAGTGCATCGCGCAACCCATCGCCGAGGAAGTTGAAGGAGAGCACGACCAGCGCCACCGCGATCGCTGGCGCCAGCAGAATCCACGGCTGGTTGTTGATGGCCGTCTGGCCTTCGAGCAACATCGAGCCCCAACTGGTGATGAAGATGTCGTTCGGGTCGGTGGAAGGGCGCAGACCCAGCCCCAGGTAGCCCAGCACTGCCTCTGTGATGATAGCGCCAGGAATCAGGAAAGCCATCGCCACGATGATGACGCCCAGCGAGTTGGGCAAAATGTGGCGAAACATGATGCGCGTGTGGGTGGCGCCCACTGCCCGCGACGCCATCACAAAGTCGCGCTCTTTGAGCGCCAATACCTGCCCACGCACCAGGCGCGCAACCCCAACCCAGTTGACCAGCGCCAACGCCACAAAGAGCAAGAATAAGCCGTTGAGGAATTGGCCGATGGCCGTCGCCCGCAGCGCTGTCATGACGATGATGAAAAAGAGCAGATCAGGAAAAGCGTACACAATGTCGGTGAAACGCATCAACAGGTTATCGGTGGCGCCTCCCCAGTAGCCGGAAATCATGCCGATGGAGACGCCAACCAGCACAATGATCAACGTTGGGATGAAACCGACCACCATCGACACGCGCGCGCCATAAATAACACGACTTAACACATCTCGCCCCAGATTGTCCGTACCCAGTATGAATTCCTGCGATCCAGCTTTGCCCGTCGATGATGCCTGCACCCACATCGGCGGCAGAAAGCCCTTGCCGCTGTTCAGTTCGAGCGGGTTGTGCGGCGCCAAAACATGAGCAAAGAGCGCCACAAACATGAAGAATACAATCACAATTGCACCGGCCACCGCAGCCTTGTTATGCAGAAGTCGCGACCAGGCGTCGCGCCAGAGCGAACGCGGGGCGCGTGTCAGGGCAGTAGATAAATCGACCGGCCCGGCAGCGGTCGGTTGGCCAGTTTGAGGCTGCGTTTTTGCCTGTGTTTGCGACTGAGTCTGGGCGCTTGTAGTCATAATGCCGTCTCACTTCACCTTGATACGCGGGTCAAGGAACCCATATAGAATATCGACGGTCAGATTTGCCAGAACAATGAGCGTGGCATAAATCAGGGTCGTGCCCATGATCATCGAATAGTCGCGGTTGCTGATGGCGGTCACATACTCGCGCCCACTACCCGGAAAACCGAACATGGTCTCGATGATAAAGGAGCCGGTGATCAAGCCCGCCAACGCTGGCCCCATGATCGTCATCACCGGAATCAACGCATTGCGCAGCATGTGTCGGGTAATGATGACGCGTCCGCCCAGCCCTTTGGCGCGCGCCGTGCGGATATAGTCCTGCCCCATCACCTCAAGCATGGAGTTGCGCGTCAGGCGGGTGATGTAGGCAAAGGTGCCAAAGCCGAGCACAATGGCTGGCACAGACCACGCCACCGGGTTGCTCCAGTCGCGTTGGATGATCTTTAGAATATTCAACTGTCCAGCCAGCACGATGATGAGAAAGATCGCCAACACAAAACTGGGCACCGAAATGCCGATCGTCGATACAAAAAGCGCCGAATAATCAAAGATTGTGTTCCGTTTGAGTGCAGCCAGAATCCCCAACGGGATGCCGGCCACCGCCGCCAGGATCAATGCCAGCACTCCGAGCCGCAGCGAGTAACCAAAGCGGCTATCCCAAAAAGGCTTGCCTTTCGGTGGCTCAAAGAGGATGTCCTGCACATCGCGGCCGCGCTGACGGTAGGATGGGCCGAGATCGCCCTGAATAGCATTGGCGATGTAGTTGAAGAATTGGCTATCAAAAGGGTTGCCGCCCTCGAAATTAAAAAAGAGCGGTTTATCCAGCCCAAATTTTTTGTTGAGGGCTTCCTGCGTGGCGGCGTCAACCTGGCGCCGGTTCAGGTCACGATCCCACGG
>DGFH01000265.1:10004-17485 GCA_002391565.1 Anaerolineales bacterium UBA3905
AGGGCTTCCTGCGTGGCGGCGTCAACCTGGCGCCGGTTCAGGTCACGATCCCACGGGCCGCCAGGCGCCTGGTGCATCAGTGTGAAGGTGATCAGCGCCACCAGCAACAGAACGGGGATCATCCAGAATATGCGACGTAGGAGGTATGTGGTCATGGGACTCCTATTGACGAATGACGAGTGACGCCTCACACGTCACTCGTCATTCGTCGCTTACATCACTGTGCAGCCGCCTGCGCCGCCGTGTCGATGTCGATCGTCCACGGGGCAATGTCACCCGGCCAGCCCGAGTCCTGCGGTGTCTTGATGATGCCGGAGACCCATGGCTTTACCAGATAGGCATTCACGTTGTTCCACATAAAGGCCACTGGCGCCCCATCGGTCAACAGGCGCTGTGCATCAGCATAGAGCTGCGCACGCGTCACCGGATCCAGCTCAACATCCGCCTTTTCCAACAGCGCATCCAGGTCGGGGTTAGAGTAGCCAATGCGTTCACCAAAGGCGCCTGTCTTCCAGTAGACGCTCAGCCAGTTCTGCTGATCCGGATAGTCGGCGCACCAGCCTAGAATGAACATCTGTGGCGCGGTGTTGATGTCTTTGGTTAGCGCCGTAAAGGTTGTGGATTCCACCGGATCGAGGGCGATATCGACGCCCAGCACTTCCTTCCACTTGGCAGCCAGCCACTCCCAACGCGTGCGGTTGCGCGGGGTGTCGCTGAAGGTCGCCGTGATTGCCGGCAGGTTCTCGACGCTGCCATAGCTGGATTCGGCGATGGCCAGCTTGGCGGCTTCTGGGTCAAAGCCCCAGCGATTCTCTTCGGCGTCATATCCAGGGTATCCCGGCGGAATCCAGGTCAGCGTGGGGCTGCCAAGACCGCGCAGCACATCCTTCACCCAGGCTTCGCGATCCAGCGCATAGGCGAAGGCCTCGCGCACCTTCTGATCGGTGAAGGGTTCCTTGAGCTGGTGGAACATCACGGCAAAGGTGCAGGAACCAGGGTAAATGTTGGCTTCCTGGCTCAGTTGAGGATCGGCCTGGACGACCTCCAGGTCTTCGGCAGCCAGACCCACAATGTCAAATTCATTGTTCTTGTAGGCCTCAAAGGCGACTGCACTATCGGTGATGAAGGCAAAATCGATGCTTACCTTCGGCACTTCACCCCAGTAGTTGGCGTTCGGCTTGTAGAAGGCGCGCACCCCCTGCTCCAGGATATCCATCACGAACGGGCCGTTGCCGATGTGGTTGGCGGCGTCCAGCCACCAGTTCTCACCGCCGGCAGTAATCAGTTCTTCCTTGGCCGGGAAGGTCACCCACAGGGACGCCACGACGTGGAAGTAAGGCGCCGGGCGCGAGAAGGTCAGCGTCAGCGTGTTGCATTCAACATCGTCGTAGCCGGTGCAGGCGGCGCCATCGGCATGGCTGGCCTTGACGCTCTCCATCACCTGCGCTTTGGCGGCCTCACATGCAGCTGCATCTTCGCCACAGCCGCGCCATTCCGGAGCGCCCAGGATCTCGTCCGTAATCGCAGCATATTCGCCTGCAGTCGCCGGATCGATATTGCGGCGGATGGAGTAGGCAAAGCGTTCGGCGTTGAGTGGGGTGCCATCGCTGTAGAGCAGACCATTGCGCAGGGTGAAGGTCAACTGCGTTGCGTCATCGTTGTATGCCCATGACTCAGCAGCGGCCGGCACTGTGGCAAGTTCACCATCCTGGCGAGTCAGCCCCTCATAGACCAGCTTAAGATTGGCGATCTCATTGACGAACGAACTCTTCTGCGGGTCGAGCATGTCGGGGAAGGTGCCCAGGTTGATGCGCAACACCTTGTCGGCAACCGCGGCTTCACCACCGGACTCACCGCCAGCCGGTGCAGCCGGCGCAGCCACCGGCGCCGTACACGCCGATAGCAGGAGAACGACGATGGCAAGCATCGCCAACAACAATCCACCTCGTCTGTTCATCGACATCACACATCTCCTTTCATAAGTAACAGTGAGTGATAGAGTGAACAATGTATACCATCACTGACGCCGGTGTATGGTCCGCACCAACAGACGCCAGATGATTTCTTGTGTGCTGCGTGTTGCGTGTTTTGTGGCGGTACGAATCACGTAACACGAATCACGCCAGCGGCGTGGTGCGTCCGCCTTGCTCCACCAGGTGGCAGGCCACGAAATGCCCCGGTCGCTTCTCTTCGAATTTCGGCTCCGCCTCTTTGCAGATGTCTTTAGCGATCGGGCAGCGCGGATGGAAGCGACAACCCGACGGTGGGTTGAGCGGCGACGGCACTTCGCCGGTGAGCACGATGCGTTCGCGCTTGCGGCGCGGGTCGGGCACGGGGATGGCGGACAACAGCGCGCGCGTGTAGGGATGCAGTGGCTCCACGAAAAGCTGCTCACGCGTCGCCAGTTCGACGAGCTTGCCCAGGTACATCACGCCCACGCGGTCACTGATATGTTCGACCACACTCAAGTCATGCGCCACAAACAAATAGGAGAAACCATACTCGCGCTGCAAATCCTTGAGCAGATTGAGAATCTGCGACTGGATCGAAACATCCAACGCCGAGACCGGCTCGTCACAAACGATGAAACGCGGGTTGAGCGCCAGCGCGCGCGCAATGCCGATGCGTTGGCGTTGACCACCAGAAAATTCATGCGGATACCGATGGGCGTGGTAGGGGTTCAAGCCGACCTTCGCCAACATCTCTTGCACGATGGCATTGCGCTGTTTGCGATCCTTCATGCCGTGAATCAACAAGCTCTCGGCGATGATGTCGCCCACCGGCATGCGCGGGTCGAGCGAGGAATAAGGGTCCTGGAAGACAATCTGCATGTTGCGACGCAGCGCCTTGAGCTCATTGCTGCGCAAATTGAACACATCTTGACCATCGAAGAAGACCGAGCCACCGTTAGCCGGGATCAGCCGCAAGATGGAGCGTGAAACGGTCGTCTTGCCACAGCCGGACTCGCCAACCAGCCCGAAAGTCTCGCCTTCTTTGACAGTGAAGCTCACATCGTCTACGGCCTTGACCCAGGCCGAAATACGTTGGAAAACACCAGAACGCACTGGGAAATAGGTTTTCAGATTTTGGACAACCAACATGTCCTTTTTTTCTACGTCGACCGTGATAGCCATGCGCTACTTCCTGACGCCTGTATAGGCGCTTGAATTTGGAGGCGGCGCTTACATCGCTACCGCCTCGACCATGAAAACACCCGTTTATTTCGACCGTTGGTAGCTCTGATCCTCAAGTTCGACTTCGCGGTCAGTGACGCCCAGCTCTACCCTGTCATCGCCTAAGACGCCCGGCTTGGTCAGCACTTCATTGCCGTCAAACTGCCAGGTCGCCTTGCCTACGCCAGCCCACTGCGCCCTTGTCTCTGGGTCGCGCATGAAGCAGCGCACCAGGTGCCCTGGCCTGGCTTCAACCAGATGCGGCTCACGTTGTGTACACACTTCTTTGACGTAAGGACAGCGCGGGGCAAATTTGCAGCCCGGCGGCAACGCGATCAGGTTGGGCACTGAGCCGGGGATCACAGCCAGATGTTCCTGTACGACGCCGAGCACAGGAATGGCTGCCAGCAACCCTTCGGCGTAGGGATGCAACTGCTCGTCGAAGAGTGATAGCACGTCCGTATACTCGACGATCTGTCCGGCGTACATCACCGCCACCTTGTCGCACATTTCGGCGATGACGCCCATGTCGTGCGTGATCAACAAGATCGAGGTGCCGGTCTCCGAACGCAGATTGCGCATCAGATCGAGAATCTGCGCCTGGATCGTGACATCGAGCGCTGTGGTTGGTTCGTCGGCGATCAACAGTCTGGGTTTGGTCGCCAGCGCCATAGCAATCATCACGCGTTGCGCCTGCCCACCAGAGATTTCGTGTGGGTACGCCTGGGCGCGGCGCGCCGGGTCGGGAATACCGACGATGCGCAGCATCTCAACAGCCTGACGATGCGCCTCCTCTTTGCTGATCTTGGCGTGCGTCAGGATCGCCTCGGCAATCTGGTCGCCGATGCGGAAGACGGGATTCAGACAGCTTGTGGGCTGCTGGAAGATCATCGAGATTTCGTTCCCGCGAATTTCGAGCAGCCGCTTTTCGCCCAATTTGGTCAGGTCTTCGTTGCCAAACCAGATTTCGCCTGCGACGATCTTGCCCGACGCCGGCAGCAGCCGCATAATCGAGAGCGATGTCACGCTCTTACCGCTGCCCGACTCACCAACCAGCCCCATCACCTGACCGGGCATGATCGAAAAATCGACGCCATTGATCGCCTGCACGACGCCATCTTCGGTGTAAAAGTAAGTCTTCAGCCCTTTCACCTCTAGCAATGGTTTCTGGTCTGAATTCAATCCATTCGTATTTGCCATACCAGTTGTTTTGTCCTAACGTGCAAGTTCGATATTCAATTCCGCACAGCGCTGCCTGACATCTGACTCTGGCGCCAATGTAATGAAGATGCCGCGCACCTTTTTATCTGGGTTGAGATGACGTAGCAACGCCACTTTATCGGCAAAGTCATCCACATCGTCGGGGCGCGCGGCGCTTTTTACCTCGAATGCAATCATCTCGCCATTCGAAATGAGCAGGTCGACTTCCTTCTGCTGCCCGGCCTTATAGACAATTCCAGACGCATCCACGATCTTCTGACGGAGCCGAATCTGATCAGGGCTGACATCCGGACGGCGCAGACCAATGCGCAACGCGCCGGCCACCAAATCTTCAAGGTTGCGTCCCGCGCGAACCTGCAACCGCCCGGTCGTCAACTCGAACCAATCGCGCGAGTCACGCACCTCCTGGCTGAGACCGGCCAGGCGTTCATCCACTCCAGCCAGGCGTTCATCCACTCCAGCCAGGCGTTCATCCACATGGTCCAGGCGCTGCTCTACACGATCCAGGCGTTGTTCTACACGGTCGAGACGCTCATCCGTGCGGTTCAGCCGCTCATCTACGCGGTCAAAGCGGACGTTGACCGATGTCTGGAATGCGGTCAGGTTGTTGTCGAGACGCCGCAATTCTTCCATGATGGCGGCGATCTCTTCACGTTTCGCAAAGGCGTCGACCCACGCCGAATAGATGCGCTTCCACAGATCCGGTCGGCGTTCGAGCAGCGCCGGGATACGATTCTCCAGGATATCGAGCAGTTGCTCATCGGTGAGCACATCCACCGTCGTCATCATTACTCCATGTATACTCATCGGGGAACTTCAGTCATGTTAAATGATGCACTACACTGCCGGTCAATGCAACTCCTACCGCTTTAAGCGTGGATCCAACGCATCGCGCAACCCGTCACCGATGAAGTTAAACGCAATTGTCACCAGACAGAGCGGGATGCCAGGAATGAGCGGCAGCCAGGGATGCTGGAACATGTAACTTTGCGCCGTAGAGAGCATGTTGCCCCACGAAGGCGTCGGTTCTTGCACCCCCACGCCCAGGAAGCTGAGTGTGGCTTCGGCAATAACGATGCCAGCCAACCCCAGGCTGGCATTGACCAGGATCGGCGCAATGCCGTTCGGGATGATGTGGCGAAACATGATGCGCGTGTTGGACGCGCCCACTGCGCGCAACGCCTCGACAAAGTCCTGGTTGCGCAACGTCAACGCCATGCCACGCATCAAGCGCGCCGCGCCTGTCCAGCCAAGCAAGATCAGGATGAACATCAGCACGATGACCTTGTTCGCCTCTTGTGGCGGCGCGGCCAGCATCCAGGAGACGAAGTCGGTCACAAAGGCAGGTAGAGGCAGTTGCGCATCGGTCTTAATCAAGATCGATGCCGTGATCAGCAAAATGGGCAACGTTGGAATGGAGAGGAGAAACTCGACCAGCCGCGAGATGAAAGTGTCAAACCAGCCGCCCATGAAGCCGGCCGTAGCGCCCAGCACGACGCCGAACAGTTCTGAAATGATCACCACGATGAAGGCGATCGAGAGCGACACACGCGCGCCGTACAACAGACGTGTAAAGAGATCGCGCCCCAGATGATCGACGCCCAGCAGGTGCATCTGTCCGGCGCTGCTCATGGTGCCGGGCGGGCCAGGACGTGTGGCAACCGCAATGTCCACCGCATCGCGCGGAAAGGGGGCGATGTACGGCGCCAGCAGCGCGCCGAGAAACATGATAACGATCACAACGACGCCGGCCACCGCCAGTCGATGGCGCATAAAGCGGCGCAGGACAATTTGAAGCTGGCTTTCCTCTTTGCCTTCACGGGGAATTTTGCTGACGGCAATCGATTGTGCAGAAGCAGTCATTGGTGCAACTCCTCGTTACGAATAACGAATCCGGGGATCGACGACCGAGTAGAGGATGTCGCCCAGCAGCGTCGCCGCCACGGTGAGAATCGTCGTGACGTAGATGAACGCCAGCGCAATGTTATAGTCCGAGCGGTTGAGTGCATCATAGTAGAGGCGCCCCATCCCCGGCCAGGCAAAGACGGTCTCGGTCACAATGGCGCCGGCAAAAAAGAGCGGAATCTGCAGCACCAGGATCGTGATAAAGGGAATCAACGCGTTGCGCAGCGCGTGCTTGTTGATCACCAGCCGCTCGACCAGCCCCTTGGCACGCGCCGTGCGCACGTAATCCTGGCGCAGCACTTCGAGCATGGAGGAGCGCAGGAAGCGACTCCACGCCGCCACGCTGACGATGGTCAACACCGACACCGGCATCAGCAAATGCAAGAAGCGATCCAGCGGCGAGCCAGGTTGCACCTTGGGCAACCAACTGGCAACATCGTAGGGACGCACAGCCTCGCGCAGTCCAGGCGGCAAAGTCGGCCACCAGGGCCACACCTCCTGGATGCGACCGGCTAGAATTGTGAAGGTAAGAATGAAAAGCAATCCAAAGAAAAAGGTCGGCATCGACGAGCCGATAAACGCAGCCGTCGTAAAGGTGTAATCGAATTTCGAGTATTGGTGCACAGCGCTATAAATGCCGAGGGGAATGGCAATGATTAGTGACAGCACCAGGGATAAAATTTGTAATTCCATCGTTGCCCAGAGTCGGCTCGTCAATAAGTCCCACACCGGACGCCCGGCCTGCACCACCGTCGATTGACCAAAGTCACCGAACAAAATCCCCCGGCTGCTCTTGATCGGCGGATGCAATTCCGGCATCTCAGCGAGATAGACATAGTCTTTGCAGCCGCCACCCTCTTCAGGCGTCGCCTCCAGATAGCAACCTACGGGCACCTCAGCGAACCATTCCTGGCCGTTGATCACCAGCGGGCCTTGTGGCCAGCCCACCAACCAGCGCGTGTAGCGGATCGGCCAGTAGAGATCCAGTTCATACTGAGCGCGAATACGCGCCTTTTCCTCCGGCGTGATACGGCGTTGCTGTTGCTGTAAACCGGTGAGAGGGCCGCCCGGCGCAATGTTGAACAGGAAAAACATAAAGAGCGAGACGACGAAAACGACGAGCGTCATCTGAAAGAGACGTCGAATCAAATAGGCTGTCATGGCAGGGTATTCCGTGAACGA
>DGFH01000385.1 GCA_002391565.1 Anaerolineales bacterium UBA3905
AAATTCGGGATGACTCATGTTGTGTTTTGAACCGTCCTATTCGCTACCCAGGCCGACTGCTGTTGCAAAATGCTCCAGCGCGTGGAGATGCTGCGCTGGCGTTGTAAAACCGCAACCCATCGTGTTGATCGAGAAATATTCAGCGCCCGCTGCGCGCCATGCCTCGATCACGTTATGCTGATATTCGGCGTCGCCATCCCTGTAATGCAGACGCGGCTCGATGCCCAGGTCACGACGCGTGCGTCCGTGTTGGGCCAGAAAACCATCTAGCTTTGCCAGCGCCTCCGCCGCCGCGTCTGCTGTGCGGTAATTGGGCAGCCAGCCGTCACCCAACCGCGCCACGCGCTCCAGGACGGCGTCGGCGTGTCCACCCAGCCAGATCGGGATTGGACGCTGGACAGGCAGCGGGTTGAGGCCGGCGTCGGGGATGGTGTGCCACTCATCGTGCACGGTGACCAGCGGCTCCGTCCACAGGCGGCGCAACAGCGCAATCTGCGCCTCACTGCGCCGGCCGCGTGTACGGAACTCCTCCCCCAGCGCCATATACTCCACGGCGTTCCAGCCGATGCCAACGCCGAGCCGCAAGCGTCCGCCGCTCAGCACATCCAGCGTCGCCGCCTGCTTGGCGACAAGCGCTGTTTGGCGTTGCGGCAGGATGATCACGCCGGTGATAAAGCCCAGGCGCGTCGTCACGGCGGCCATAAAGCTAAAGAGCAGGAATGGCTCATGAAATGGGTCGCGGTGCGTGTACGGCCCCTGCCACCCACCTGGCCGATGGGGGTTGGCGCCCAGGACGTGGTCGTAGGCCAGGACGTGTGTATATCCCAGCGCCTCGACGGTTTGTGCGTAGGCGCGCACCGCGCCCGGATCATTGCCAAACTCGGTCTGCGGGAATACGACGCCAAGATTCATCAGCCTGCACTCCTTTTAGTGCACAATAGCGGAATTGACAGTTGCATGGCGCAAAGAAAATCCGGGCAGGTTTGACAAAGCGTCCGCTTGCCGGTATAGTGCCATGATGCAGTTTTCGGGCGAATAGCTCAGTTGGTTAGAGCGCCTCGCTTACACCGAGGAGGTCAGGGGTTCGAGTCCCTTTTCGCCCACAGCAACCTTCCTACACAGTTTACCCCAATGCCACGTCCATCACCATCATCACGACGAAGCCGAGCAATGTAAATGCAGTGGCAAGATCGGTGTTGCGACTCTGCTGTGATTCAGGGATGAGTTCTTCAACGACGACGAAGAGCATGGCGCCGGCGGCGAATGCCAGCGCATAGGGCAGGATCGGCGCCACGAGTTGCACCGCAAGCGCACCGATGACGCCGCCAATAGGCTCCACCATGCCTGATGCCTGCCCATACCAGAAGGCTTCGCTGCGGTCGATGCCCTCACGTCGCAGCGGTATGGACACGGCCATGCCCTCCGGGAAGTTCTGTAGACCGATGCCGATCGCCAGCGCCACTGCCGCCCCAATCGAGGCAGCAGATTGACCAGAGGCCACGGCGCCAAAGGCGACGCCTACCGCCAGTCCCTCGGGCAGGTTGTGCAGCGTAATCGCCATTACTAGCAGAATGCTGCGTTGCCATTGTGTCTTAATGCCTTCCGCCTGTGACTTGGGTAAGCCTAGATGCAGATGGGGCAACACCTTGTCGATGGCGGCGATGAAAAGCCCGCCCAACAACAGGCCGGCCGCTGCCTGAAACCAGCCGCTGTTGCCGTTCGCCTGCGCCATCTCGATCGCGGGCGCCAGCAGCGACCAGAACGATGCAGCAATCATGACGCCGGCGGCAAAGCCCAACATGCTATCGAGCACACGGCGTTCGACTGTCTTAAAGAAGAAGACCATTGCTGCGCCCAGAGCGGTCACGCCCCATGTAAAGAGCGTCGCCAGCAGCGCTAACCATACCGGATTGGTCGTGTTTAACCATGCAGACATCATCATAGCGCCTAGCATACCTGGAATCCACAGCAATGCTCAAGTTCGTCCCCCTGATTCGCATAAATGATGCATAACGGGTGACGTCTGACGCGTCGTTCGTGCATGTATCCACATCATCTATCACGGCGTTTGTCAGCAACAGCGTCCTGAGTATAATTCACCAATCATTCCACTATATGCTACTGTTGTGCAGCAATGCCGCAGCGCCAACAAACACGGATCCATCGACCCTCCGTCACCAGAATGACGCGCAGGGTGGTTTTACGATTTATGCTTCAATCACACAAACATAAGGAGAACCTGGCTATGAATGGAAGACAACCTACCAGACTTTGGCGCTGGTCAGCTTTGTTGGTGCTGATCGCCATGTTGGCGTCGGCATGTGCGCCGGCCGCTGCGCCCAGTGCGCCCGCTGCCGGTGAGGCGCCGGCCGCAGCCCCTGCCAGCGACGAGATCACGCGTGCGAATACGTTGATCTTCGCCGCCGACATGACCGACATCATCACGCTTGACCCGGCGGTCGCCTACGAATTCGGTGGCATCTTGCCTGTTGGCAATATGTACGAGACGCTGGTCTCCTTCAATCCCGGTGAGCCGGAGATCGTGGGCGTCCTGGCCGAATCGTGGGAGATCACGGACGCGGGCGACGTCTGGTCGATGACCTTCAAGTTGAACCCGAATGCAAAGTTTGCCAGCGGCAACCCGGTCACTGCCGATGACGTCGTCTTCTCATGGAATCGCGCCATCGACATCAACAAGTCGCCAGCCTGGTTGCTGATCGACGTCTGCCAGATGACGAAAGAGAATGTCGTCGCCGTCGATGCCGGCGCCGTCGAACTGAAGATTCCCAAAACGGTTAGCCCTAATGTCTGTCTCTCGGTGCTCACTTTCACGGTGGCGGCGGTCGTCGAGAAGGCGGCAGTAGAGCCAAACCTGGGCAGCGACTTTGGCGAGGCATGGCTCAACGACCATTCCGCTGGCAGCGGCCCCTATGTGCTCAACGCCTGGGAGCGCTCAACATCGGTCACGCTGGATGCCAACCCGAATTGGTGGGGCGGCGCTGCACCGGCGATGAAGCGCGTCATCTTGCAGAATATGCCGGAATCGGCCAATCGCCAGGCCGCTATCGAGACGGGCGACGCCGACATTATCCAGGACGTTGGGCCGGAGCAGGCGGCTGCGCTCGAAGGGAACCCGGATGTCACGCTGGTCAAAGGGCTGAGCACGTTGCTTGCTTATGCCTCCGTCAATGCCAGCATGCCACCCTTTGACAATCCAGATGCACGCCAGGCGCTGCGCTACGCCATCAACTACGATAACATTATCACGTTGTTGGGCGGCAATGGCGAGCTTGTACAGGAGATCATCCCGATTGGCTTCGCCGGACACACGGGCAAGAATCCGTTTACGCAGGACCTGGAGAAAGCTAAGGAACTCTTTGCCAAAGCCGGTGTGACCGAGGGCGCCACCATTCCGTTTATCGTTGCCACCGGCACCGGCCCTGGCGGCGTGGAGTGGGCGACCATCGCTGCCTCGATCCAGGCTGACCTGGCGCAGATCGGCATCAACCTGGACATCCAACAGATGCAGCAATCGGAGTTGCTGACCAAGTATCGTGCGCAGGAACTGCCGATGCTGCTGATGAACTGGGGGCCGGACTTCACCGACCCTGACGCTAACGGCACGCCCTTCTCCAACTACGAGGCCAAGTCGCTGGCCTGGCGCAATAGCTGGAACGATCCGAAGGCGATCGAGTTGAGCAAGCAGGCGGCTGTCGAGCTGGACCCGGCCAAGCGCATCGAACTTTACGCGCAATTGACCGAATACGTGCAGAACAACGGCCCGTACGCCATGCTTTTCCAGCCGGCGCGCGTCTATGGCCTGCGCAATAACGTGCAAGGCTTCATTTACGATCCAGGCGACACGCCCAGCATTAGCCTGTGGCTGATTAGCAAGTAGGGTAAATGAGATTAGGAGATTAGAGATTGGAGGACTGGGGAGTAGAGATTGGCGTCGGCGTGACGGAGCGCTATTCTCCCAATCGCACAATCTCTCACTCGCCCGGTTTCTGATCTCCAATCTCCAATCTCCAATTATGGCTGCTTTCATCCTGCGCCGGTTGGGGGGATTGGTTTTCGTCCTGGTCGGCGTTTCACTCTTGACGTTTTTTCTGGCGCAGATGGTGCCGGCCGACCCGGCAGGCGCCGCGTTGGGTTCCAACGCGCGCGAAGAACAGATTGCCGCCTATCGCCAACAGCTGGGGCTTGACGAACCGGTTGTCGTACAGTACGGCATCTACATGAGCCGCCTGCTTCAAGGCGATCTTGGCAACTCGATCCGGACGCGGCGCGCCGTAGCCGCCGATCTGCGCGACTTCCTGCCCGCCACCGTCGAGTTGACGCTGGCAGCCATGCTGGTCACCATTGTGTTGGGCATCCCGCTGGGCATCATCGCTGCGCTCAACCGGAACACGTGGATCGACGCCGGTGCACGCATCCTGGCGCTGATCGGTGGCGCCATGCCGATTTTCTATGTCGGGTTGGTGTTGTTAGGCGTCTTCTATCGACAGCTACAGTGGCTGCCAGGGCCTGGGCGCCTTGACTCGACCTTGCAGCCGCCAACCCAGATCACCGGGCTATACACGATCGATGCACTGCTCACCGGCAACTGGCCGGTCTTCACCAATGCTGTCGCCCACCTGATTTTGCCCTCCATTACGCTGGGGCTCTTTTCGACGGCGGTGTTGCTGCGTATGACGCGTTCTTCGATGCTGGAGATGTTGGGGCAGGATTATGTGCGCACTGCCAGAGCCAAAGGGTTGGGGCAGCGTCTGGTGATCGGGCGTCATGTCTTCAAGAACGCGTTGCCGCCGATCCTCACCATCGTGGGCATCCTCTTTGGCAGCTTACTCAGCGGCGCCGTGCTGACTGAGACGATTTTCAACTGGCCGGGCATTGGACGTTACGCCACCACTTCGGTGACAACGCTGGACTATCCGGCCGTCATGGGTGTGGCGCTGGTGGCGGCGATTATCTATCCGGTGGCCAACACGCTTGTAGACATCGGTTATTCCATCATCGACCCGCGCGTGCGCGCAGACTGAACCATGCAAGCAACGGCGTCTTCTCATCCTATTGCATCTCGTCGTATCCAATCACCCAATGCCATGCTGCTGCAACGCTTCTTGAAGGAGCGAACGGCGGTTTTTGGCCTCGCCGTGATCGTGGTCTTTACGCTGATTGCCGTGTTTGCCCCGCTGCTGGCGCCCTATGACCCGCTGCAGCAGGATATTCCGAACGGTCTTGCCGCACCTTCGCCCGAGCATTGGATGGGCACTGACAAACTGGGGCGCGATGTCTTCAGTCGAATGCTCTACGGCGCGCGCATCTCGCTCGGCGCTGGGCTGGGCGTGGTGCTGATGTCCGCCGTGATCGGCACGTTAATCGGCATCGTAGCTGGGTATGTTGGGGGCTGGACCGATGAGGGCATCATGCGGGTGACCGACATCTTCTTTGCATTTCCCAGCCTGATCCTGGCGATGGCGATTGCCGGCGCGCTGGGGCCAAGTCTGCAGAATGCGTTGATTGCAGTCGCCGTCGTCACGTGGCCGGTTTATGCGCGCCTGATTCGCGGGCAGGTGTTGATTTTACGCAATCGGGAGTTTGTGCAGGCTGCACGCGCGGTCGGGGCGGGTCATGGTTTGATCTTGCGCCGACATCTATTCCCCAACACGCTTTCACCGTTGCTTGTACAGGCCAGTTTTGACATGGGCGTCACGATCCTGGCGGTGGCAGGGCTTTCCTTCATCGGTTTTGGCGCCCAACCACCAACCCCAGAGTGGGGCGTGATGATCAGCGAGGGGCGCAACTACATCACCACGCATTGGTGGCTGACCTTCTTCCCGGCGATGGCAATGCTGTTGGCGGTGGCAGGTTTCAACCTGGTCGGCGATGGGCTGCGCGACGTGCTCGATCCGCGGCTACGGCGCTAAGAGGCCGTTTGGAAATTCCTTTTTTTGACGCAGAGACGCCAAGTCGCAAAGAAAACGCAGAGAAACGGCTTGCACTCCTTGTCGTTTTTTCTCTGCGAATCTCTGGCCTTAGCGTCGATGTTGGTCATATTCAAACAGCCACTCAGCAAGCTACGGCGTCAGGCAAACTACGGCGCATCTCGCAGCGCGCTCTTGCGATCGACATGTTCGGCGCCTGCCAACAGATTGTGCCAGAGCAGGAAACTGACAAAACCGATTCCCACCCCCAACCACAAGGTGCAGAAGCGAATCACCAGCGCAGCCGCAGTGGCGGTGGCCGCGCTCATGCCAAAGAGCCGCACCACCCAGAAGACGGCGCTGCCTTCAAAGCCGCCCAGTCCACCCGGCAATGCCACAACCGCCCCAATCACCGTGCTGATGTTAAAAATGAAGACGGCCATAAACATCGTCTGCCAGTTGAGCGGGGCGCCAAAGCCGACCAGCACCACGCCAAAGGCCAGCCCGGAGGTGCCCCATGCCACGATGCCGAGGAGCAGCGCCCAGGTTAATGGAGCGGGACGAAACAGGGTGTAGCTGCTGTCGTAGATCGCGTAAAGCTGGTCGGAAAACTTGTGTACGAAAGGAATGCGGTGGGCAATGCCTAACGCCCGCAGCGCCAGCGGGCGAATCTGGATCACCAGGATGCCGAGCATAAAGGCGACCAGCAGCGCCACCGCCACCATTTGTGCGCGCGGCTCTGGGAAGGCGATCAGCCCAATGCTCGCCAGGATCAGCATTGCCATGCCGTCGATGATGCGTTCGGCCACGATGATCGGCGCCGTGACGCTCATAGGTGTGCCGGTGATGTTCTTGACCATGTACGCCTTGAGCAGTTCGCCCACCTTCCCTGGGGTCATCACCATCAGGCTGCCGACGCCAAAGACGCGCGCACTGTCCCAGCGCGAAATCTGTACGTGCACCAGCCCCAACCACCAGTGCCAGCGCAGCACCCGCACCACATAGTTGATCAGCGCCAGCCCCAGTACGAGCGGGAGCCACTGCCATGGGAAGGCTTGCAGCGCGCTTTGCACGGCGCGAATATCGCTCCACAACACCAACACGATATACAGGAGCAGCGCGCCTGCCAGGGATAGAATTAGTTTACGGCGCAGGTCTTGGCTCATGGGAAGGTATTATAGCAGAGGCAAAGGAGAGAAGGGGAAAGAGGGAGAAGAGGAGGCAAAGCCAGACTCTCAATTGTGAATCATCAATTGTGAAGTCTCCTCTCCTGCCTCTCTCCCTCTCTTATTGGTTACGGATAGAAGCCGCGCAGCCGCATTGCTTCCTCGATCCGCTCGATGGCGATAATGTAGGCGGCGGTGCGCATGTCGCACTTGCGTCGCGTGGTGGTGCCAATGACAGCGTCCAGGTTGTCGAGCAGCGTGCGCTCCATCTGGCGGCGCACTTCGCCTTCGTTCCAGAAGAAGGATTGCAACCCTTGCACCCATTCGAAGTAGCTGACGACGACGCCGCCTGCATTGCAGATGATGTCGGGAATCACCAGCACACCATTGTCCGCCAGAATTTGGTCGGCTTCGGGGGTGGTGGGGCCGTTGGCGCCTTCTGCGACGATAGTGGCGCGCACCTTGTGGGCGTTTTGTTTGGTGATCTGTCCCTCAAGCGCGGCCGGCACCAACACATCTACATCCAGTTCCAGCAATTCGCTGTTCGAGATCGTATCGGAGCCATTATAGCCCAGCACGGTGCCTGTTTCCTGGACATGATGCTGCAACTGGCGCAGGTCAATGCCGCGCGGGTTGTAGATGCCGCCGAACTTGTCGCTGATCGCCACGATGCGGGCGCCGCGCTCGTGCATCGTGCGCGCTGTCCAGCCGCCGACATTGCCAAAGCCCTGAATAGCGACGCTGGCATCGTCCAGACCGCGCCCAAAGCGCTGTTTCATGACCGCCCGCGTAATGTAAGTCACGCCCAGGCCAGTAGCCGATTCGCGTCCGAGCGTGCCGCCAATCGCCACTGGTTTGCCTGTAATCACCGCCGGGATCGAGTAACCGATGTGCATGGAATAGGTGTCCATGATCCAGGCCATCACCTGGGCGTTGGTGCCAACATCGGGCGCCGGAATATCCTTCTCCGGGCCGATGAAGGGGCTGATCTCCGTGGCGTAGCGCCGCGTCATCTTCTCCAATTCGCGCTTACTCAATGTGGCGGGATCGACGATGACGCCGCCTTTGGCGCCGCCGTAGGGCAAATTCATCAGCGCGCACTTCCAGGTCATCCACATCGCCAGGGCGCGACATTCGTCCAGTGTCACATCTGGATGGTAACGGATGCCGCCTTTGGTGGGGCCTTTGGTCATGTTGTGGTGGACGCGGAAGCCGGTGAACATGCGGATGGCGCCATCGTCCATCTGCACCGGGAAATGCACGATCAACTCACGCTGGCAGGTGCGCAAATAGACGCGCATATCATCTTCCAGGTGCATAAAGTCCGAGACGCGCTCCAACTGACCAAGCGCTACGGCATAAGCGCTTACCCGGCGGGGGCCTGGCGGCGGATCATACGGCGTCTCGCCACTGGGGTTTTCTTCGTCAAAATTGCTGGCCTGTTCGGCGGCGTCGGTGGAGGCTGCCGCCGTCGGGTTGGTGAGGGAATCGGCGGCGCCGTTATGCGCCGATGGGTCGTTCGTTTCCGTTGTTAGTTGGCTCTTCTGTTTTGCCATAGGTCACTCCCTTGTGAAACTGGATCAATGGTCTTGGCAAGCATCATCGCTGCACTGTCCGATCATTTTACTTGATGACGCCACCAATGGGAAGATTCTGTTCGTCCTGATTCTTGCCTGTCGTTTGTCGCTGATTTGCTTGGCGCTTGTCACCGTGCGTATAATGGAAAAGTTGTAATCTGACTGTCCTCATCGACGACCGACCTCATCGACGACCGAGGCGTCTGTTCTTGCTGCTGTTGTGACATTTTAATTATTGTCACTTGTGAGGTGGAGTCACCGAATGCGAAATACGACGATCTCACTGATTTTGATCGCGGTGTTGACCGCGCTGGCCATGTACATCGTGTTGCCTGTTCCTCACCCGGATTGGTTGGTGCGTTCCAATGTGGGCGGCAAGCCGACCCCGCTGGAACTAAAATTGGGGCTAGACTTGCAGGGCGGCACCCAGGTGATGTTGGAAGCCGATGTGCCGGCAGGTCGCGAACTGCAAGCTGGCGCCATGGATACGGCCAAGAACATCGTTGAACGCCGCGTCAACGGGTTGGGCGTTTCCGAGGCGGTCGTGCAGGCGCAGGGCGACAACCGCATCACAGCGGAGTTGCCGGGCGTCAACAACCCTGACCAGGCCATCGAGACGATACGCTCCACCGGACAGCTTGAGTTTGTCGATCCGGCGGGGATGAACCTCCAGCAGGGCATGATCATCAACACGACCAACAAACCCACGGCTGTGCAAGATTACCTCGCCAGCCCCGGCGCAGATCCAAACCTGACTCCCTACGGCGAGCAAGTATTCACAACTGCCATGACCGGCGATGTATTGCGCACCGCTGTGGCGCGCCAGGATCAGTTTGGCCAATGGGAGATCGGCTTCGAATTGACCGGCGCAGGCAGTGACCAATTCTTCAACTACACCAGCACGCACATCGGTCAGCCGATGGCGATCGTCCTGGATGGCGTAGTGCTATCGGCGCCGGTGATCAACGCCGCCATTCGCGACCAGGGCGTTATCACCGGGCAGTTCACGGAAGAGGAAGCGAATTCGCTGGCGATCCAGATGCGCTACGGCGCGCTGCCAGTGCCGCTCAAAGTGGTTGATGTGCGTTCGATCAGCGCCACGCTGGGCGCCGACTCGGTGCGTAGCAGCGTCATTGCTGGTCTGATCGGCATGGCGGCTGTCTTCATTTTCATGGTGTTGATGTATCGCGTGCCGGGGTTGCTGGCCGACCTGGCGCTGGTCATCTACGTCTTCTTCAACCTGGCAATCTACAAGCTAATTCCGGTGACGCTGACGCTGGCAGGGATCACGGGTTTCTTGCTATCGGTTGGTATGGCGGTGGATGCCAACATTCTGATCTTCGAGCGTCTGAAGGAAGAACTCCGCTCCGGGCGATCCCCGCGTCTGGCGATCGAGGCTGGTTTCAGCCGCGCCTGGCCTGCCATCTTCGACAGCAATCTCACGACGCTCATCAGTTGCGCCGTGCTCTATGTCTTTGGCAATCAATTTGGCGCCAGCATTGTCAAGGGCTATGCCCTGACGCTAGGGCTTGGTGTAATTCTCTCGATGTTCACTGCCATCGTCGTGACGCGCACCTTCATGCGCGCCCTGCTCAGCAATCGCGCCCAGCGCGACAAGGCGGCGCAGACGATTGTTGGCTACTAAGCAAAGCCTGTGATTGACGGCGCTGAACTGAGGCAATTTTCGTAGGATTGACGGGGAGAAAACGCGATGTACCACATCGTTGAAAAGCGCAATATCTGGTTTACCATCTCGACGATTCTGATCCTGCCGTCCCTGATCTTTATGCTATGGTCTGGGGTGACGCGGGGGCAAATTCTACCGTTGAGCATCGATTACACTGGCGGCACCGTCTGGGAAGTCAGCTTCGAACAGCCTGTGCAACCGGCCGCCGTGCGCCAGGTCTTTGTCGACGCTGGCTACAATGACACGACGGTTTTCACTGTCAACAACGACTCGACGGTGCAGATCAAGTTCAAGCCGGTGGATGGCGCTCAGAAGGAAGCACTGCGGCAGGCATTGGAGGCGCAGTTCGGGCCGCTGGTCGAGAACACCTACCGCAGCCTTGGCCCGACGGTCGGGCGTGAGGTGAGCCAGGCGGCTGTGGTGGCGGTGGCGGCGGCGTCGCTGCTGATCCTGCTGTATATTGCCTGGGCCTTCCGCAGTGTGCCGCACCCCTTCCGGTATGGCGTTGCAGCGATTGTAGCGCTGGTGCATGATGTGCTGGTCGCGCTCTCGTTTCTGGCAATCATGAACCTGGTGGCGGGTTGGGAGCTAGATGCGCTGACCCTTACGGCGCTCCTCACCGTCATCGGTTACAGCGTCAACGACACGGTGGTCATCTTCGACCGCCTGCGCGAAAATCTGCACCGCTATCGCAACGAGAGCTTCTCTGTGGTGGCGAACCGCAGCATCATCGAGACGGCCACACGCTCGATCGGCACACAGATCACTGTGTTGTTGATCACGGTGGCGATCCTGGTGTTAGGAGGCGCTACATTACAGCAATTCGTCGCCACCATGCTGGTTGGCTTCGTCTCTGGTATGTACAGCTCAATTTTCAACGCAACGCAGATTCTGGCGGCGTGGGATGAGAAGTCGCTTTTCTACCGTGGCGCCAAGAAAGCATCCGGGCAGCGCGCGGCGGCGGCCGCCTGAACTGGCGCCAGAGGCTTCTCGGCGGCTGCTTGTAACGGAGCGCCCCTCGACAATTGTTCAAAACGGCGGAGCATTGATAGCTTCGCCGTTTCTGATTGACGCCGATTGCTCATTCCAGCAGGATGCACACTATGACGACTATGCGCGCGGCATTTGTCCAGGATGGCGCCCTCACCCTGCGCACGGATTATCCCGTCCCGGTTCCGCAAGGCGAAGAAGTCCTTGTGCGTATACGGCTGGCGGGCGTCTGCGCCACCGATCTTGAATTGTTGCGCGGTTACAAGGGCGGCTTTCGCGGCGTGCTTGGGCATGAGTTTGTGGGCGAAGTCGTAGCTGCTCCTTCCGCCCACCACTGGGAAGGCAAACGCGTCGTTGGCGAGATCAATGTCGGCTGTGGGCGTTGTTCTCTCTGCCATCGCGGGCTAGGCAAACACTGCCGCCAACGCACCTCGCTCGGCATCATCGGTCGCGACGGCGTCTTTGCCGACTACACATTACTTCCCGTCCATAATCTACACGCTGTTCCTGAGCACGTCCCGGACGAAGTTGCGGTCTTTGCTGAACCGCTGGCGGCGGCGTATGAACTGCTCGAACAGGCAAACATCGGGCCAGGACAGCGGGTGACGGTGCTCGGTGACGGGCGCCTGGGGCTGATCTGTGCGTTCGTGCTGGCGCAGACTGGCTGCGATCTGACGGTCATTGGGCGCACACCGGAGAAGCTGGCGCTGCTGGCCGGGACCGGTGCACAGACCGTGCTGTCATCACCGGATACGCTCGACCGCCTCGCCGACGATCCGGCGGACATCGTGGTGGACGCCACGGGCGCACGCGACGGCTTTTTCACGGCGCTGCGGCTGGTGCGCCCACTGGGTGCGCTGATGCTCAAGAGCACCTTCGCCGACCGCGTCCATGATTTCGACCTCAGCCGTCTGGTGGTGGATGAGATCACGATCATCGGCAGCCGCTGCGGGCCGTTTGCACCGGCGCTGGCGGCGCTGGCGAGTGGCGCAATCGACCCGCGTCCGCTGATTCACGCTGAATATAGCCTTGAGCACGCCGCCGCAGCCATTGCGCGCGCTGGCGAAAAAGGCGTGCTCAAGGTGTTGATCCGACCTTAATGTCCTACGTTAGCTGCCAGTAGCCAGAGCGCGTTGCACCATTCATCACGGAGCAGGCCATGAATCGTCGATTTGCTGCAGCGCCGTATCGAGATCGATCTGACCTGCGACATAGTCGACCATTGATCGGGCAAACTGGATGTTTGTCTCGACAGGCATGATGTCAATGGCAGTGAACCCCATGCGATCGGCGTTCTGGATCATGTCAAACGTTATCTGATCTCGCAGTGTTGTGTGGGGCGCCAGACCAGCGCCCTTGTGCGGCGAGAATGACACGTCAAAACCCTGGGTTTCGTACCGCTCGATCCAGGCATTAACCTGGGCGCCGGTTGTGAAGTATTCGATGAGCGCCCGCACTTCAGGGCGGTCTTTCAGCATGAAAAGGAAGTGTCCCTCCACCTGAATCGGCTGTCCATACGCTGGGTCAATGGCGGGCAGGTTGAAGAACGCATATTCCTGGCCGAACTCGCCTTCAAATGGAGTGAGCGCAGAAATCCAGCTCGGTTCGCGCATCATCCAGCACTTGGGGGAACTTGACTGCAACGCAGCGTTCAAATCACCAAGATACGTACTATTCAGGTTCTCCCGATCTGGGTAAACGTAGCCTGGCTTGAACCAAATGTCCGCCATGAGTTGCATCGCGTGGCGGACCTGAGGAGAGTCGAACTTCAGTTCGCCGCGAATCCACTGTTCGTATTCCTCTTCAGAGACTGTGCGCAGCATGATGTCCTGCACCCATTGCGCTGCCGGAGCTCCTGCGGTGATGTCACCCCAGAACCCATTTTGGATGCACCACGGCGTTCCTCCATCTGCGACGATCTGGTCGGAAAGCTGGAGTAACTCCTCCCATGTACTGGGAACGACGTAGCCAGCCTCCTCGAATGCCGCTTTTGGATACCAGACCACGCTCGCCGGAAAGAAGTGGGTGATGAGCGCGCCGAAAATTGTGCCGTCAGGCGTCGACATTTCACCCCACCGCAGCCATTGAGGCTCATAGCGCTCTTGTAACATTTTCGGGCTGAGGAATGTATGCAGGTCAACCACCATTCCCTTTCGCGCCAGGCTCACGATCGGCGAAGGATAGGTCACTACGCACATGTCAGGCCCTTTGCCTGCCTCAACCATCTGGGCGAATTCCGGTGTAGAGCAATCCACTGTGGAGTAATTCACCTCAATGCCTGTCTTTTCCACAAAGCCTGCAAGCGTTGGTGTGTACATTTCGTTAGGAAAAACACCATACATGTCTACAGTTGATCCGCTGAACCCGCCGGCAAAGGCCTGCTTAAGTTCCGTGTCAACCTGGGCGGGCTGCACCTCTTGCGCGGCAGGCTCTGGCTGAATCAGTTGACATGCACTGAGCATCAGTGCAGCGAACACAAAGACAATACAGACTCGACTGATACGCAACATACTGTGGGTACCCCTTTCGGTCATCATTGACCAATCGACAAACAAACATTGTTTGACAGAGTGAAACAGATACGGCACTCGACGCCAACCCCTGTAACCCGTTTATCAGATTGAAGACAACAAAAAGTGGTTACATCACCTTATACGATTTCCTATCCATTGCCTCTCCTTACACTACCAGCATAGCAATCAAGCGCGTGGAAAACGCGTGGACGGCGCGTTGCAACGCTGTAACCTGCCTTGTCCTGGCTCTGTCGCAGAGGAAGTAGCAGGTTCCGGGTGTACTGTCGAGTTCAAGGCGCCCGTCGTAGGTCATCGCCTCCGGCGTGACGGGTTGCTACGCAACGAGATTTTGCCCCAAATGTGAAGCGGCTCCGTAGGTTCGTAGGTTCAAACCCCTTGAAACGCGCCTGTTATCGCTCCATAATAAAGTAAGCGCAGGTCGCAATTGATCCGCTCTATGTCGTGGTTGTTCGTCGCCACGGGACGGGTGCAGCGGCTAACGCCAGGTGAATATGGCGCATCTTTGCATCACCTTGCTCGGCGCCTTCCAGGCGCTGCTTGACGATCAGCCGATCACCACGTTTGAATCGGCAAAAACTCGCGCATTGCTTGCTTATCTTGCCACCGAAAGCGATCGAGCGCATTCACGTGAGGCGCTGGCTGAATTATTCTGGCCCGAGCGCCCGCCAGGCGCTGCACTCGCTAACCTGCGCCACACCCTGGCCAATCTCCGTACAGCAATCGGTGACCACGCTGCAACGCCACCCATTCTGCTGGTCACGCCACAAACGCTCAGATTCAACCTGGCTGGCGATGTATGTTTAGACCTGATTCGCTTTACGACGCTGCTGCACGATGGCGCACACGCAAGTCTTCAGTCATGCCAGGAGGCGATGTTGCTTTATACCGGTTGTCTGCTAGCGGGCTTCAGCCTGGACGATAGCCCGGAGTTCGAGGCTTGGTTGGGGCTGATGCGCGAACGCATTGACCGTATGATGGAGCAGGCGTTGATGCATCTGATTCGGCACTGTGTGAAGCGGGGCGATTTTGCGCAAGCCGCGCAGTGGGTTTACCGTCAGCTCGACCTGGAGCCGTGGAACGAAGACGCGCACCGGCTATTGATGTGGCTGCTGGCAAAAGACGGTCAGCGCGCGGCTGCCCTCCGCCATTACGATCTCTGCGTCCAGGTGCTGGCTGCTGAAACAGGCGCAGCTCCCCACCCAAACATACGTGCACTGGCTGAACGGATACGCATTGGCAATAGCGACTTGGGTGCAGTGCCCGGTCTATTTGAACCACAGCCTGGCGATGGGACGACAGAGCAGCAACCGAAAACTTTTGAAGATATTGTTGTTGTTACTGGGTAGGCTGGCGCTCAATGCCGATCAACCACCTGGGTAAGTGTCGCTATTCCTGCGCAAACTTGACGCGGCGCAGTGTCTGGGCATTGATTGCGACCACCAGCGTGCTGATTGCCATGAGTGCAGCGCCGACCGCGGGTGAAAGCTCGACGCCGAACGGCGCCAGGGCGCCTGCCGCCAACGGCAGCGCCACGATGTTGTAACCGGCCGCCCACCACAGGTTCTGCACCATCTTGCGATAGGTGGCGAAGCTCAGCCGGATCATGTGCGCCACGTCGAGCGGATTATTCTTGACCAGGATAATGCCGGCCGATTCGATGGCGACGTTCGTCCCCCCGCCGATCGCAATGCCGACGTCGGCGCGCGCCAGCGCCGGTGCATCGTTGACGCCGTCACCGACCATCGCCACCGCCCGGCCGCTCGCCTGCAATTCGGCAATCTTGGCGTCTTTATGCTCCGGCAACACCTGAGCAAAGTAACGATCGATGCCCAATGCCCCAGCCACAGCCTTTGCCACCGCCTCGCTGTCGCCGGTGAGCATGGCGACCTCCTTGCCCATTGCGTGCAGAGTGCGCACGGCGGCGTAACTCTCCGGGCGTACAGTATCGGCCACGGCAAAGGCGGCTGTCACCTTCCCATCCTGCACCAGATAGACCACGCTTTCTCTGCGCTCTCCCGCTTCGGCGGCGAAACGCGCCAGCGCAGTGTCCGGCATTGTCGCCAGCATCTCCAGCAGGCGCGGGCCACCAACGTAGACGCTCCGTCCGTCGTGTCTCACCTGAACGCCGCGCCCCTTGAGCGCCTCAAAACCGGAGACGACGGGCAGCGTCAGCTTGCGGTCGGAGGCAGCCTGGCGAATCGCGCGCGCAACCATGTGCTCCGAGTCGGCTTCGGCGGCGGCAGCCAGCGCCAGCGCGTCTTCTGCAGAGAGGCCATCGATCGTGGCAACGCCGACGACCCCTTGCGCGCCGGTGGTGAGTGTGCCGGTCTTGTCAAAGACGATCGTGTCCAGCAGGCGCGCTGCTTCAAGCGACAGCCGATTGCGCACGAGAATGCCGTTGCTGGCGGCCAGCGTCGTGCTGATCGCCACGACCAGAGGCACGGCCAGTCCCAACGCGTGCGGACAGGCGATGACGAGCACGGTGACAACGCGCTCCACAACCTGCCAGTTGAAACCGCTGACAAGCGTCCAGACGACAGCCGTCAAAGCAGCGACCGCCAGCGCGATGTAAAAGAGCCAGCCGGCGGCGCGATCAGCCAGCAACTGCGTGGCGGATTTACTCTGCTGCGCCTCGGCCACCAGCCGCATGATGCCGGCCAGCGCAGTTTGCTCGCCGGTAGCGGTCACGCGCACGCGCAGGCTGCCATCGCCGTTGATCGCGCCGGCGATCACAGCGTCTCCTGCGCGCTTGGCGACCGGCTTCGATTCGCCTGTAATCATTGCCTCGTTGACTGC
>DGFH01000034.1 GCA_002391565.1 Anaerolineales bacterium UBA3905
AGAGGCGTGGGGAGGGGGGGGGGGCGGGGAGCGGGAGGGCGGGCGGCGCTGTGCGGGGCTCCCCCGCTTCCCGACAACGCATCGACTTCCGCTAAAAACAACAGGGGCGACCGCACCAGGTCGCCCCTGTTACTGATTTCTAGGTTGACATTTTATGAGCGTAGTGTTGCGTATTACGTGTTGCGTGAGGGGTTCCGACACGTAGCACGCAACACGTAACACTGAAAATATGAAAACTCTGCCTAGCAATCAGTAGGTTTTAGGATGTTCTGAAGAAGAATTTATTCGAGCGGGCTAAGCCAGCGTTCTGTGCCGTCGCCCTCGGCTGCCCAGCCTTCGACATCGCCGCTGTCGGAACGGATCTGGTACCAGGTGTAGCCGTTGGCTTCCTGCGGCCCGCCTGTCACGGTGAATTCTGCGCCGGGATCGACGCGGGTGACGATGGTGGCGTCAGTGCCCGGCGTCTCGCGCACTGAGAGTTGCCCGCCGGAGGACATTGTGACGCGCACTCGTTCACCCACACGCGGCGAACGATCCACTGGCTCCGGCTCTCCCAGTTGTGGGCTAAGCGTATCGGTCTCGCCGTCGTTTTCGATGGCCCAACCCACATTGCCTTCGCCATCATCCAGCTTCCACCAGCGGAAACCAGCGGCGTCCACCGGCCCTTCGACGACGGTCACCTTTAAGCGCGAGGGGAGATAGCGAATCAACTCGGCTTCTGTGGAAGGCTCGGCGCGCATATTGACGCCGTTCGGCGCCACTACGCGCGCAGGCTGTCCAATTGCCAACGCTGTGCCCGGCACAGGTGTAGGTGTAAAGGTTGCCGTCGGTTCAGGCGTCGGCGTGTCCGTTGTGACAGGGAGGATGGGTGTTGACAGCGTCACCGGCCCACCAGAGGGGCCGGTTGGCTCCACCGTGACCCCGGCATCCAGAGTCAGTGGCGTCGGCGTGGGCGTTGGGCGCTCGGCGAAGCTGCCACAAGCCAGTGTGGGCGCCAGCCAGATCAACGCTACGGCCAGCAACGCGCGCAACTGCCAGCGGCGGCTCAACCGAGGACGCGGGTTCGTTGTTGCATCGTCGATATTCATAGCGTGGATTATACCCCATTCTTGCGTTGCAGGCTACCTTGACAACCTCGTTACAGGCATCAATGATCACACCTGACGCCTGGCCAATGACGCCGCCTGACGCTTCTATAGTGTGATCGCCTTCAGCCACTGAATGTGCGGCATGGCGCTGATCGTCGCCTGTAGCTGCGGCGTCGTCGGTTCGTCGGTGCCCAGCGCCATAATTGCCTCGCTGCGGGGTGCGCGCCGACCGACGTGCATGAAGCTGATGTTGACATCGGCGTTGCCAAGCACCGTGCCAACGGCGCCGATCATGCCGGGGCGATCGTTGTGCATTGCCAGCAGAACATGCCCTGTCGCCGGAAAGTCCACCCAGAGGTCGTTGATGGCAACGATATGTGGCTCGCCTTGCAGGATGGCGCCGCGCACTGTCCAGCGTTGCGCCCCCGACGTAGAGCGCAGCGTCAGCAGGCTCTCATACGCAAACTCGCGTTGATGTTTCTTGCGCTCGATCAGGTTCATGCCGCGTTTTTCCGCCATTAAACCGGCGTTCACCAGGTTGATGCGCACAGAGACGACATCGGCCAGCATGCCTTTGATGACAGCGGCGCGGATATAGGTCAGGTCGAACTCAGCCAGGTCGCCTTCCGCCGTCAACTCGACGTCGCCCATGCCTTGCGCGCCAAGTTGCTTCATGAAGCGCCCCATCCGTTCCGCCAGATCGATGTATGGCACCAGGAATTCCAGGTCTTTGGGGGGGATGATGGGCGCGTTGACGGCATAGCGCGCCGGACGGTCGTTGAGGACGTCGAGCACCTGGAGCGCCACATCCTCGGCCACCTTCTCCTGTGCTTCAACAGTGCTCCCGCCCAGGTGGGGCGACAGAATGATGTTGGGGCAATTGCGCAGTGGACTGTCGGCGCTGAGCGGCTCGTGCTCGTACACATCCAACGCTGCTCCTGCCAGCCTGCCGGATTGGACAGCTTCGACCAGCGCCTGCTCATCCACGATGCCACCGCGCGCCACATTGATCAGACGCGCTGTGGGTTGCATCAACGCCAACCGCTCGCGCCCGATCAGATTGCGCGTCTGTGGCGTCAGCGGCACGTGCAGCGTCAGGAAATCAGCGCGCGCCACCAGTGTATCGAGATCGACCAGTTCCACCCCGCGCTGTGTGGCGTACTCGGCGGTGACGTAGGGATCGTAGGCCAGCACAGACATCCCCAATCCTTGCGCGCGGCGCACCACTTCCTGTGCGACGCGTCCCAGGCCAACTGTGCCCAGAATTTTGCCGCGCACCTCGACGCCCATAAATTTGTCGCGCTTCCACAAGCCGGCGCGCACATGGGCATCGGCTTGCGGGATGTTGCGCGCCAGCGCCATCAACATGGCGATGGTGTGTTCGGCGGCGGCAACGACATTGCCTGTGGGCGCATTGACGACAATGACGCCGGCCTGAGTTGCCGCTTCCACATCGATGTTGTCGACGCCCACGCCAGCGCGCCCAACCACGCGCAGCCGCGTTCCTGCGTGCAACACCTCCGCCGTGACCCGCGTGGCGCTGCGCACCAACAGCGCATCATACGCCGGGATGATTTCGAGCAGACGCTCGGGGGACAATCCGGTCTGGAGATCGACCTCGACATTGGGGGCGGCGCGTAGCGCTGCCAGCCCAATGTCGGACATGCTATCACTGACAAGAACCCTGAATTGACTCGTCATAAAATATTGCCTCGGACAGTGTCATGCTATTTTCTTATCTATGGAATTTACATCGACGTTGGTGCGCTAATGCCCATCAACTTCAGCGTCTTCACCAGACCGATGCGCGCCGCCTGGCTGAGGTGAAGGCGGGCCGCACTACGCGCAGGTTCGGCGGCATCAACGACTTTACAGTCGCGGTAGAAGGCGTTGAACGACTTTGCCAGATCGAGGGCGTAGTGAGTCAGGTTGTGTGGCGATAGCTTTTCGACAGCCATCTCGATCTGTTCTTCTAGCTCCAGCAATTTGCGGATGAGCGCCAGTTCGGAGGGGTGCGTCAGCCAAGCAACATCTGGCGTTGTCTGGGTGGCGTTGAGCAGACCTTCGGTTTCCGCCTTAGCCAGTATCGAGCAGATGCGGGCGTGGCTGTACTGCACGAAGTAGACGGGGTTCTCGTTTGACGCCTGCACGGCCAGATCGAGATCGAATTCAATGGTGCTCTCGGGTCCGCGCGTCAGTAAATTGAAGCGCACAGCATCGGCGCCCACTTCATCAACGACTTCCCCAATGGTGATAATCGTACCGCGCCGCTTGCTAAGTTTGACTTCCTCGCCATTGCGGATCAGCTTGACCAGGCCATGCAAGACGATGGTCAGGCGCGCCGGATCCAGCCCCAGCGCTGACATGACGGCGGCCATACGCGGCACATGCCCCTGATGATCGACGCCCCAAATGTTGACGACATGATCGAAGCCGCGCACCACAAACTTGTCGTAATGGTAGGCGATGTCACTGGCAAAGTAAGTGGGTGCGCCGTTGGAGCGAATGACAACCTCGTCTTTATCAACTTTCGGATAGTGACTGGCGAGGAACCAGACCGCACCATCGCGCTCGCCGATGTCCCCTTTGGCGCGCAACAGGTCGATCACCTCGGTGACAAGCCCGCGATCGTACAGAGATTGTTCGCGGAACCATTGATCGTATTCGATGCCAAGCTTGCGCACCTCCTGCTGGAGCGCTTCGAGCACAAGCTCTTCGCTAAGGGGCTTCAGTTGGGCGATGGCCTCTGCTTTGGGCATGTGCATAAAGCGATCCCCAAAGCGTTCGACCAGCGTTTGCGCGTAGCCAATCATATAGTCGCCCTGATAGCCGTCAGCTGGGATTGGCTCGTCACGGCCAAAGAGCTGAGCATAGCGAGCGTAGAGTGTCGCGGCAAAGATATTGAACTGATTGCCGGCGTCATTGACATAGTACTCGCGCTGCACGCGATAGCCGGCTGCCTCCAGCACATTCGCCAGGGCGTCGCCCAATACGGCGTTGCGCGCGCCGCCGTAATGCACCGGCCCGGTCGGGTTGGCGCTCAGGTATTCGACCTGCCATCGGGCGCCCTTGCCCAGATCGATGTTGCCAAAGTGATCGCCCGCCTCGATCACCGCATTCACCTGCTGTTGCAACCAGGCATCGGCCAGGTGAATGTTGATGAAGCCTGGCCCGGCAATCTCGATGCGTCCAATCGGGCCGTTGGCTGGCATGTTGTCAGCAATGATTTGGGCAATAGCGCGCGGATTGCCAGTATGCCCCGCTTTGCGCAACGCCGCCGCCGTAATCATGGCGACGTTCGTGCTATAGTCGCCATGATCGGCCTGTTTGGGACGTAGCACCTCGATGACGGGCAGTTCGATGGTTGGCAACTGGCCGCCTCTCTGGGCTGCTTTCAATGCTTGTTCGATGGCAGCGCGAATCTGGTCACGGGTCATGTAAGAAACTTAACTCTTTCTAGTTTCCAGCATTGAACATCATGCATCGTCAGGCGCTTTTCAGGTCGCGCCAGTTGGGGCCAACTTCGACGTCGACTTTGAGCGGCACAATGAGCGCGTAGGCTGTGGACATGGTGTCGCGCACCAGCGCCACAGCGGCGTCTTGTTCTTCCGGCGGCGTTTCCAGCACCAGTTCGTCGTGCACCTGCAAGAGGAGACGCGTCCGGTAGCCGCCTGTCTGCAAGCGCGCGTGCAGCCGAATCATGGCGATCTTCATGATATCCGCCGCTGTGCCTTGAATCGGCGCATTGATGGCTGCACGCTCTACGGCTGCGCGTTGGTTAAACGGCAGTCGCCCACTTTGCAGTTCCGGGAAGAAGCGCTTGCGCCCCAACAGCGTCTGCACGTAGCCGGTCTCCCGCGCCTGTGCGAGTGTGCGGTCGAGAAAGCTGCGGATGCGCGGATAGCTCTGGAAGTATTGATCGAGGAACTGGCGCGCCTGCTCGCGCGTCAGTTCGGTGCGGCTGCTGAGACCAAATTCGCTGACGCCGTAGATCGTGGCAAAGTTGATCGTCTTGCCTAATCCGCGCTGTGTGCGCGTGACTTCCTCGATCGGCACGCCAAAGAGTTTGGCGGCAGTGACGGCGTGGATGTCCTGGTCGGCGCGGAAGGCTTCAATCAGCGCCGCTTCGTTCGCCATGTGCGCCAGCACGCGCAGTTCGACCTGGCTGTAGTCCGCTGAGATCAACTGCCAGCCGGGCGGCGCCACGATTGCGCGACGAATCTCGCGTCCAATGTCGGTGCGAATAGGAATATTTTGCAGATTAGGATTGCTGCTGCTCAGGCGTCCGGTCACTGCGCCGGTTTGGCTGAAGCTGGTGTGGAGTCGCCCGGTTTGCGGGTTGACCAGCGCTGGCAAGGCATCGATATAGGTGCTGCGCAGTTTTTCTAACTGACGTTGCTCCAGAATGATTTCGAGCACGCGTTGCTGCGCCGTAGATAATTCGTCGCCGTAAGCCGCCAACGCCTCCAGCGTATCGACGGCCGTACTATAGTGACCAGAGGCTGTTTTTTTCAGCCCGCGTGTGGGGAAACCCAGCTCGTCAAACAAGACCTGGCTCAGCTGTTGCGTGCTACGCAGATTGAATTCATGGCCGACGACAGCGTATAATTGGCGCTCAAGTTCGTATAGCCGTTTGCTGAATTCAACTGACATTTGCGCCAGGAAATCGGTGTCGAGCAGAACGCCGGCCATTTCCATGTCGGTGAGCACCGGCAGGAGTGGGCGTTCGATGTTTTCATAGAGCGTCTGGAGGTTGGCTGCATGGAGCCGAGGTTGCAAAATCTGATAAAGCCGGATCGTGGCGTCGACATCGGCGCCACAGTAGGCCGCCGCTGCGTCGATGGCAACCTGGTCGATGGTGATCTGTTTGCGTCCGCTGCCGATCAACTCGGTCAGCTCGGTCATCTTCCAGCCTAGTTCGGCGTCCGCCAACGCCTTGAGGCCAAGCGCGCGACTGGCCGGGTCGAGCAGCCATGCTATCAGCAACGTATCGTCGATCACGCCAGCTATCTCCAGCCCGTGACGGCGCAGGATGGTGAGGTCGTATTTGGCGTTGTGGGCGACGGTGGCGCGAGTGGGGTCATTGAAGATCGGACGCAGAGCGTCACACACCGTTCCCCAATCGAGCTGGGCGCCTGCTATATGCGCAACCGGGATGTAAGCTGTCTGACCCGGCGCCCACGCCAGCCCCAGCCCTACGAGCGTCGCCTGCATGGCGTCGGTGGCGGTCGTTTCGACATCAAAGGCGATGCGTTCGGCGTTGCGCAGCGCTGCCACCAGTTCGGCCAGCCGCATGGGATCATCAACGACCAGCACGCTGCGTTCTCCAGCCGGCGTCGGGATTGTGGGGGTGGATAAAGTTGAGGGCGCCTCTGCAAATAGCGCCATCTGTCCGCCGTCTGCTTCACCCTGTGGCGCTGAGGCAGGCGTTGCGCGTGAGGAAGCGGGCAGTTCTTTGATCAGGCTGCGAAATTCCAGTTCCTCAAAGAGGGCGATGACGGCTTCCTGGTCGTAATCACGGGTGGCGCACTGCGCCGGGTCGAAGGTGAGATCGAGATCGGTGCTGATCGTGACCAGGCGACGGTTGTGCATCACCTGCGTCTGGGCGTCGATCAACGCCTGGCGCGTCTTCGGGCCGTTGATCGCGTCGAGATGTTGGTAGAGGCCATCGATGGAGCCAAATTGCTGCAAGAACTTGATGGCGGTCTTCTCGCCAATGCCCGGCACGCCGGGGATGTTGTCCGACGCGTCGCCGGTCAGCGCCTTGAAGTCGATGAATTGTTGCGGCGTCAACCCATAACGCGCCTGCACTTCAGCGAGACCGTAGGTCGATGTCACTGGGTTCGGGCCACCAGAGGTGTAGAGAATTTTGATATGTTCATCGACGAGCTGAAACATATCGCGGTCGCCGGTCATCACCAACACGTCGAAGCCCGCAGCCTGTGCTTTGCGCGCCAGCGTACCCAAAATGTCGTCGGCCTCGAAGTTGGGATAGGTGATGATCGGAATGTTGAAGGCGCGCAATAGCGCCTCGATCCGCTCCATTTGGGTGCGCATGTCGTCGGGCATGGCGTCACGCGTCGCCTTATAGGCGGGAAACTCAGCGTGGCGCCAGGTGTCGCCTGTGTCGAAGGCGACGGCGACGTACTCTGGCTGGAAGTCGCGCAGGGTGGCGAGCAACTTGCGCGCAAAGCCATAGACGGCGCCGGTTGGTTCGCCAGCGCGCGTCGACAGCGGCGTCTTCATGCCGAAGTAGGCGCGATATGCCTGTGAATGCCCGTCAATGAGGAGAAGAAGCGCCATGGCCCGGGTCAGTTATTCGATGGCTAAGCTGCCATCCTCCACGAGCGCCATGATCTGCTGATGTTTCAAAATCGAGCGCAATGTGCGCATTCGACGACCAGCATCCAGTCGATATCGACCGGCCGGCAAGTCGAGGATAAAGTTTCGGTTGGTGCGGTTGGCGAGTATGATGATGTCGTCTGGGTTTTCGCGCCAGGTGTATTGTTGTTCGACGCCGCCCGTTGTCGTTTTGGTTGTCATGCGCATCCCCCTGTGGTCAAATGGTTCCGTCAGGTGTCAATGGTGAATTGTACTTGCCTGAGTCAGTTCTTGCCAAGAACCTGCGCCGATGGAAGCGGTGCAAGAGGTGTGGTGGGCGATTCTGCCAGAGCGTGACGCCCACCACGCTGGCAAAGCCTGCAGCGTAGAGCAGCATGAAGAAAGCTGACATCCAGCCGCTCTGCTGGGCCACCAGCCAGGCAGCGCCGAGGGCGTAGAGCAGCAGACCGGCTTCTGCCATCATCACGCGGTCGAGGGGCAGGCGATAGGCGCTGGTGCGCCAGGCGTCGCCGCGCTGTTCGACGCGGAATTTGGGCGTGCGGTGAAAGGCGCCGCCGCGCGTGCGGAGTCCTTGCCACACAGCCAGCGAATTGCTCAGACAGACGCCCATACCGATCAAGGTTAGCAGCGGCAGATTGAGCCAGCCGCGCCACCAATCCCGGCCATAGAGTCGTTGCTGTCCAACAGCGTAGAGGAGCGGCGGCCCGAACGAGGTGAAGCCAACCAGTGCAATCGGCGAGGGCGGCGTTCCGCCCAGCCACAGCAGCGGCGGGATCGTGAGCAACAAGAGGAGCAGCATCGGGTGGATCAGATAGCTCCCCAGATGGATCAACGCCGCGCCGCGCACGGAAGCAGGGCGGTCGCTGCGCCAGACGCGCCCGCCGAGCTTGCGCAGCGTCTGGATGCTGCCCTTGGCCCAGCGGAATTGCTGACGTTTGTACGCATTCAACTGCGGCGGGATTTCGGCGGGCGCCACGATCTCGTTGACGTAACAGCCACGCCACCCGGCAAGTTGTGCACGGTAACTGAGATCAAGGTCTTCACACAGTGTATCGTCCTGCCAGCCGCCGGTCTGCGCATCTTCAATACAGGCGCGCCGCCAGACGCCGCCCGAACCGTTGAAGCCGAACAGATAGCCTGCCGCCTGGCGCCCCGCCTGTTCTACAGCAAAATGCCCATCCAGCGCCAGCGCCTGGCTGCGCGTCAGCGGCGAATAGTCACGGTTGAGGTGTCCCCAACGCGTCTGCACGAAGCCAACCTGCGCGTCGTCGGGCGTCAGGAAATATGGCAGAGTGCGGCGCAGAAAATCCGGCGCCGGGCGGAAATCAGCGTCGAAGATGGCTACGAACTCGCCGGTAGCGTGGGGAAGGGCGTGCGCCAACGCTCCCGCCTTATAGCCGCGCCGATCAGTGCGCCGCACAGCGGTGATGTTGTGACCCTGCGCCCGCCAGTAGCCGACGCAGCGATCCACGATCAATTGCGTGTCGTCAGTGGAGTCGTCGAGCACTTGAATTTGCAGTAGCTCCTGCGGGTAATCGAGCGTAGCGCATGCTTCAATCAGGCGTTCCGCAACATGTCGCTCATTATAGATTGGCAATTGTATGGTCACGGTCGGCCATGTGACTGGAGTGGGTGGTGTGGCGACGGGTGTGGCGCGGCGAACTTGCCAGACCAGCCACACGGCGTGGAGGCTGTAGAGCGCCAGCCCCAGCGCACACAGCCCGTAGAAGACTTGAAGAACGAACACAACCGCTTCGAGCATAGCTCACCCAAAAAATCGAGCCGACGGCGCGTCGGCTCGACCTGAGCGGATTATACTGTGTTGTGATTGCACAGACCAAATGTGATATACTCTGCAAAATGGAATACAGCCCCAGTCGAATCGATTGGTGGGTAATCAAAGTGAGCTGACGCGAGGCGCCAGCAAAAGATCGGAGTCGTGGTCATGGAGAGCCGCCTGGATGCCAATTTGCCAATCATCGAGCAGAGTGCACTCGAAGCCATCGTCGATATCTTTGGCGCTGACGACCCGGGCGCAATTCTAGACTTACTGGACACCTTTCTGCTGGAGTCAGCCAAACAACTCGAGGATATCTACACTGCATTTGCAGGCAGTGATTGGAGCAAACTGCATCGCATGGCGCACAGTCTCAAGTCGAGTAGCGCCACCTTTGGGGCAGTGCGGCTTTCCCAGGCGTCGGCAGCGCTGGAAGCAGCAGCGAAAGGTCAATGCGCTGCGGATTTGTGCCCGGAACTGATCGATGCTGTGCGCCGTGAACATCAAGCTGCGTGTGACATCTTAAGGGAGGAGCGCACGCGTCTGGCTGGCGCCTAAACGGTTGTGTAAAATGCAGTGAAATGTAACAACGAGCCGGGATGTTGACCCCGGCTCGTTGTGCAAACAAAGTATATCTTTCTGGGCAAAGAACTGTTAGTCTTCGCTGGCTTCTTCCTTGTGTTGTGCAATGATGTCGGCGGCGACGTGCGCAGGCACCGGCTCGTAATGATCGAACTCGATGGTATAGACGCCGCGCCCCTGGGTCATTGAGCGCAGGTCGGTGCTGTAACGCATAATCTCGGCAAGCGGCACCGTGGCGCGCACGACCGTGCGGTTGTTTTTCTGTTCCATGCCTAGCACGCGTCCGCGCCGTGTGTTGAAGTCGCTCATCACGTCGCCCATATATTCGTCGGGCACCGTCACCTCGACGATATAGATCGGTTCCAAAAGCACAGGATTGGCCGCCTTGAATGCCAGCTTAAAGACCTCGCGTCCCGCCGTCTGGAAAGCAATGTCCTTTGAATCGACCGGGTGTTCTTTGCCGTCATAGACGATGGCTTTGACATCCACCACCGGGTAGCCGGCGATAACGCCATTTTCCAGCACGGACTTGATGCCCTTTTCGATGGAGGGATAGAAGGAACTGCTGATGGCGCCGCCAAAGACCTCGCTGGCGAACTCATAGCCACCACCAGGCAACGGTTCGACGCGCAGATGCACCTCGGCAAATTGACCGGCGCCGCCCGTCTGTTTTTTGTGGCGATATTGCGCCGACGCAGTCTTGGTGATCGTTTCCTGATAGGGCACCTTGGGTACAGCGACTTCGACGTTGGTGCCGAATTTCTGTGACATGCGGTGCACAGCCACGTCGACATGCGCTTCGCCCATGCCCTGGAGCACCGTCTGTTTGGTGGCGGAGATGGTCTGGAAGCGCAGCGTGGGGTCTTCCTCGCAGACGCTCGTCAGCGATGGCCCCATCTTGGCGCTGTCGGCTTGGGTCATAGGCGCTACAGCTACGGAGTAGAGCGGGCGCGGGTAGCTAGGCGGCGTCACGGTCAAGAGCTGGTCAGGGGCGCACATCGTGTCGCCAGTTTGTACGTCGTCCAGCTTGGTGATGACGCCGATGTCGCCCGCCACCAACTCATCCAGGTTCTGCAAGTCCTTGCCGCGCACACTGAACAGGTTGGCGACGCGCACGCTCTTGCCGGTGCGCGCATTGGCGATCTGGGCATCGCGTGCGATCTTGCCAGAGAAGACGCGCACATAGTTCATACGGCCAATGTAGCGGTCGATAATGGTCTTGAAGACAGCGCCAGCCACCGGGCCGTTGACATCGGAATTGAGCAGAATCTCGGCGCCGCCCTTGACGCCAGCGACGCTGCGCTCATTGGGGGCAGGCACATAGCGACGCAGCGCCTGCATCAGGCGCTCCAAACCAATGCCGCCTGTCGCGGTGCCACAGTAGACCGGCGTGATGGCGCAGTTTTTGACGCCCACGTGTAAGCCATGGCGCACTTCGTCGATGGTGAGCTCCTCGCCCTCCAGGTATTTCATAATCAGTTCGTCGTCAGCCTCGGCGGCTGCTTCCACCAGGGCCACGCGTGCGGCTTCGGCATCGGCTAGAAACTCAGCCGGTATGGGCGCTTCTTTGCCTTCCGGTCCGAGATAGGCTTTCATTTCGATCAGGCCGACGATGCCCTTGAAGGAGTCGGCGCTGCCGATCGGGATTTGGAACGGCACGATTTTTTCATCGCCCAGCGTTGTGCGCATACTCTGCACGGCGTTGGCGAAATTGGCGTTCTCACGATCCATCCGGTTCACAAAGACGATGCGTGGCTTTTGCAGCTCGCGCAGGCGGTCGTAGGCAAGCTCAGTGCCCACCTGACAACCGGCGACGGCGTCCACAACCAGCAGCCCTGCTTCGGCGGCGTGCAGCGCGCTGATCACCTCGCCCACAAAGTCTTGATAGCCGGGTGCGTCGATCAAATTAATTTTGGTGTTTTCGAATTCGATGGGAATCACCGACAGATTGATCGAGATGCCACGGCGGTGCTCTTCGGCGTCCCAGTCCGAGACGGTGGAGCCATCCTCCACGCGCCCCATGCGGGTGATGACGCCGGTCTTGTACAGCAACGCTTCGGTGAGCGTTGTCTTGCCTGCTCCGCCGTGGCCCAACAAGGCCACGTTCCGGATTTGCTCCGTCTTATACTTCGCCATAGAAGCCTCCAAACCACCTGAAAAAATGGAAGAAGAATCGCGCCGCCGTTGCGCCTGGATACGGCGCCGTCAACACGATCCATTGATGACGCTGCTTGCCGCTTGTCGCTGGGGTGAACCTTAGACATGTGGAGGGCTGACTTGAGCGCCAGCCATCAACCGGATCAAAGATGGGAGCACAACGCCACAACGTGAAGAATGCGCTTGGTTCACTTACTGCCGTCGGATATATGTTCACAGTTGAAATGAGATTGTACGCAAAAGCCTGGTTTGGGTCAACTTGTCGTAGTGGGGCGGCTTTACTTCACCGTTGCGTCAAGCGTTGAGAACGCCGATCATCGTCTTCGTCGCAACACGGCGCCCATGAGTAGAGCAAATCTGTTGATAAGCCACGCTCCGCCGTGCGTAGTGTTCAGTGACGCCCAGCATAGACGGCGCGTGCGCCATCTTTTGTGAACGCAATGACATCATACGGCTCTGGCGCATATCCCTCGATCTCCATGCCTGGCGAACCGATCGGCATACCAGGTACAGCAAGCCCGATGATAGCAGGACGTTCCGCCAATAACCGCTGCATCTCTGTAGCGGGCACATGCCCTTCGATAACATAGCCATCCACGATGGCGGTGTGGCAAGACTGGAGTTCATCCGGCACCTGATATTGTCGCTTGACCGGCGTTAGGTCTTCCTGGTCGATGGCCTCGACCGTGAAACCGGCTTCCTGCAGGTGCACAATCCAGTCGCCACAACAGCCTCAGGTGGGCGACTTGTAGACGGTGACGAGCGGTGCGTTGTTAATCGGCGCAGTTGCCGGGGGCGTAGCTTGACTGTTGCACGCCGCCAACGCCAAGAGCGCCAACACAACGATCGATAGAAACCAGCGCATAGGCCTCCTTTTTTGTTGGCAATTGTTGCAAGTCCAACTGTCTGTGAACGCCATTGTATCACGCTTCACTCCACGCTCCATGTGTCAGCGACGTGGTGGTTGACCACACTGACCAGGCTGCCATCTGCAACCAGCTGGCGCACGGCCTCGATGTAGGGATAGAGCACCTGGTCTTCCTCGATAAAGGGCGCATGGGCGCGAATCAGTGCATAGGCGTGGCGCGTGCCTTGACCAAGCTGCGCCGTTGCACCCACTTTCTGCCGCCGGAAGTCGATTCCTTGCGCCGCCGCCAGCAGTTCGATGGCAAGAATGCGCTCGACGTTATCGTTGATCTGGCGCAGCTTTAGACCGGAGGTCACGCCCATGCTGACGTGATCCTCGACATTGGCGGAGGTGGGGATCGTATCGACGCTGGCAGGATGCGCCAACACTTTATTCTCGGTGGCGAGCGCCGCCGCCGTGTATTGCGTGATCATGAAACCGGAATTTAATCCGCCATGTTGCGTCAGGAACGCCGGCAGGACGTGGGCATTGCTCGCTTCGTCAGTCAGTCGCATCAGGCGCCGTTCGGCGATGTTGCCTAGCTCTGCCATCGCTATACCCAGGTAATCCATGGCGATCGCCAGCGGCTCGCCATGAAAATTGCCGCCCGATAGCACGTCGATGGCGCCGCTGGTCTCGTCAATGAAGAGCAGCGGGTTATCTGTCACCGAATTCAACTCGATCTCCATCACCCACCGCGCATAGGCGATGGCGTCGCGCACGGCGCCGTGCACCTGGGGGATGCAACGGAGCGTGTAGGCGTCCTGGACATTGGTCGGGTCGGCGTGCCGGGTGAATTCACTGTCGGCCAGCAGGGCGCGCAGGTAAGCTGCACAATTGAGTTGGCGAGGGAAAGGGCGCAAGGCATGAATGCGTGGATCGAACGCCGTGTCGGTGCCATGCAGCGCCTCCAGGCTCAGGCAGCCGGCGATGTCGGCGACGCGGCTCAAGGCGCGCGCCTGCCATGCTTCCAGCGCGCCTAGCGCCGTCATGACGGCCGTACCGTTGGTGAGCGCCAAGCCCTCTTTGGCAGCCAGTGTTGCGGGCGTCAAACCTTTGGCGGCCAGCGCCGCTGCGCCGGACATGACGACGCCGTCGACTTCGGCCTCGCCTAGCCCAATCAACACCAACGCCATGTGCGCTAGCGGCGCCAGATCGCCGCTGGCGCCAAGCGAGCCTTTTTGGGGGATGACCGGGTGGACGCCGCGATTGAGCAGTTCGAGCAACAACTCCAGGGTCGCCAACCGCACACCGGAGTGACCGCGCGCCAGCGTGTTGGCGCGGATCAATAGAATGGCGCGTGTCATGGCGCGGTCGAAAGGGGCGCCAACGCCGACAGCGTGGCTCATGACGATGTTACGTTGCAACTGGGCGACTTCTCCCAGCGGGATGATGCGATCCTTGAAGGCGCCAAAACCGGTCGTGATGCCATAGGCGACCACACCGTTGTCGATCAATTGCTGCACAGCCTGCGCCGCACGTGTCACACGTTGGCCGGCGGTGGGCGTCAGGTGCACAGCTGGCGCGCCAGGCGCCCCGTAGGCCACAGCGATCACCTGATCGATAGAGAGTTGGGCGCCGTCGAGGAAAATTGGATCCAGACTCAAGCCAGCTTTACTCCTCTGCCCACGACTCAACCACCAGGCGGAAGATGTCGCTCTCCGTGATGATGCCGACTACTTTGCCGTTGCGCACCACCGGCAGCCCGCTGACCTGATATTCGAGCATCCGCTCCGCCGCCTCCTGGATGGTGGCGCTGGGGTTGATCGTGATCGGGGAATATGTCATCACCTCGCGCACGGTGCGCTGCGTGAGGAGCAGGCGCGTAGCGTCGTCGGTCTCGTCGATCGAGGCGGGGATCTGTCGCAGAATGTCGCTGTTGGTGATGATGCCGACCAGCTCGCCCCGTTCCACCACTGGCAGGCGACGCACTTCATTCTCGCTCATCAACTCCTGGGCGGCAGCCAGCGTCGCCGTTGGTTCGATGGTGACCGGATTCTCGCGCATCCAATCCTGGACTTCAGTCAGATGACGCTTTTTCATGGGGAGCCTCCTCTTGTGGGTACGCTTGTTGTGATGCACGCACCTCAATCAGGTTGAGCGAACACGCACGAGCAGCACCGACTGCTCTACATAGCGCACGATGGTATTGGCAACGCTGCCGGGAAAGTGCCCCGGACTGGATTCGCTGCCGACAACAACCAAATCATAATCCTCATCGCGGGCGCGTTGCAAGATCACTTCGGGTACAGAGCCGGGCTGTAATGTGATTGCCGCGCGCGTAAAGCCATGCGCCTCTAATTTGCGCTCCCACTCATGAAGTTTGGCCGAAAGACGCGTTCCTTGCGCAATTGCTCTGTCTACATCCATTGTAGCCGAAGCATCGGTGGCCAAGTAGGGCGCTGCAGATGGCGGCATTACATGGAGCAGATCGAGCCTGGCGCCCAACACCTGTGCAAACTGGGCGCCAACGGCAACGACGGTTTCATCTTCGACGCTGGCGCAGACCAACACGCGGCGAATGGTGTGGCGATGGCCTTTCATGAGCAGAACGGTGGTGGGCGCTTCCTGGACAAGACGATGCGCTGTCGGACCGACGGCGTTGACGCCGCCGGCGCCACGATCGGCAAAAGCGCCGATCACCAGGAGATCCACCGGGTGGCTTTGTAGATATTGCAGCAGCACTTCATCGGCGTACCCGACGAGCGGCACCGTCTCGGGTTTGGGATCGGCTGGGAGTAGCGCCACAGTTTCCTTCATGATCTGTTGCGCCTGCGTTGCGCCTTCGCGACCAGAAGTCGTCACCAGCACGGTGAGCGCGCCGCCAAAAACACTGTGTAGTTCGCTGGCAAGCGTTACGGCGCGTTGGCCAAAGGTGGAGCCATCGGTCGCTACGGCCATGCGCAGCGCCCCACCTTTGCCAAGCGTGCTCGCCAGCTTCTCGCCAGCGCTCTTGACGATGGCTACACTTTCTGGGCGCAGTAACAACACAGGCGCTGACACACTGCGCAGGACACGTTCCGCCACACTGCCCATCACCAGACGGTTCAACCCGGAGCGACCATGCGTCGCCATCGCCACCAGACTGACGCCTTCGTCGTTGGCGGTTTGTACGATACGCTGAGCGGGGTCGCCGAATTGTGCTTCGAGCTTGACCGCATACCCCATTTCGCGCAGCCGGTCTGCTTCCGGGCGCAGAGCGACCAGCATCTCTTCGCGTAGCGCCCGCAACTCTTGTTCGACCTCGGTGTAGCCGCGTTCGACGGCGCTGCTATAGGCTTCGTAGGAGCCAGCCAGTGGGTAGCTGCCAATCAACATGTCGCGCGACGATGAGAGTTCTAGCGGCAGGTTTGGCGGCTGGGCCACGCGCAACAGGATCAGTGAAATATCGCGCGGGTCGAAAAAATCGAGCACGATCCGCATGATTTGCAGGCTGAAGTCGGACCCGTCGAGCGGAATCAGCACTTTGCGTTTCACGGTGTTTGCCTCCTTGCAGGAGTAGTCGGGAGAGGGCGTTGCGGCTTGCTGGCGTCCCCTCCTCCCAATTGCGGGCTAGATGGCGACTGGCGGCAGTCGATGGGTTAGCGCAATAGCACGCCGGTTGGGTCAAACTTCCAGGATTGCAGCACTTTCATGTAGTTGGCGCGTTCAAAGGCGGCCGGTTCAGCCACATTTTGCTGACTCATGCTGCCACGCGCCTGTTGCAGCGAATGATATTCGTGATCTTCCAGCCACTGCGCCACCTCTTGTACGATCAGCCCAATGCGGTTTACACCATTGCGCAACAGTTCGGACGCCATCATGGTGACGTTAGCGCCTGCCATGACGCCTTTCAACACATCCTCGTAGGAATGGACGCCGCGTGTGACGGCAAAGTCAACCGGCACCTTGCCGTAAAGGATTGAGACCCAGCGGATCGGTGTGCGCAGTTCCCACGCACTCGATAGCGTCAGGTTGGGCACGACCTCCAGTCGTTCCAGGTCGAAATCTGGCTGATAGAAACGATTAAAGATCACCAGCCCATCGGCGCCTGCTTTGGCGAGACGCATCGCCATGTTGGCGAACGAACTGAAATAGGGGCCAACCTTGACTGCCAGTGGAATCGAAATGTTGGCCTTCACGTCGTGCACCACGTCGAGATACATCTGCTCGACTTCGGCGCCAGTCATGGCCGGATCGGTGGGAATATAGTAGATGTTCAGTTCGAGCGCGTCGGCGCCGGCTTCTTGAATCATGCGGGCGTATTCCACCCAACCGCCTGTGGAGACGCCATTCAGACTGCCAATGACGGGGATGCTGACGCTCTCCTTGGCGCGGCGGATCAGGTCTAGATAGGCGTTTGGCCCGATGTTGTAGCTGTCCATCTCTGGGAAATAGTCCAACGCCTCGGCGAAGCTCTCGGCGCCGTAAGAAAGGTAGTGATCGAGCAGGTGGCTCTCGCCGACGATCTGCTCCTCAAAGAGTGAATACATGACGATGGCGGCGGCGCCGGCATCCTCCAGCCGCTTGATTTTGTCTAGACTTTCGGACAAAGGCGAAGCCGACGGGACGACCGGGTGTTTTAGTTTCAACCCCAGATAAGTTGTCGACAGGTCAACCATAGATCGTGTCTCCTGTGTAGTTATGGTTCTTACGCATCATTCCCTTTGTGGCGCGGTGTGCGGTGCGTGGCGGCTGTGGTGGGGAGCACCATTCCTCTAGGCGACCCGTCAACGTTGACGTTCAAGCAGCCATCCAACCACCACGCGTCGCACACCAGCGCTCACACCGGCTCAGCCGCGAGATACTCTAAATCTTTCCAGCGCCGGGCGATCAGCTCTTCGGCCTCCGCCAGCAACGCCTCCGACGTCTGCGGATCCGATTGCATCAACATGCGATAGCGCGTCTCGTTCAAGGCGTAGTCGCGGAAACGCACCTTGGGCGCTTTAGAATCGAGCTGGAAGGGATTCTTGCCCTCTGCGCGCAGGCGCGGATCGTAGCGATAGAGCGGCCAGTAGCCCGATTCCACCGCCAGCTTCTGTTGTTCCATGCCCTTTGCCATGTTGATGCCATGGGCAATGCAATGGCTGTAGGCAATGATCAGCGATGGCCCGTCGTAGGATTCCGCCTCCTGGATGGCGCGCAGCGTTTGGGCGTCGTTGGCGCCCATGGCGATGCGCGCCACGTAGACGGTCCCATAGTCCATCGCCATCTTGGCCAGGTCTTTCTTGCCGGTCGCCTTCCCGCTGGCGGCGAATTTCGCCACCGCACCCATCGGCGTTGCCTTGGAAGCCTGCCCACCGGTGTTGGAGTAGACCTCGGTGTCGAGCACGACAATGTTGACATTGCGTCCGCTCGCCAGCACGTGATCCAACCCGCCGTAGCCGATGTCGTAGGCCCAGCCATCACCGCCGAAGATCCAGACATCCTTCTTGATCAATTTGTCGGCCAGGCTCAGTAGATCGCGCGCCTCGGGTTGATCGACGCCTGCCAGAATCTGGCGCAATTGCTCAACGCGGACACGCTGTGCGGCGATGCCGCTCTCGTCGCTCTGGTCGGCGTTGAGCAGCGCATTGACCAGTTCGTCGCCGATCACGTCCGCCAGCCGTCCGAGCAACTCGCGTGCATACTCATTCTGCTTGTCGAGCGTGATGCGCATGCCCAGGCCAAATTCGGCATTGTCTTCGAAGAGCGAGTTCGACCATGCCGGGCCACGACCTTCTGGATTCACCGACCACGGCGTCGTCGGCAGGTTGCCGCCGTAAATGCTGGAGCAGCCGGTGGCGTTAGCGATCACTGCGCGGTCGCCGTACAACTGGCTGATCAGCTTGAGGTAGGGCGTTTCACCACAGCCGGCGCACGCTCCCGAGAATTCGAAGAGGGGCTGCAGCAGTTGCACATTCTTGACGCTGTTCCACTTGAGCGTATCCACGTGCGGCGTCTCTGGCAGCTTCGTGAAGAAATCCCAGTTGCGGGCGCCTGCCTCGCGCAACGGCAGCTGCTCGGCCATGTTGATCGCCTTGCGTCCAACAGCGGTCTTGTTCTTGGCCGGGCAGACCTCCACGCAGAGCTGGCAGCCGGTGCAATCTTCGACTGCAACCTGCAAGGTGTATTTGCGATCCGGAAATTCGCGCCATTTGGAATCGGCGGTCAGGAAGCCTTCTGGCGCGTCCTTCAGCAGTTGCGGTTCGACCAGCTTCGCCCGGATGACGGCGTGCGGGCAGACGTAGACGCACTTGCCACATTGAATGCAGACATCGGGATCCCAAACTGGCACTTCAAGTGCAATGTTGCGTTTCTCCCATTTGGTGGTCGCCGTTGGGTAGGTGCCATCGACGGGCAGCGCACTGACGGGCAGCAGGTCGCCTTCTCCCCGGATCATGGCGGCGGTGACGTTTTGCACGAAAGCCGGCGCATCGGCAGGCACAGCCGGCGGCAGTTCTAGAGTGCTGGTGACTTTGTCCGGCACTTTCATCTCGAACAGGTTTGCCAACGTGGCGTCGACGGCGGCGTAGTTGCGCCGCACGACCGCCTCGCCGCGTTTGCCGTAGGTTTTCTTGATCGATTCCTTGATCTTGGCGATGGCTTCCTCGCGCGGCAGCACGCCGCTGATCGCAAAGAAGCATGTTTGCATCACGGTGTTGATGCGGCCGGCCATGCCCTGTTCGGCGGCGACGGCGTAGGCGTCGATCACGTAGACCTTGAGTTTGCGTGAGATGATCTTCTCTTGGACGACGCGCGGCAGATGATCCCAGACTTCATCGACGGGATAGGGGGCGTTCAACAGCAGCACGGCGCCCTGCTCCGCCTCGGCGAGCACATCGTAGCGTTCAAGAAAACCAAATTGATGGACGCCGATGAAATTGGCCTTCTGGATCAAATAGGTGCTGTGAATCGGTTTGGCGCCAAAGCGCAGATGCGAGACGGTGCGTGCGCCTGACTTTTTCGAGTCGTAGACAAAGTAGCCCTGGGCGTAGTTGTCGGTCTCTTCACCGATGATTTTGATCGAGTTCTTGTTGGCGCCCACCGT
>DGFH01000292.1:0-34876 GCA_002391565.1 Anaerolineales bacterium UBA3905
TTTTTATAAAAAAAAACACGACATAATAGATCTAGTGCGGTGGCGGGGGCTCGGAGATTTAAAAAAGAGACAGGGAAAACCCCCCATGACCCCAAAGCGAACCGGCCACATTGCCAGCCGCGTGTCGATGCTCAGACCGAGCAGCAGGACAGACGTGAGCGGGCTGATCTGACGGAACGCCTGAATCACGCCCAGACCACTGCGGTCGGTGTCTTCTAGCCCAAGCACGACGACATCGTATCTGGCGCGGCGCAGCAAACGCGACGCCTCCACCAGGTCTTCCGCAATATCGATGGCCTCGACGTATGGCAGATCCCTCAACAAATCGAACAACCCCTGCCTCATGCCCTCATATTCTTCAACGATCAGCACCCGAATCATGATTCCGCTCCGTTCAGATGAACAACAGGATAAATGCGTGGCTGGCTGTTAGCCCATCCATGAGCATCCATGTTAGCAGCGATGACGCCTGAGGTGAGTGCTGACACCCTCTGCGATGGATGAGCCGTCGGATAATAGTGAGTCACCAGCGAACTCGAACACAATAGCTGCAATTGCAACGATACTGTCGATGTGCACATCGTGACGACGCTGCGGCGGATAAGGTGCCGGCGGGTCACGCTGCGCCTGGTCCCGTCTTCAGTATAGGTGGGCCATCCTCCAGATTCAATTGCGTTTCTATAGACAAACGGTCAGCAAAAAGATTCGACTCTGCTAGAAATAGATACGACAATCGTAGCGTACAACCAACGCTGACAACGTAGGGATTCCGTTGGCAAACGGTCTGACTTATCTTGGGTGGTCAGCAGCATCGGCGCCGTGCCGGCTATCTCACACTGCCCGACGACCAATGATAATTCCTTCCCACAGGCGGAAGGTTTGGGGTGGGTCGTCGATTTCCGGTTGGAGGAACTCCGCCGCGTCGCCGGTTGCCTGACGCAGCATTGCCAGCAGATAGCGTTGCATGGTGGCGTCATGGCGCGCCGCCCAGGTCGCAAACTCGACGCGCTTGTAGAGCGTTTCGGCGTGTTCGATGGTCAGATTGTGCTGCGCAAAGAGCGACTGCCAGGCTTCGATGCTCAGACAGCGCACATGGCTTGGATCGCGCAGCTTCTCGAACGCGTTGACGTAATCGCCGGCTACACCATCCGGCACGATGTTGTCGACGACTGCCAGCAGTCCGCCCGGTTTTAGCACGCGTCGCGCCTCGCTCACAAATGCCTCCGGTGCGTCGAAATGGTGAGGAGCGATCCGACAGGTCACCAGGTCGAAGGCGGCGTCGGCATAAGGCAGTTTTTCGGCGTCGGCCAGTTCGATAACCAGGTTGCTGAGGCCGCGCACAGGTGCATGCTGGCGCACCTGCTCAAGCATCTCCGGGGTGATGTCCGTCGCCCACACCTGGCGCACGTGCGGCGCAAAGAGGAATGCTGTATGTCCGGCGCCCGTGGCGATGTCCAATACCGCCCAGTCGGGCTGCGGGTCGGTGAGCGCCAGCAGCCGCTCCAGGCTGGCGCCTTTGGCGTGAGTGACGCTGGTGACATAGGCAGCGGCATTGGCGCCAAATTCACGCCGGACAGTTGCTTTGGTCTGCTCGGTCATGCGTTGACTCCTTACAACTCTTTGCCATGTGATTACGTTATTCCCACAACTGGAGGGGTCGCCTGAAAGGGAATGTTCTCAACGCAAAGCACAGAGATACAGAGAAAACGCCAGCAAACTCCTCGTGGTATTTCCTCTGCGTATCTCTGCGCCCTCGCGTCTTTGCATCAGAGCGGGTAGCCTTCCCCCGCAGCAGTTCAGGCAGCCAGCCGCTGTGGTCGAACGCGTCGCCCAAACACGGCGGTGACGGCGTCTTCGATCAGGTTGAGCGATTCGTCGATCACGGCGGCGTCGTGGCTGGCGGACATAAACCACGGCTCACGCGGGTCATCGTCCACGAGAATGCCACGATGGATCAACTCGGCGCCCAGGCGACCGAACATCTCAGCGTCGAACTCGCTGTAGCTGCGGTAGTCGGTGGGTGGCTCATCCTTGCCCAGCAGCACGCTAAACATCGACGGGACGCCCGTCACGACGTGAGGCACACCCGCGCGGCTCAAAATTGCATCGATGCCTGCCATCAGCTGGCGCCCATTGGCAAAAATCGTCTCGATCACGGGCTGCGTCTCGATGATCTCCAGCGTGGCGGCGGCGGCGGTGGCGGCGACGACATTGCCGCAATAGGTGCCGCCATGCGCCACGCGCCCCGGCTCGACGACGGCCATCACTTCCTCGCGCCCGGCGACGGCGGAAACCGGGAAGCCGTTGCCCATCGCCTTGGCATACGCCGCCAGGTCCGCCTTGACGCCGAAATACTCCTGTGCACCGCCCTTCGCCAGCCGGAAACCAGTCTTGACCTCGTCGAAAATCAGCACGACGCCGAACTCGTCGCATAGCTGGCGCACGCGGCGCAGCCAGGCCAGGTCGGGCAGAATGCAGGCAACGTTGCCCATGATCGGCTCCAGCACGACGGCGGCCAGCTCGTCACTGTGCTCGACCATCGCGCGTTCGAGCAGATCAATGTCGTTGTAGGGCAGCGAGATCATGTAGTTGCGGATGGCGACCGGCATGCCTTCGGTGGCGCGCAGGCGGTGTGGATGGCTGCGTGGCCCCAGCAACTCGGCTTTGGCAGTTGGGCCGCTAAACATCACATAGTCGAAATTGCCGTGATAGTTGCCCTCGAACTTGATAAACTTTTCGCGGCCGGTGTAGGCGCGTGCAATACGCAGCGCGTGCATGTTGGCTTCGGTGCCGGTGTTGGAAAGGCGCACCTTGTCCATGCCGGTCATGCGTGTAAAGCGTTCGGCCAGCTCAATCTCGATTGGCGTGGTGGCGGCGAAAAGCACGCCGTTCTGAATCGCAGCGGCGACGCGACGGTTGACCTCCGGGTGGGCGTGCCCCAGAATGATCGGCCCGAAGCCGAGACGATAGTCAATGAAGCGGTTGTCGTCGGCGTCCCAGACATACGCGCCGGCGCCACGCGTCATGATGGGCGTCTCTTCATCACCCCAGTAGCGGAAGTTCGAGTTGACGCCGTAAGGAATATACTGTTTGGCCTGGTTGAACAGTTGGCGGGTTTTGGTTGTGTTGATACTCATGATTTAGTCTCCATGGCTTGCACAAGGTCGATTCAACGGGTGACGAACTGGTTGATTGGGCGCTGCGGTCAGCAACGCGTGTCACCCCCCTTGTGGAAGCCACGACGACTGTCCGTGGGATCCTCGTCCATACCATGCTCCTTGTGAGTCGCCGAGATTTGGGCGTATTGCGTGTTGCAGTTGCGTTCGGATAATCTCGCCGCTACGGAACACGTAGCAAGCAACACGTCATACAACCTGTACGTTCACGCACTGCCTGGTGGTGGATCCCAGGCGTAAATCTCTTTGACGATGTCTAAATAAATAAAGGTCTCTGCCTCGCGCACGCCTTCGACGCTGTAGAGCTTCTCGCTCAAGAAGCGCAGCAGGTCGGCGTTGTCGATACAGGTCACCTCCACCAGAAAGTTGTACGTGCCCGACGTGATGGCGAGATAGATCACCTCCTCGAAGGCGGCGATCTGGTTGGCGATCTCGCGCAGCCGGTGGCCGTCCGCCTTGACGCCGATCAACGCCATCGTGTGGTAGCCGGTGCGCAGCGGATTGGTCACCGCCGCAAACTGGAGCACACCACTCTCGGTCAGCCGCTGCACTCGCTGCCGGATCATTCCCGGTGAGACGTTGAGCTGCGCCGCAATCGTGCTGAAGGGCAGGCGTCCATCGCCTTTCAGCGCCTGAATGATGGCCCGGTCAGTTTTATCCAACGTCAGCGTCGCCAACCTATCATCCTCGTTTCACCTCGCGTCGTTCACTTTCCATCTCCACCCTACCATGTAGGATGCGCATCTGTCAAGCCTGCAAAATGCAAAAAAAGCAGCAAACAGGTCAATTTTTGATGACATTCACAGATTTTGGCGTTCCTGGTGCTGAATCAGTAAATCCCCTCCGCGTCGATAGCATCGCGCCGGACGCGGCCTGAAGCGTGTAAACAAAAACGGGAGAAGCGCCATTGCTTCTCCCGTTTCTGTCGGATCGTTTTGTTGCGTCAGCTTTGCGGCGATTCCTCACCACTGGCAGGCGGCGGCTCGCTCGGCGGCTGCACCGGTGGGACGCTGGGAGCAACCGACGCCGGCGCCGCAACCGGCTGGTAGTAGACGCGTCCGGCGCTATCTTTGTACGCAATCTGGCCAAGCAGGTTGAACTGGTAGACGTAAGTCAAGAAGGTTGCCACCGGCACCGTCACGATCAAACCTACAAGACATAACAACACACCCACGATGCCAGCAACCGTTGAAATGACGAAGCTGGCGACGATATAGGCAAGCATGAACAGGATCACGTCGGTGATGTGCTCACGCGTCCACTGGAAGATGTCGCTCAATTGCAGACCGCTGCGAATCTCCTCGTCGCGCGCAAACCAGAGCGTGAAACCCGGCGTCATCAACGTGATAAAAATGCCGTAGATCGCCGTCAAACACGTTGTCGCAACGATAATCGTGACGCCCAGTGTTGTGGCGACGGCGCTATCGGTGTCGGTCATGACGCCGCCAATGGTCATCGGAATCGAGACCAGGAAGAGCGGCAACGCCCAGACAAACCATACCACTGCCAGCTTGAAGCCGCGCACCAGGTCGCCGCTCCAGTCATCCCATTCCGGCAGCGGATATTGTTTGCCATCGCGCATGTTCTGCGTCAGGCGTACACAGTAGCCGATCGTGATGATCGCCGGCACGATCAGGAAGCTGAGCAACGCCAGCGCGCTGCCAATAGCGACTTTTTCCTTCCAACGCGGGTCTTCAGGGATAAAGGTCAATGCTTTTACAAAATCCATGATGAGTCTCCTCTGTTGTCGAGTCCTACTGCGGTTGGCGTCGTGAGGCTGTTGTTCGCAGCGCCACACCGTTCATTTCCATACCCCAAAGCACTACGCATTGTCGGACAAGAAGTTGCATTGAGCAACTACCCACTTCGGTTGGAAGCGAGGCGAGCGCCGTCAACGCACCAGCTGCAGGCCAAGATCGACGGCCAGGCGCCGCGCCCTGGTTACATCCGCCTGATCAAGCGGTCGCGCCAGTGCGCCGCGTGCATGCACTGGCGCCAGGTACTGCGTGAGCAGGCTCACCTGCACGGCGGGCTGCGTCGCCAGCCAGGTCAGCGCCGGCGCCGTACAGCATTCGAAGTGACCGGGCATCAGCAGGTGACGCACAATGACCTGCTTTCCCTGGGCAGCGACGCGGGCGATGGCGCCGGTGACGACGCGCCAGTAATCCGGCATCCCGCCGATAGCCTCACCGCAACTTTGCGCGCCGGTCGCCGGGCCAAATTTCAAATCGGGAAGATAGATGTCGATGGCGCCGTCAAGCAGGTCGAGGGCGGCGTCGGTGAGATAGAAGTTGCTATTGAAGACCGCCGGAATTGTGCGCTGCGCACCGAGCGTCGCCAGCGTCGCCAAAATCAACGGGATGTGGGGCGCCGGGTCGCCGCCGATGAAACAGACGGAACGCGCACCCTCAGCCTGTCGCTGCAAGATGCGCGCGGTCAGATGTGCGGCAGTGACCGGCGCGCCGTACACCGGATTGAAGGCGAAACGCGCCGCCGTACAGAAACTACAGCGCGCCGTACAACCGCTGAAAAAGATTGCGTGCGCCGGACGCAACGCCTCTTCCTCGCCGTAGTGCAACATCTCGCTGGCGACATAGCTGACGGCGCCAACGCGACAGACGCCACTCGCCGTCGCCCGCCGTGCACCACAATGAAACGGGCACAGATGACAATCGGTGAGATGGGTCGCCCCGGTCAGGGATGCCGCGCCTGCGCTCATAGACCTAACAAGCCGCGCAGGCGGTCGAGCGCGCTGAACTGACGCACCGTCACCACGCGCCGTTGCTCGGATTGGTGATCGACGACCACGACGGCTGTGCTCATCATGGCGCCCTCGCCGTAATAAATGTCATAGCGGCGATTGCTGACGCGCTTCCAGTGGTAGTGTGGCGCCATCGTCTGCGCCTGCTCGTGGTTGCGCCAGTCGAGCGCCTGCTGCGCCACAGCTTCACCCACCGCACCGACGGAGGCGCAGGTGGCGCACAGACCCGTGACGCTGACGCACTCACGGCAATACTCCTGGCCACACTGCGAGCAGCCCACCGTATCTTGCTCGCAGTGATAGCCGCCACAGATCGCACACGTGGGCGTGCAGCGCGGGCACACCAGGGTGTGACAGACGCTGCATTCCTCCAGATCACGGTTGCAGACGACGTGTCCGCACACCGGCATGACCATCCCGTGTTCGGCGCAAACCGCGCGCTCACACACAGCACAGCGGCGGACGCAGGCGCCACAACCGGTGCGCTCGCACACGGCGCAGGTCGCCAGCGCGTGCGTCAGAGCATGACAGAGGGGACACTCGCGCAAGCAGGTGTGGCAGTAGGGCTGGCGATCCACCGGATCGAGCTGGTAATAGCCCGGCCCAACCACGCGTCCACAGCCAGCACACGTGACCAGGCAATTCTGGCAAAAACGCTGACCGCTGGCGCTACAGACGCCGACATGGGCGCTGAATTGCTGACAGCCGGGGCAGCGCACTGCGCAGTGCGGGCAGATGAGCGCCTGCCCACCCTGTTCATCGGCGACGCAATCCAGCCGCAGGTGGCTTTTGCATTGGCGCACGCCGCACGCCGCGCATTCAGCCTGACAGGCATGACAGACCATGTCGCCGCAAGTCGGGCATGGGCTGACATGCCGGGCGCAGGCGCGTTCGCCGCACGCCCAGCACACGCTTCCGCACTCCTCGCAATTTTCCGCACCGCAGACCGGGCAAGCCGCCACGCCGCACGCGCTGCACACCACCTCGTTGCACGTGGCGCAGATATGCGTGCACCGTTCGCAGGTGACATGACCGCGATAGTCAATCGTGAGTTCAGTGGTTTCGGCGCCGCAAGAGTGACAGGTGGGGCGCCGCAGCCTGCCGCTGTAGCGATCCTGCTCGACCTTTACAACAACTTCTTGCCGCCCGGTGGTCAACGTGATGTCGGCGACGGCGAGCGGCGTCTCCAGCGCCACATAACCCACCAGTTCAACCTCGACGCGCAACCGGTGATTCTCAATTTCTTCAGCGATCTTGCGTTGCAGGTCAGCCTCCAGCGTGCGACGACGTTCGCCCTCAGGGTCGCGAGCCGGCTGAATCTCGTCGATCTGCTGCTGATAGTAAGTCAGCAGTCGGTTGAGCGTTTTGTAGAGTCGGGGTAGAATCTCAGCTTCATGGCTGACGCAGCGCACGTCGGCGTGATAGGTGGCGTAGGCGCGTGCCTGCTCGGCGATGCGCACCAGCTGCGTCAGCGGCGGCAATCTGGGAGGCAGCGTCTCACCAGCAGCGTTGGTCTCGGTGGGAATCGCTTCGGCGTCAGCCAGCATCTTTTCGAGATCAACGATCGTCTGGTTGTCTGCGTGCGTGGGCGCCAGCAGGCGTGCAGCGTCGTCCATCCAGATCGTATAGAGTTCCTGACGTTTGTCATCGGCGCGGTACGTAATGCGCCAGGTGAAGGCAAAGAGAAACCGCGCCCGTTCCTGCATGCGCAACCGGCTGACGCTGGCATTGGTGGGTCGGATCGCCCGCATCAGCGCCTCGCCGTCGGTGTAGCGAACGGGAGCGCGCTGTACGGCGAACGCACTTCGTTCCGCCAGCAGCGCCAACATCTGATCGAAGACGCGGCTGCCGTGCGCAACCAGCTCCGCATCGCCGCCGGGTTCAGCGGCGTGGAAGGTCAGGCGCAGGCGATTGCGCCCGAAATGGGCAGCCAACGCAGGCGTCAGTTGCACCTCCAACCGTGCATCCGACGTTGCGCTATCGCTCTGGACAAGGGCGCCCAATGTGGTGAAATAGCGTTGCGTAAACGCGGACAGGGTGGCGTCGGTTTGGGCGGGCGTACTTTTCTGCGTCTTGCGTGCCATAGTCAGGACATTATAGCCGCAAGAAAAGCGCAATTGAAAGTATGGCCGGTTTCGGTCTTTATGCAAAGTTATGTTACCATGTGGAGACGCTGAAGTTAGCTATCAAGTGCCAGACTGGGGAGCCATCGTATGCAAGAAGAAGTCCAGCGCTACCTGCTATCGCTCGACATCGAGGAAGACGCTTCCGACAACACCATAGCGGCTTATCGCAATGACCTGAGCCAACTGCTCACGTTCTTGATGCACTATGCAGCACCCGATGGCGCACGCGTCACCAGTTGGGGGCAGGTCACGCCTGCCGTGATTCAGGACTACGTATTTCACCTGCGCGATCGCGACTACGCCTCCTCGACCGTGGCGCGCAAAGTCGCCGCCGTCAAGAGCTTCTTCGAATTCATGCGCGGGCATGGTCTGATCGAGGAAGACCCGGCAGCGTTGTTGGAATCACCCAAGGTGAAAAAGCATATTCCGCACACGCTGGCGCACGAAGAAGTGGAACAATTGCTGGCAGCGCCAAAGCAACAGGATACGCCACAGGCGTTGCGCGATAGCGCGCTGTTAGAGACGCTCTATGCCACCGGCATGCGCGTCACCGAACTGGTCAACCTGAATATCGACGATCTTGACCTGGAAGCAGGTAAGCTGATCTGCGGCGCCGATAGCAAACGTCGCCGTGTGGCGCCACTCGACGCAACGGTGCAAGATGCGCTGCGCATCTACATGGAGCGCGGTCGGCCCGCGTTGGTGGTGCGTCCACAGGAAAGCGCGCTCTTTCTGAACCACCGTGGGCAGCGGCTGACACGGCAAGGGCTATGGTTGATCATCAAGCGCTATGTCAAAGAAGTGGGCATCCAGGAGCAGGTGACGCCGCACACCCTCCGCCACAGCTTTGCGGCACACTTGTTGCACACCGGCGCCGGTCTGCGCGAGGTGCAGCGCCGATTGGGCCACGCCAGCCTGAGCACGACACAGGTCTACAAACAGGTGGCGGAAGAGACAGCGCCCGCCATCACGATCGACGGCAAAGCGGTGGATTTCGACAGCGATGAGGATTGACCTGACCGGCCGCATTGCCATCGTCACAGGCGCCAGCCGACGGGCGGGCATTGGCGCGGCGATTGCGCGCTCGCTGGCCGCTGCTGGCGCCGACATTCTGCTGACCTACTTTCTCCCCTACGATGTTGAAACATCGCGTCTGGGCGGCAATGCGCAGGAAGTTGAGAGTTTACTGGCTGAATTGCGTGCGCTCGGCGTGCGCGCCTATGGGCTGGAAGCCAATCTACGCCAACCGCAGACGCCGCGCCACATCATCGACGCAGCGCACGGCCTCCTTGGCGCACCCACGATCCTCGTCAACAATGCCTGCCATTCTGAATCCGGCGGGCTGCTGGAACTCGACGCCGACCAGCTTGACCGCCACTACGCGGTTAATGTGCGCGCCACAGTGCTGTTGTGTCAGGAATTTGTGCGCCGCTGGCAAGGTGAGCGTGGCGGACGCATCATCAGCATAACGTCTGGGCAGGGGTATGGCCCCATGCCGGGCGAACTGGCCTACGCGGTGACAAAAGCCGCCATCGACGCCATGACCGTTACGCTGGCGGTCGAACTGGCCGGGCGCGGGATCACCGTCAACGCTGTCGATCCAGGCGCCACCGACACCGGCTGGATGCCCGACGATCTGCGCGCCGCCATCGCCGCGCGCACCTATCTACGCCGCATCGGCCTGCCTGCCGACGCCGCCAATCTGGTCTGTTTTCTTGCCTCTGAACAGGGAGAGTGGATTACTGGACAGGTGATCCGCTCACGCGGGGGCGCGTAGCAGGCCTGTCCAGATGCTGCGCGTTGCGCGAAACAACTTTTTACTCGATAAACACCTCGACGCGTTCGCCTTTTTCGTCATCCATCACCTCGACGATGCGCCCGGTGATGCCATCGTGGATCGCGCGGCGCAGGGCTTCGGCGTCAAATTTTTCATTGGCCGGCACGAAACGCAGCCCGAAATCGACCAGACCCAGCGGAATATTGACCGCCACCTTCTGCTTGCCGGTGATCACGTTGCTGACGCGCACGCGCAGAGTGCGCCCGTTGGCGCCACCACCGGGGGACGACGGCGCCGGCTCGACCTCTGGCTCTTCGCCCTGACCAAGCGCAGCAAGCAACCGCGCCCCATCTTCAGGCGATAGCTTCCCCTCTTCCACCATCTGCAACACTTTGCGTCGTTCGTCACTAATTGCCATGATTTATCTCCTTGAAGATGTTTGGTGTTGCGTGTTGCGTGGTGCGTGACGAGAACAACGCCCAACACGCACCACGCAACACGCAACACGCAACACACACCACGCTCTATCGTTCCGCCTTGCCGCCGTTCAACGCCGACAACAGCTTTTCCGCCTGCTCCACCGAGAGTTTTCCCTGTTCCACCATGCGCAGAATCATCATGCGCTCCTCGTCGGTGGCAAGCGCGCGCTTAGGCTTGGGCGGCGCCGGGGGCTTTGGAGCGCCAGGCGGCAAGGGAGGTGCAGGCGGCGTCACCCAGCCCGGCGACTTGCGCCGCCGACTTTCCGCCTCCTGGGCGCGCTGCTCGACTTTGCGCAGAGCATCGGCCAGTTTCTCTTCGGCGCGCCGCATGGCGGACTGCACTTTTTCCTGGATCGAGCTTGCCAGCTCCTCATTTGTGCCGATGCGGGCAAGTTTATCGTCGATCTGACGGGAGAGTTCGTTGACTTGCGCCTCGATTTGCGCGGTGATCTGCTGGGTGATCTCGACCGAACGCAGCGCCATCTCCTCATCCAACGCACCGGCGAACTCGGTTGCATCAAAATCGCGTGGCTGCGCCCCACGCAGTAGAATATTGCCTTCCGCCTCTAGCGTGAGTCGGGCGTGGGTTGGGGCGCGTTCGAAGTTCAGCACGCCGTTGCGCACGCTGCGTTCCTCCCCCAGATCGCGCACGCGGATATGTCCTTCCGCCTTGAGCGCAAAGACGCCGCCAGCCTCGCGCGGCACTTCACAGGTGATGCCACCCTCGGCGCGGATGGTGCACTGCTGACCAGGCGCCAACGTCGCCTGCGCCTTGACATTCCCTTCGGCCGTCGCCTCGATGTTGCCGCCAGTCTCGTCGAGCACCAGGTTGCCTTCCACCAGGCCGAGCTGGATGTCGCCGCCAACTTTGGCGATCTGCGCGTTGCCTTCGATGGTTTCAACGCGCAGGTCGCCGGCGATCAGCCGCGCCGTGAAGTTGCCTTCGATCTGGCGGGCGGCGACAGCATTGACGCTGTTCACGACCGCATTGCCTTCGATGGCGTCGATCGTGACGCCGTTCAGAATCAGGCTGATGGCGGCATTCCCTTCGACATCGCCAATCGCAATGGTGGCTTGCACTGGCGCCTGCAGCCACAAATCCTCTGCGCACTCGATGTCGATTGCGCCATCGTGCTGTACGATCACCAGGGCGTCGCCGTCGCCGCGCACGCGCGCTTGAAGCTCAGGGCGATCCCAGCCGCTCAGGGTCAGGTTGCCCTCGATATTTCGCAGCCGGATGATGGGGGTCGCCCCGGTCTGAATGATCTGGGTGGCGCCCATCAGTCACCTCCCTGCAACTTCTGCATGGCCTCGTCGAAGGAAATGACGCCAGCATCCAGATCGGCCAGCACCTGTTTGCGGTCGATGGCCGGCGCCGCTTCCTCCTTGCCCGGTTCGTAGCCGAGAGCGCGGATCACGTCGTGTAGACGGCTGCGGATCGTCGGGTACGATAGCCCCAACTCATCCTCCAGGCGGTTGAGCTTGCCTTCGTTGCGGACAAAGATCTCAACAAATTTGATCTGTTCCGGCGAGAGTCGAGCAAAGGGCGGCTCGGTCACAGCGAAGCGCCCCTCCAGACTGACATCCGCATCCGGACAATAGATGCGCGTGACGATAATTTCGCCGCCGGTTAGCGGGCAGCGCGTGGGCAGTGGCAACATAAGCCAGGCTCCTTGTGGTGCTGAGTGCAATGGCGACAACTCCATGCCAGACATGGCTATCGTCGCCGCATGAATAACGACACATCAAGAAAACGTTGAAACGGAGGCAGCCCAGGCGTCACATTCGACCGGCATGGTTGACAGCGCATGGGGCCGTGATGGATGCCGTGGCGCCGGTCGGCGTCAGGGCTGCGCTCCGTTCAAACCAATCGGGGCGCGCATGGCAAGCCGCTGCCCGCAACGCACCAGCACGCGCCCAAACCACGCCAATCCCCAGTCGAGCCAACTTGGCTCCGCAGGACGCAGTTGCTGCAGCAGACGTGCGTGGGCAGCGTGACTCATCAGCTCTTGCCGGTGCAGTCGCTGTGTTTCGTTTAAGACATACTCATTGGGCGATAGCATTGCGGTCACTCCTTGCTCCGTTGCGTACGATGCATACGAAGAATCATCCATGCCTTGAATTTTCCGAAACCAGCATAGCACGTTACTTTATTAAAGTCAATAGCAAATATAAATATTTTTGATATTTTTATGAATTTGCTTGATTTTTCGATCAAACGACTTGATTTTTCTGATGCACCACGAAAAAGAAAAACGCCCGGCAAGAACCCCCGCCGGGCGTTGAGAGGAATCGACTGCGTGGGCTGAAGGAGCAACCCCACGCACGATGCGCTTTAAAGCCAGCCTTGATCCTTTAAGAAGCTGGTCAGGCCGGGGATGGCGAAACGCCGCCCCTTATACGCCTGCAAGCCGTAGTAGAGCAACAGCCCGATGCCGGCGACGAAATACATCGGCGTCAGGCAGAAAAAGACAAGGCCAACCAGCCAGCCCAGGAACCAACCCAATACCGGGATCAGCTGAAAGACGCCCACTGCAATACTGGCCAGCATGAAGATTGCCCAAAAGACCAGCGTCAGCGCCAGACTCTGCACGGCGTGATAGCGCTGAAAGGGACGCTTCTTGCTGCTCTCGCTCAACAGCACAATGATGGGCATGATCACCGGCAGCAACAGTTGCGTCACGTAACTCAACAACGCAATCAGACGGTCGTCGCTGTCCGCCAACGGATCGATTTCAGCGTGTTGCATCAACTCGCCGCGACGGAAGGCGTCGGCGGCTTCGCCAGCCTGAGTATAGGCGCTGCTGGTAAGGCGCTCCACTGGCGTCTGCTCAACGCGCCCCGCTGCGTTATGCGACTGCGGGTCTTGCTGCGGTTGACCCGTTTCTGGATTGACAGCTTCGTTCGTCATCTTACTTCTCTCCCTCCCGCGCGTGGCGGGGCGTTGCGTATCACTGCTCTGCGGCCACAGACGACGATCATGCAAGACGAATCTCGATGCCGGCTCGCTGTGCGCCGTCTGTCATTGCGGAGGATGTGATCTGTCAACCACATCCCCGGACTGCGCAACAATACGCAGACGCCGCCCAAAAGTTGCGGATGGCGTTGCTGGCGCCGATGCGAATATCCGCAAATTCTGCTACACTGTGCAGCGGCGCCCGGCGCATCGCCGCCAGACGCCGCATTCCATTTCAGCCACGACACGGAGCCGTGATCTCATGTCTGCATCCTCTTTGCCTGCGCCCAAGCGCCAGGTCGCCTACACCTTCTTCGAACGCATTCCCTACTGGCTGTTGGCTGCACTCTTTCTGGGCGTCATCCTGGCCTGGCGCATCGTCAGCGACGAGAGCTACGCCACGATTTTTGCAGCTGTCGCAAAGGGCCTCGGCGTCACGATCTACGTCACGGTCGTCGCCTATGCCGGTGCGCTGGTGGTGGGGTTGTTGGTCGGGTTGGCACGCGTCTCGAAAAACCGGATCATCTACGAAGCGGCCACCTTCTATGTCGAAATCATTCGTGGCGTGCCGATGCTGGTGCTGCTGCTTTACATCGCCTTCGTGTTGGCGCCGGCGCTGGTCTATGCCATCAACTGGCTGGGCGCGCAGTTGGCGGGGCTGGGCGCGCCGGCGCAGCCACTGGTGGCGTTGCGCGTGCGCGACTTCGATTACGCTGCGCGCGCCATTATCGCCCTGATCATCGGCTACAGCGCTTTTCTCAGCGAGATCTTCCGCGCCGGCATCGAGAGCATCGAGCGCGGCCAGATTGAGGCCGCGCAGAGCCTGGGCATGACGCGCTGGCAGGTGTTGCGTCTCGTCGTGCTGCCGCAGGCGATCCGCCGTGTGTTGCCGCCGTTAGGCAACGACTTTATCGCCATGCTCAAAGATTCATCGCTCGTCTCCGTGTTGGGTGTGCCCGACATCACGCAGATGGGCAAGGTCTACGCCGCCAGCACCTTCGCCTACTTTGAAACCTACAACATCGTCGCCTTCCTTTACCTGTCGATGACGATCGTGCTCTCGCTGTTCGTGCGCTGGCTGGAACGCAAAATGCCGCAAAACACCCGCTGAGAGTACGATTGGGAACCCTTCTTCTACTTTGCAGCGTTTCCGAATTGCCGTTTCCTGTCTCGCTTTGGCAGAATCGCAACGGCATCTTGATTGACAGACCATCATCTTTGAAAGGAGTTTTCTCTTGAAAAAAGCATCGTTCCGTTGGCTTATGCCGACGCTTGTGGCCGCGCTCGTGTTGGGCAACCTGCCCACCCCGGTGCTGGCTGCACCCACCTTGCCGGCTATCCAGCAGGAAACGACGACCTCCGCCGTGTTAACGCCCGCTGCGCTCGCCAACCTGACATATCAGTCGGAACTGGCGCCTGACGGCCAGGTGACGCTCGTCGCTGGCGCGTTCGAAGACGCCGCTGCGCGCTATGAAGCCGTGCTGGCGCCGACGCCCCAGGCATTCGGCGTGATCAACGGCCAGGAGGCGGCGGCGGTGCTGCTCGACGAGAACACCGGCGGCAGTGGCCGCTTTGTTAGCCTGGCCGTTGTGCTCGACCAGGAGGGCGCGCCGGTCAATGCCGCCACAACCTTGTTGGGCGACCGCGTCGATGTGTTTACGCTGGTCATCGACGAAAACGGCGTGATCGCCGTTGACCTGGTGCGCCAGGGGACGAACGACCCGATGTGCTGTCCCACCGAAGTGGTGCGTCTCCTCTACACGCTGGAAGGCGACCAGCTCGTCGCCGTCGGCGATCCGATCGTATTGGGCAGTGGCGCTCAGGTGGCGCTGGACGTGGCGCCCGAAGGCGGCTATCAGACGAACATTATCCCGGCGACTCCCTACGAACTGTCTGGGATGATCCCAACCGGTGCGCCGATCCATACGCTGCTAACCGTCGGTGCGGATGACGCCGCCACGATCTTTGCGGCAGGCGGGCCGTACATCGCCATCTACCCGGTGCAGGAATATATCGACCTGTGGCAGGCGGCAGGCGACGCCACCATCGCCAACCTGGTCGCCGATCTCCAGACCGTGCTGGCCGAACAACCGGCGACGCTGACCGCGCCATTGCCAATCGCGCCGCCGACCGAACCCGACGATCTGGCCGCCCAGGTGAGTTATCTCACCGGCGCGGGTTACTCCGGCGTGCGCTTTATCGGTCGCGCTACACCCACCGGCGTCATAGCCGCCGACGACCAGCTGGCCTATTACTTCAGCGGGCTGACCAATGATGGACGTTATCTGATCGCGGCGCAGTGGCCGGTGGCGACGACCACCGCCATCGACGCGCTGGACGCGGCCACCAATGCAGAATGGACGCCAACGCTTTCGTCGCTCGACGCCATCCTTGCCTCGCTGGTCTTCACAGAAGCTAACGACCTGACGGCGGAAGAACTGGCGAACATGCGCTACAACTCGCTGTTGCTCGCACAGCCGGTGCTGCTGAGCGGCGGCGTCTACACCCAGACCGGCGAGAGCGGCGGCGCCAGCGATGTCACGACCGTGCAATTGCTCAGCGAACCAGTCGCCACCGGCCAGGTGGAGGGCTTCGCCGCGGCGGTTGTGCTGCTCGTCGAAAACGGCGGCGGCACCGGCCAATTTGTCAACCTGGCGCTGGTGCAAGATATCGGCGGCAGCGCGGTGAACACAGCCAACGCCTTCCTGGGCGACCGCACGCGCGTCACCAACCTGGCGATCAACGAAGACGGCGGCATCGTCGTCGATATGATCCAGGCTGGCCCCAATGACGCCGCCTGCTGCCCGAACATGCCGACAACCGCCACCTTTGTCAAGGTCGGCGACCAGTTAGTATACGAGACGCTGGCTTCCGCCACTATCGACGCGACCAGCGCCGCCACGCCGGTGAACGCCTTTGTGGTGCAACCGACGGCCTATGACAACACCGCACCGCCGAGCGGCCAGGGTGAGCCAAAACACTTCACCTGGACCTTTGGCGATGTGACAGACCCCGCGCAGATTCCGTTCGCTGCAGGCGGTTACGTCGCTGTCTACCCAGTCGAAGCCTATCAAACGATCTGGGATTTACAGGGCGATCCCTTCGTCGCCGACGCGCTGGCCGCGCTGAAAGAACTGTTGGACGCACGCCCGGCCAATCCTGCGCCGCCGCTGCCCATCTTGCCGCAGGCGCCGGCGACCAACGACTTCGCCGCGCAGGTGGGCTATCTCGACCTGGCGGATGGCGGCGCAGGCGTGCGCTTCGTCGGTCGCCTGGCGCAGGACGTTTCACCCATCGAGAACTATCAGTTGCGCTATTTCTTCCAGGGCTTGAGCGGCGACGGGCGGTTCCTGATTGTGGCGCAGTTGCCAATCACAACGACGGCGCTGCCAGAGGAACCGCAGCCGCTGGACCGCGACGCCTACAACGATTTTGCCGCCAACTATGAAACCTATCTCGCCGAAACGACGGCGGCCTTCGACAGCCTGGCGACCTCCGACTTCACGCCTGACCTGGCTGTGCTGGACGCCATGCTGCTTTCGGTGACGCCAGCATTCTCGGTCAATCCGCTGGCGCCGGCTTCACTGGCAAACATGGAAGTCAAATCCGAGCTAACAGCGGACGGCGTGGCGCTGCTAGAAAACGGCGTCTACACCGAGACCGTTGCGCCGGACAGCGCCAGCGTGATCGAAGTGCAATTGCTGCCTGCGCCCATCGCCTACGGCGTGCTCAATGAACAGGATGCCGCCGCCGCACTGATCGCTGAAGACGGCGGGGGCAGCGGAACATTCATCAATCTGGCCGTCATCATCGACCAGGATGGAACGCCGGTGCACATCGCCAGCGCGCCGTTGGGAGATCGCGTTTCGGTGCAATCCCTGGCGATTGCCGACAACCAGATCACCGTCGAGATGCTGACCGCCCGCCCGAACGACCCACTCTGTTGCCCGTCGCAGCCGTTGACGCAGATCTATGAACTACAGGACGATACGCTGGCGCTGGTCAACGAGACTTCCGGCCTGGAGGAATCGGCGTTGGCTGGCACCAGCTGGGTGTGGACGCAGACGCAGATGAGCGATGGTGCGGTCAGGTCGCCGGCAACAGCGGGCGCCTTCACGCTCACCTTTGGCGACGCCGGTGCGGCCAGCGTCACGACCGACTGCAACACCTTCACCGGTGCATACACCGAGGGCGCCAACGGCGTGCTGGTCATCGACCTGCCCATCTCCACGCGCATGGCCTGTCCCGACGGTAGCCAGGAACAGGAGTTCATTGCCGATGTGACCAGCATCAGCCGCTACCTGATCACCGAAGAGGGCGTCCTGGCGCTGTTCTTGCCTGCCGATAGCGGCTCCATGCTCTTTGATCCGGCGAGCGATGTGATGAGCGATGCAGCGGTCTCAGACGAGACGGCGCCGGCCGCTGCTGGCGCAATCAGCAACACTGCGCTGGCGCCCACAGATCTGCCCGACACGCGCTGGAACTGGGTGCAGACGCAGTACAGCAACGACGTCGTTGTTGCGCCGCCTGCCTCCACCGCCTACATCTTAACCTTTAACGCCGACGGCACGGTCAACCTGCAGGATGACTGCAATGTGGTCAATGGCGTCTATACGTATGATGAGAGTGGCGCCCTGACCCTCGACCTGCAAACTTCGACGTTCGCCGCCTGTGCCCCAGAATCGCAACACGACCAGTTCGTGCTCGATCTCTCCAGTGTGGCGTCGCACCTCTTCCAGGACGGCAGCCTCTTCCTGGCGCTGAAATACGACGCTGGCGTGATGGAGTTCACCCCGGCGGAGTAGCCGTGACCGCCCGACGCATCGCTCTTCTGGCAACATGAATCTCCAGGAGAGCGATGCGTTGCACGCACCCCTTGCCAGGCCGCTCGCAGCGCGGCGACTCGCCAACACCCCGGCAATGCCGGGATGGCTATTTCTGGCGATAGCGCACGTATAATTCGCGCGTATTCTCGTCGGCGGTCAACTCGAAGAGTGCCTCGGGGCCGGCAGGCTGTCCCTGGGGATCAAGCAACTGCACACGCCATATCCCGGCCTGGGGTTCGACAAAGACCACGTTGAAGTTTGTGAAACGAGTATAGGGGCCAACTTCATCGCGCGTCTGGCCGGGCACGCCAGCGCTGGAGACTTCATCCACGACCAGCAAGGCGCCGTCGTGTTCGACGCGCAGCGTGTAGTCGCCCAGGCCAAACGCGGCAGGTGAGTAGATGTACGCATAGATGCGCACGACATTTTGCGCCAGCGCCTGCGTCGGAAACTTGACGGCTTCTTCCAACGCAAAGGGATAAGCCGGCTCCGGCGTCGGTGTAGGGGATGGCTCTGGCGTTGGCGTGTCGGTCGGTGCGGGCGTATCGGTTGGCAACGGCGTCGGCGTGGTGGTCGGCGTTTCAGTGGGCGTCGCGGTCGGCTCTGGCGTCGGTGTGTCGGTGGGCAACGGCGTCGGCGTCGGTGTGCTGGTCGCAATCGCTGCAGCGATCTGGGTCGGATCAAGCACCTGCTGACCGGGCTGCGCCGGACCGGCCTGCACTGGCGCAGCCGCCGCCTCTTCCACCGGCGCAGCGCCTTGCGGCGTCGGCGTCCATGTCGGGATTGGCGTGCGCGTCGGTTCCGCCTCGCTGCCGCCACAGGCAGCGAGCATCAGCAATAATGTCAACAGCAGCGGGAACTGCCAGCGTTTAGAAAGACGATCGATAGCCACGGTGTTGAATTCCTTGCCTGGTTTCACTTCACCATCCGACAACGTCAAGGACGGGGTGGACGTTCCCTGGGGCACCATACTAGCGCACAGGCGGCAACGACGCCAAACGCGTCACGGCTGCAACCTGCCCCAAACGGCGTCAGCAAGGGTGTTCCCGTCGCTGTTCAACGCCACAATTCCCGGTCGCACCCTTTCCGTTGTACAATCATCAGGAGGAGTAGACCATGCGCAAAGTGGCAGTTGCCCTGTCCAAGGGTGGAGTTGGCAAGAGCACGACGGCGGTGAATTTGGCCGGTGCACTGGCGCAGCAGCAACGACGCGTCCTGCTGATCGACATGGACACACAGGGACAAACAGCGCGTATGCTCAATGTCACACCAACGCACAGCATCGCCGACGTCATCAACGGTGATGCAACGCTGGCCAGTGCGCGCGTCGAGGCGCGGCCGGGGCTGCATCTGCTGGCGGGCGGACGCGGGTTGGCTGGTCTCAAGCGCGCTATTGATCGCAAAGAGTTTGGCGGCGAGCGGACGCTCAGCGAGGCGTTGACCGAACTGGACGGCGCGTATGATTACATCATCGTGGATACGGCGCCGGGTTGGGATGTGTTGACCGTCAACGCGCTCTTCTTCGCCGATGAGGTGCTGACACCGGTGGCGCTGGAAGTGCTGGCGCTGCAGGGTTTACAGGAGTTCACACGCAGCCTGGGCGCCATCCGCCGCTATCACAGCCAGCTCGAGTTGCGTTATGTGCTGCCCACCTTTCACGATCGCCGCGTGCGCAAATCGGAGGAGATTTTACAACAGCTGCAGCGCCACTATCCCACCCAGATCTGCAGCCCGATTCGCTATAATGTGCGACTTTCTGAAGCGCCCGGCTACGGACAGACGATTTTCGAGTATGCAGCGCATTCCACCGGCGCAGAGGACTATCGCCTGCTGGCAGAAAGGATTCTGGACGATGAGCACACGCAAACCCACGCCTGACAACATCCTCGACGACGTGCTGGGCGCGGCTGAAATCGACGAAACAAGCAGCGCAATTCCTGTCTTTCAACCCACGCCGCCACCGCCGCCCAAAGAGCGCCCGCCGCGACGCAAAGCGCAAACCGCGCCAGCCACCGACGCGACGACTCCGTCTGCACCCATCGTCTTCAAGCCGGTTGAGTGGGAGCACCGTGAAGTCATCTTCCGCGACTATCGCGGCTGGCGTGTACGCTACATCGACGGTCGCGAGCTGCGCGACTGGAAAAACGGCCCCACCCTGCTGGAGTATCTCGCTCAGGCCGGCCGTGAGGGTTGGGAATTGGTCAGCATGAGCAACCCGCATCACAATCAAAAGACAGCCTATCTGAAGCGTGCCAAATGACCCAGCGCCCTATCTTGCTTGACATTCCTGATGTTTTCGAGAGCAAACGCCTGCTATTGCGCGCCCCGCGCCCTGGCGATGGCGAAGCGCTCAACGCTGCCGTGATCGAGTCGCTGGCGGAGCTGCGCCCTTGGATGCCCTGGGCCATGCAGACGCCTACACTGGCTGACAGTGAAGAGTATGTACGTCGCGCCGCCGTCAAATATGCAGCGCGTGAAGATTTACCGCTCTTGCTCTGGTGCAAAACAACGGGAGAAGTTGTCGGCGCCAGCGGCATGCACCGCATCGACTGGGACGTGCCGTCGGTCGAGATCGGCTACTGGGTGCGCACCTCGCGCGCAGGACAGGGCTACATCACCGAAGCAGTCAACGCCATCGCAGACTTCGCCTTCGACGTGCTGGGCGCACACCGTGTGGAAATCCGCTGCGACGAACGCAATGTGCGCAGCGCCGCTGTCGCCCGGCGCGCAGGCTTTGAGCTGGAGGGCATCCTGCGGAACGAGGCACGCGAGCATGTGGCGTTGGAACTACGCAACACAATGGTCTTTGCGCGGGTGCGTTCACCCCACGACATGGCGCGTACTTCCTATTGATGCCTGGATTGTCACGTCATATCGCTCACAATCTTCCCGGAAGCTTTGGAGCTTCCGAGAAGATGAACAGCTAACCCGGAAGTCAGTAGAAGCTACACTCTGCACCCACTATCCCGGAAGCGCAGAGCGTCTGGAATGGTCATACGCTGACCAAACTGCACCCAACTGCGCAACTTCTCTGTCAGGCTGAACTCTCATCAATTCGAAAGCTTGCTCGCGGCTTCCGCCAGCGCCACCCGCTGCTCATACACTTTGCGGATCGCAGCCACCGCCTGGTCCACGCCTTCTTTGCCGGCGCGGAAGACGGCTTCGGGCAGCCAGACCGCCTCGCGTTCATAGGCTTCGGTTGCCACCGGCAGGTTCATGGCGGTGAAGTCGAAGCGTTCCGGGTGCGCCATCGGCACAGGCAGGCGCGTGAGTTGCGGCTGGAAGAGATCGTAGCGGTGCATGGGCGGGTAGCCGGTGCTGGCGTCCAGCCCTTCAGCTTCGAGCGCTGCACAGACAGCGTGGTGATCGACGCCCCACACGGCCGGGTCGATGGCAAAGATGTAAAGATAGACCGAGCGCCGCGTGATGCGCGGGTCGGGGCGAAAGACGCGCACGCCGGGAATCTCGCTCAGCGCCTCGTCCATGTAGCCGACCATTGCCTCGCGCTGGCGCGTCTGTGCGGGCAGGCGTTCAAGCTGTGCGCTGGCGAGCGCGGCGTGCAATTCGCTGCTGCGGAAGTTGGCGCCCATGATCGTGACCTGACTGTGCCCTGCGGCGGGACGACCGCAGTTGACCACGCTTGTCGCCGCGTCAGCCAGTTCCTTCGTCTTGCAGATCAGGACACCACCCTCGCCCGACGTGAGGATTTTGGAGGATTGCAGGCTGAACGAGCCAAAGTGCCCCATCGTGCCAGCGCCGCGCCCACGCCACTGCATCCCGTGCACATGCGCGCAATCTTCCACGACGATCAGGTTGTGGCGTTCGGCAATCGCCATGATCGCGTCCATGTCCGCCATCAGCGAACCGACGTGCACCGGAATGATGGCGCGCGTGCGCGGGGTGATCGCCGCCTCGATCGCCTGCGGGTCGATGCAGTAGGTGTTGGGGTCGATGTCTACGATCACCGGGATGGCGCCGGCCGCCATCGGCGCGGCGGCGGTCGCCTGGAAGGTGTAGGCGGGCACGATCACCTCGTCGCCCCAGCCGATGCCCGCCGCGCGCAGCGCGATCTCCATCGTCACCGTGCCGTTGGCGGCCATGATCGCGTACTCGCCGCCCTGAAATTCGAGGAACTTCTGCAAAAAGGCGGTGGTGCGCGGCCCTGGATAAGGATAGCCGCCCCAATGTCCTGACCGGACAACCTCCGCCACCGCCTCGACCTCGCGCTCGTCGTGCACGGGCCATTCTGGATATGCGATCTTGACCGCCGGTTCGCCGCCCAAGATCGCCAGTCTGTCATTCATCTTCGCTTCTCCTGATTGCATGTTGATTGTGTAGCAACACATCCAGCGCCGCCGTCAACGCTGGCCCCACTTCGGCGCCGACCGACATACTTTCTTCATAATGATCGCCCGGCTCGAACGGATTGTCGGGATAGACGAACTCCTCGGCAGGGAGGATGTAGCCGAGTTCGTCGTTGGCGAGACCGACAAGCACGGCATGACGGGCGCCCGCCGCGCGCAGCGTCGCCTTGTATGCCAGCCCCAGTTTGGGCAACACTTCGCCCGGCATAAAGAAGATCGTGGCGTCGCCGATGGAAAGCAGGCTCGCTTCGGTCGTCAGCCCACCGTCGACGTTCAACGCTCCGGTGAGCAACCCCGCCTGCATCGCCATCTGAAAGAGCGGATTGGCAAGCGGCGTCGTAAAAAGATGGCGGCGATAGTCGATCCTATCAACGGTTTGAGGAGACGCCTCCCCCAGCGCCGTCAACGCCGCTTCGCCGAGGCTCACGCCCATGCGCTCGGCGTCCGCAAAGCCGTTGCCAGGCATTGCCGGCGTCATCATCCCGCCCAGCGCGCCGACCATGCCGATGCACGGCGCGCCTGTCGCCTGCTCAACCGTGCGGCGCATCGTGTGCAGATAATCCGACGTGATGTGCGGGTTGTCGTCCCACAAGACTTCGGGGTGACAGGGGTAGACAAGCCAGGTCGCCAGTGGTCGGTGCGTCGACGCGTCGACAAATTGCAGACAGGACAACTCCTCGTCGGTGATCGCCGGGTTGCGGGCGTTGCGCGCGACGCCGGTGACCATCGTCGCGGCGGCGCGCAGGGCGGCGGGCTGAAGTCGCTGATACGCCGCCAGCGCCGTTGTCGCCAGCGTCTGTTTGAGGTGGGCGAAATAGCCCGCATCGACGCCGCGCGTCATCTCGTTGGGGCCCCATAGCCCCAGCGTATCCGGGCCGTGATGGGTGTGGGTCGCCGCCACAACAAGCTGCACCGCCGGCGCCTGCTCCTGCACCGCGCGTTCGATCGCCTGGATTTCGTGGCGCGCTAACCCGATCAGATCGGCGGCGACCACGATGACGGCAGTATCATGCGTATGCAGCGCCAACGCCCGCGCATAGAGATCGTCATGCACCGACGCGGCGCGGCGATTGCGCCCAAAGCCCGCCAGATAGACCGGACGTTCGAGCAACGGCGTGATGACCGACTGCGCATACCCAACCGATAATGTCATGGCGACCTCACTCGCTCCTAGTGCAACTAATAGAACGCGGATTCAGCGGATTGGGCGGATCGGTGCGGATTGCAGACAGTCCAAATTCGCCACAACCTCACGCAACACGCAGCACGAAATACGCAACACGCAACACGCAGCACGCCTTACCCCTCACCCAGCACATGCGCGATCCCAAACGGCAGGGCGTGGCGGCGGACGTAGGCGGGCAACTCCGCCAGCGTCTGCTGCACCACGACGGGCGGGATGCGGTCGAGCGGAATGTGACAGGCGTCGAGCGCGCGACGCAGCGGCGCCACATCCTGACCCTGCGCCTGCGCCATCAACACGATGCCAGGCCCGACGAGATCGCCGTGCGGCAAGCCCTTGCCCACAGCATTTTCCACGGCGTAGGCGAAATAGTGCTCGCTGCCCTCCTCCGGGCGCGCGTGGCCGATCTGGTTGCAGAGCTGCACTTCGAGCGCCAGACAGTCGACAAGTTGCTTGAGACCGTCGCGGTCGCCGCACCCGGCGGCCTCGGCGCAGTCGAGCGCGGTGGCGAGGATGGCGGCGGCGATGTGGTCGGCCCAGGCAAGATAGCGCATGGACGGCGGATTCTGCCCGCGCGCTTCGGCAAAGCGCCAGTCCCACGAACCCGTCGCAATCGAGAGCACGTCGCACATGCCGGCGGCGCGGATCGAAGGCGGCGCCGCCGCCAGCACTGCATAGTCGAGCAGCACCAGATCGGGCGGGTGCGTCACCAGGTAGCGCACACAGCCATCGCTGCGCACGCCCGACGCCCACGTGAAGAACGCATCCACCGACAGCGCCGTCGGCAGACAGACCAGCGGCAGCGCGCGCTCGCGGGCAAGAAACTTGGCGGCATCGACCGCCAGCCCGCCGCCGACCGCGTAGATCACTTCACCGGTGACGTGAGAACGGAGCGCTTGCCAGGCGTCCACATCGGCGGTGGTCACTTCAAGCACGGCGGCGACGTTCAGCCCGTGCAACTGCTTGCGCACGGCAGACCAGGCTGCGGTCGTTGTAACAACAGTTGCCGGGCGCGCGTCGCGCCAATCGGCAAACGCATGTTCTTCGACTTTGGGCAGAGGCCAGATGACGGCGCTCATCCCTTCACCCCGGAGATCACGACGCCCTGGATGAACTGGCGCTGCGCCAGGAAAAAGAGCAGCACCGGCGGAATCACCATCACCACGCTGGCCGCCATGATCAGGTGTGTGTTGACCGAATAGAGCGCGTTGAAGGTCTGCAAGCCCACCGCCATCGTCCAGTTGTCGCGGCTGTGCAGGAAGATCAGCGGCTCATAGAAGTCGTTCCAGGCGTAGAGAAAGTGGAAGATGGCGACGGTCACGATCACCGGCATCGCCTGCGGGACAAGCACATGCCAGAGCGTCTGGATCGGTGACGCGCCGTCGATCTTGGCGGCGTCATCCATCTCCAGCGGGATGGTCATGAAGAACTGGCGCAAGAGGAACACGTCGTAGGCGTTGGCGAAAAAGGCGGGCACGATCAGCGGCAGCAGCGTATCGACCCAGCCCAGCCGCTGAAAGAGCACGTAGACCGGGATCAACGTCACCTGGCGCGGCAGCATGATCGTGCTGAGCAGCACGATGAAGAGCCAGTTGAGCCACGGCGCGCGAAAGCGCGAAAAGCCATAGGCGACCATCGTGCACGAGATCAACACGCCCGCCATGCCGACAAAGGTGACGATCAGCGTGTTGAGGAAATAGCGCGGGAAGGGCACTGCGGTCATCGCCTCGACGTAATTTTCGGGATGCAGTTCGATGTGGCGCACCGGCGTCTGGTCGGCGATCTTCAACGTCACGCTCTCTGTCGGGTTGGTCGGATCGACGAAAACACCCATGCCGCCGGGCTGATTTCTGACCAGCGCCATCTCCACCATTGCGCCATCTGCTGTCTCGCCATCCACTGTCACCCGAAAGAGCGGCTCCATGCGCCCGTTGACTTCCACCATCGTCGCTTCCCAGGGAATCAGCGGCGGCGGCACGGCGCGCAGCTGGTTCTTGCTTTTGAGCGACGTGGAGATCATGAAGAGGAAGGGGATCAGGATGATCACGGCGCCGATGGCGATCACGAAGGTCGCAGCAGTGCGTCCTGCCAGCGCACTCAAACGCATGCTTTGCAGGCGGCTGTGGCTCACGCTGACCGCAGGCTGCACCGGTTGCATTTCGACTGAAGCCATTTAGCGCTTCCTCACTTCGCCTTCGTAATAGACCCACAGCGCCGACGAGCGAAAGATAAGCAACGTGAGCGCCAGCACGATCAAGAACAACACCCACGCCAACGCCGAAGCGTAGCCCATCTCGTTAAATTTGAATGCGTTTTGGTAGAGATAGAGATTGTAGAAGAGCGTGGCGCGCTGGGGGCCGCCGCTGCCGCCGCTGATGACATACACCTCGGTGAAGTATTGGAACGCACCGATCAGCCCAAGCACCAGCGTGTAGAAGATCACCGGCGTCATCATCGGCAACGTGACGTAGCGAAAACGCTGCATGGCGTTAGCGCCATCCACCTTGGCGGCGTCATAGAAAGTGGTTGGGATGCCCTGCAGCCCCGCCAGATAGATGATCACGCCGCCGCCCACACCCCACAGGCTCATGATCACCAGCCCTGGGATCGCCCAGTTTGGGTCGGTGAACCAGCCGGGGCCCTTCACACCAAAGGTGCGTTCCAGAAATGGGTTGAGGATGCCGACCTGCGGGCTGAAGATGAGCGACCAGACAATGGCAACCGCCACGCCGGCGATCACCGAGGGCAGGAAGTAGATGGTGCGCCACACGCTTACGCCCGGCACGCGCTGGTTGAGCAACATCGAGAGGCTGAAGCCCGCCACCAGCCCCAACGGCAACGCCAGCGAGCCGTAATACAGCGTCACGCCCAACGAATGCCAGAAGAGCGCATCGCGCCCAAACGCCCGCAGATAATTGTCAAAACCAATCCAGATCGGCGCGTCGATGATATTGTAGCGGGTCAACGAGAAGTAGAAGGACATGATCATCGGCCCCGCCGTGAAGATCAGGAAGCCGATCAGCCACGGCGAGATGAAGAAGAGCGCCCACAAATCTTCCTTCTGCGCCAACGTAAGGCGACTCTGTCGGATTTGCCGCATCGGTGTGAACTCCTGGAGATTAGGAGATTGGAGATTGGGAGAGCGGGAGAGCGGCAAATCAGGCGGCGTGGCGCTTGCCCCTCATCCAAATCTCCAATCTCCAATCTCTCAATCTCTCTTACTGCCTGGCCCAATAGTCGTCGAGAATCTGCTGCACTTCCTGGTTGGCCTGATCGAGCACCGCCTGCGCATCGATCGGGCCGAGATAGACGGCGCTGAAGGCATTGTTCAGGACATCATTGACGCGCCCCCACTCCGGCACGAAGCTTTCATGGTTCGGATCGTCCAGGTAGTCGATGGCGGTGAAGACCACATCGAGGTCGACGTCGGGATAGCGCTCTGCCAGGCGCTGCTGAAAGTCTGCCGCCACCGAACGCCGCGCCGGGATGCAGCCGTAGATCAGACAGACGTCGACGATCTGCTCCGGCGAAGTCAACCACTTCAGCACCTCCCAGGCCGCCTCCTGGTTGGCGGCATTGCGCGGAATAGTGAAGGTGTCGGCATGGATGCGCGCAATGCGTTCGCCCTTCTGGTTGAACGGCGCAGGCGCAAAATCGTACGCGAACGGCAAATCGACCAATCCTTCCGTCATAAACCAAGTGTGGCTGTTGAACATCGCCACCTGGTTGGAGCCAAATGGATCGATGCCGGCAGCTTCACGCGCTTCCTGCACTGTGGCGTCGGGCACGAAGTGATCCTCCCACACCGCCCGATTTAACCAATCCAGACCGTAGACCCACTCCTCAGAGTTGACGACTGCGGTCTTGTAGTCCTCGGTCGTCGGTCGCCCCACATTCGGCGCGCCAAAACGCGTCAAAAAGCCGCGTGCGTCGGTCCAGGCATCATCGAATCCCCACTGCACGATGTTGCTGGCGTCGAAATCCGGCGATTTGGCGTTATTGCCGTTGGCGTCGAGCGTCAGCTCCATCGCCATATCGCGCAGCGCCTCCAGGTTCCAGGCTGTGTCGTTGTAATCATGGGTCGGATACGCCAGCCCGGCGGCGTCGAACATGTCTTTGTTGTAAAAAATGAAGGAGGGGAACAGGCCAAGCGGCAGCCCCACCGTCTTGTCGGGATAGTGATTCAGCTCTACGGCAGGCCCATAGAAATCACTCGTATCGAAGCCTTCGGCGTCGATAAACGGCGCCACATCCGCCCAACTGTCGAAAAACTGCGCCACAGTCGAGATGCCGTTCGGCCCGACCAGCTGCGGTGCGTTGCCGCCCGACATCATCGCCAGGAAGCGTTCCCCCGCCTGATCATGCGGCACAATCAGGAACTCCACCTCGATGTCATCATGGCTGCTGTTGAATTTGGCAGCCAGGTCTTCCTGCGCCTTGATCTGATCGGGATCGGTGCCTGTCCCCATGCCGATAAAGATCACCACTTTGGTTTTGCCCGCGCCGCCTGCCGCTGGCGCCGCCGCATCGCCCGTGGACGGGACGGCCGGCGCACCGCAGCCAGCAACAAGCAACACCGCAAGCAAGAAGATGCATAGACTGATTCGCAGATGTCTCATCAGTTTTCTCCCTTGTGAAAATCGTCGTAATGGTTTTACAGACGTCAGACGACTTTTTCCGATGCGCCAAAATCAAATATATAGTTGCTGGTTGGGTCAGTCGGAGTCTACCCGATTCATCTGTGTTGTGTCAATCGTGTTTTTCTATCCAATGACGCGAAAACTCATCGAAACTTTTGCTCTACACGTGGAGCAAATAGACAACGATCTGGAAAACTGATGCGCGCGTCATGCGCCGCCTCGTTCTTGCAAGGCTCTATTCAATTCCTTTCGTTCTCTTCCCTGCCCACAATCTTCTGCTGATGCAAGACCATCCAGACGCCCCATCCATCTAGTGCGCCCGAATCAAGCCCGACGACTTGTTAGCGTTAACCTGCTTTTGCGATTCTATACAAATATTTGTAATATGATGACAATCATCAACTTCTTCTCGTCTGGAAGGATTCCATGAAAAAGCGTCCAACCATTACCGATGTCGCCCAGGCGGCCGGCGTCTCTTTGATGACCGTGTCGCGCGTTGTGAACGATAAACCCGGCGTCGGTGAGGAGACCCGCCAGCGCATCCGTCGGCTGATCGAGGAGATGGGCTACCGCCCGAACGAGATCGCACGTGGATTGGCGACGCGGCAGACCGCCACCGTTGCGATCGTGGTGCCGGACATCACCAATCCGTTTTTTGCGCAGATTGCGTGCGGCGCCGAGGCGGTGGCGTTCGAGAAAGGCTACCACCTGTTTCTGCTCAACACCGCCGAGAACACCGACCGCGAAATCGCCGCGCTCGACTCGCTGCAACAAAAAGAGATCGACGGTGTGCTGTTGTGCAGCCCGCGTTTACCGATCGACGACCTGGAAACCACCATCAGTCAATTTGCCGCCGTGACCCTCTTCAACCGCGAGCTACAAAACCCGTTGCCCAACGTGGCGCAGATCAACATCAACGATGCGCTGGGCGCACAACTGGCGGTGCAGCACTTCGTCGCCCGCGGACGCCGGCGGCTGGCGCTGATCGCCGGGCCGGTGACCTCCACTTCGGGCCAACGGCGCATCGACGGTTACCGCGCCGGGCTGCGCGCGGCTGGACTGATCTTTGAGCCGCAGGCGATGGAGCACTGTCAGCCCGTCACGGAAGGAGGGCGCATGGCGACAGCGCAATTGCTTGCCCGCCGTCCCAAAACCGACGCCATCCTTGCCTTCAACGACCTGGTGGCGGTAGGCGCCATCCAGGCGTGCGAGGACGCCGGGCGGCGTGTGCCCGACGACATCGCGGTCATCGGCTTCGACGACATCCCCTTAGCCAGAATCGTGCGCCCCCACCTTACCACCCTGCACATCGATCTGGAGGAGGTGGGGCGTCTGGCGATGAGCAAGATTCTGGAGATCATCCAGCAGCCGGACGCGCCAGCGCACGCCACGCACTGGATCGACCCACAACTGGTCATTCGTGACTCCGCCTGACAGTTAGCGCTAACTTATTTTGGTTGCTACAACAACCCACTCCCCTATCCCGCATGCCCTTCTCGACAATCTCCAACCTCACAGAACTACGCTGATCCTCCGTTGCTTTCTTGCGGGCGCCGAATCCCTCTTCCAGAGACGCACAGCGACAAATTGCATCTGGCGCAAGAGGCAGAAGGCAATTTTTACGAATTTTGATTTTACCTATTGACATTCGGCAAAAACATGCTATTGTAGTATTCATCACGTTAGCGCTAACTCAACAAGAAATCTGTCGATTGGTTTTGAGGCTACCCAAGGAGAGGTGACATGAGCGTCATTACACCCGCCGAGAGCAGCGCGGCGATCGCCGCCAACAACCGCAAGGGGCGCTGGGGCGCCTTGTTTGCGATGGCGTTTGCCTTCGTGAGCGATAACACCGAAGGCGGTCTGGTCAACACGTTGTTCCCCGTGATTCGTACATCGTTGGGCATGGATTTGGGCGCCCTCGGCATTCTGACCAGCGTCAGCCGCTTTGCCCGCATGTTGTTTGGGCCGCTGTGGGCGATGGCCGCCGACAAATATGGCCGCAAGCGCATCCTGATCCTGGTGACGGGCGTGTGGGGGCTGTGGACAGCCGCCGCCGGGCTTGCCCAGGACTTCACCCAGTTGCTGATCCTTTACAGCATCGGCGTCATCGGCACGGTGGCGAGCGAACCGATCTCCAACGGGTTGCTGGCGGATATTTTCGAGGAGGATGAACGCGGGCGAGCGTATGGCGCCATCCGCTCGATTGGATCGGCGGGCGGTCTCATCTTGACGCCGCTGATCGGGCAACTGTCGCGCGACCCGGAAGGCTGGCGCATTGGCATGTTCATCATGGGCGGCATCAGCCTGCTCAGCGGTCTCCTTATCCTGTTCCTGGTCAAGGAGCCACAACGCCACACGCCCACCGACGACGCCGACTTCGGCAAGTTCAAGTTCCGTGATGTGCCTGCGCTTTTCAAGATTCCTTCGGTGCTGTTGCTGGCCGGCATGTTGCCTTTCGTCACCAGCCTGGTGCTCTTTTCCTTCTTTGTCACCTATTTTGTCGATGTGCGGGGCTGGCAAAACGCCGACGCCGCCATTCTCTACACGGCGTTCATGGCTGGCTTTGCCATCAGCTCACTCCTCGGCGGTCTGGTGGGCGACTGGTTCGACAAGCGCTTCGGGCCCAAAGGACGCATCATGCTGATGCAGATGTATCTCGCCACCTTTGCCGTCTTCTCCTTCATCACCTTGCAGTTCGACTGGGGCAAAGGGCTCGAGGTGTATGTGGTCGTCTTCCTCTTCGGGTTGATCGGCTCGATCGGTTTCTCCGGTGTGGTGCTGCCGATGGTCTCGGCGGTGACGCCGGTGGAGTTGTCCGCCACTGCCTTCGCCCTGCTCTTTTCGCTGATTCAAGGGTTGATTTCAGCGCTGATGTCGCTGGCGCTCGGCTTCCTGGCGCAGACCTACGGCTTGCCCAATGTGATGTTCTGGCTGATCACCGTGCCCTACGCCATCAACGCCGTCTACTGGTTCCTGTTCTATCGCTGGTATCCGCAGGATGTCGCGCGGGCGCAGGCGCATCGCGCCGCCGTCCTGCAAGCGTAACCGGACTTGCTCGATAGGGAGAAGGGCGTCGGTTCTTCTCCCCCTTTCACTCTATCAGGAGAAAATTGCCATGTTGTACCCGATCCAAAATGCAGTGCGCAACCGTCTGGACATCTCCGGCATCTGGGATTTTAAGACCGACTCACACCACGTGGGCGAGCAGGAAGGCTGGAGCAACGGTCTGGTCGATGCCCGTCCGATCGCCGTGCCCGGCAGTTGGAACGAACAGTACGAGGATTTGTTTGGCTATCTCGACCTCGCCTGGTATGTCAGACGCGTCTATGTCCCCTCGCACTGGCAGGGAGAACGGGTCTTCATTCGTGTGGGTTCAGCGTGTTATCACGGCGTCGTCTACATCAACGGCGTCAAGGTGGGCGAACACGAAGGAGGGCATCTGCCCTTTGCTTTCGAGATCACCGACCTGGTGAAATGGGGCGAGGAAAATGTCGTCGCCATCAGCGTCGAAAACGAGCTGAAGCCGACGCGGTTGCCGTCCGGCAACATGGAGTCGTCGATGGGGATGTTCGCCAGCACCCCGCGCACGACCTTCGACTTCTATCCCTTTGCCGGGCTGCACCGGCCCGTCGCACTCTACACTACGCCGCAGACGTACATCGAGGACGTGACCGTGGTGACCGAGGTTGCCGGCGCCAACGGCGTCGTCAAGGTGGCGGCGCGGTTGAATACATCCCACTCCGGTCTCGGCGCGGCGACGATCCAGGCGGGCGACCAGACGATCAAGGGCGAGCTGAACTTTGTCGACGGCGTGGCGGAGACGACGCTGGTCGTGCCCAACGCGCGCTTCTGGTCGGACGTCGATCCACACCTCTATGCGCTGACCATTGCGACCGACGCCGACAGCTACACGCTACAGATCGGCATCCGCACGATCGCCGTGCAGGGCGGACAGATTCTGCTCAACGGCAAGCCGGTGAAGCTGAACGGTTTTGGCCGTCACGAGGATTTCATCGCCAGCGGCAAAGGGCTGAACCTGCCGTTGATGGTCAAGGATTATCAGTTGATGCGCTGGACTGGCGCCAACAGCTATCGCACCTCGCACTATCCTTACAGCGAGGAAGAGATGCAGTTGGCGGACCGCGAGGGCTTTTTGATCATCGACGAAATCCCCGCCGTCAGCCTGCAATTTGACAACGACGAGAACATTGCGATTCGTCTGCGCACCTGCCTTCAGCAGATCGACGAGCTGGTGGCGCGCGACAAGAATCACCCCAGCGTCGTGATGTGGTGCGTCGCCAACGAGCCGATGCCGCGCAGCCTCAACCTGGCGGCATTGGGCGGCCAGGTCTCCGACCCATCGGAGGTGCAGGGCAAAGCTATGCTCGACGCCATGATCGCTCACGCCAAATCGCTCGACGCCACGCGCCCGGTGACCATCGTGACCGTGATGGGCGGCCCGCAATCGTGGATGGAGAAGTGCGACGTCATCTGCATGAACCGTTACTGGGGCTGGTATGTGCTGGGCGGCGAGCTGGACAAGGCGCGCGCCGCACTGGAGCAGGAACTCGACCAGACCTACGAAATGTGGGGACGCCCGATCATTGTCACCGAGTTTGGCGCCGACACCATCCCCGGCATGCACGGCCATCCCACTGTCATGTGGACCGAGGAGTATCAGGCGGACTTTATCCGCTTTCATCTGGAGGTGGCGGCGGCGCGCGACTTTGTCGCCGGCATGCATGTCTGGAATTTCGCTGATTTCGCCGCCGTGCAGAGCATCGCCCGCGTCGCCGGCATCAATCACAAGGGCGTCTTCACCCGCATCCGCACGCCGAAGATGGCGGCGCACGTATTGCGCGAGTTTTGGGTACAATCACAGGCATAGGGCGCGGTCTAGTGCACGCCGCGCCTGCCACAACCCAACCGGCGCACAGAATCGTTTTAAGGAGGATGAAGATCATGTCGGAAAAAACCTGGCGACTTTCACCGGATCGCTGTTTTGCGGCAGAGCCGACGCAGCGCGCCGTTGCCCGCGACCTCTACGCCGCCGTCAAAGACCTGCCGCTGATTGCGCCGCACGGTCATGTGCCGCCGGCGCTGCTGGCTGACCCAGATGCACGGCTTGGCACGCCCGCCGAACTGTTCATCATTCCCGATCACTACATTCTGCGCATGCTCTACAGCCAGGGTGTGGCGCTGGAGGAGCTGGGCGTGCCCCGTCGCGATGGCGCGGCGGTCGAAACCGATCATCGCCGCATCTGGCAGCGTTTCGCCGAACACTTTCATCTCTTCCGCGCCACGCCGACCGGGCTGTGGCTGGCGGATGAGCTGGCGACCCTTTTCGGCGTGGAAGAGCGGCTGACCGGCGCCAGTGCACAGCGCATCTACGATCACCTGGAGGCGCAGTTGGCGCGGCCAGAGTTCACCCCGCGTGCGTTGCTCAACCGCTTCGGCATCGAAGTGCTCTGCACCACCGACGCCGCCACCGACCCGCTCGACCATCACCGCAAGTTGCACGCCGAAGGACTGACGCACATCCGGCCGACTTTTCGCCCCGACGCGGTGGTGAATCTGGACAACCCGACCTGGCGCACGCAGATCGACGCACTCAGCGCAGTCTCCGGCGTCGATGTCGTCGATTACGCCAGCTACGTGCGGGCGCTGGAGCAGCGCCGCGCCGCCTTCAAGCAACTCGGCGCGCTGGCGACCGACCATGCTGCGCTGACGCCCTACACGGCGCGGCTCAGCACGCACGAGGCGGATGCCATTTTCCAGCGCGCGCTGCACGGCCAGGCTGACGCCGCCGACGCCGTCGCCTTCACCGGGCACATGCTGATGGAGATGGCGCGCATGAGCATCGAGGACGGGCTGGTGATGCAGCTTCACGTCGGCAGCCTGCGCAACCACCATGACGTGCTCTTCACTCACTTTGGTCCCGACATGGGCGCCGACATTCCCATCGCGACCGAGTGGACGCGCAACCTGCGCCCGCTGCTCAACGCCTACGGCGCCGACCCGCGCTTCCGGCTGATTCTCTTTACGCTTGACGAGAGCACCTACGGTCGCGAGCTGGCGCCGCTCGCTGGACACTATCCCGCCGTGCGCCTGGGGCCGCCGTGGTGGTTCTTCGACAGCGTCAACGGGATGCGGCGCTTCTTCGACCGCGTGATCGAGACCGCCGGGCTGTACAACACCGCCGGTTTCAACGACGACACGCGCGCCTTCGCCTCGATCCCCTCACGACACGATGTGTGGCGCCGCGTCAGTTGCGACTGGCTGGCCGGGTTGGTGGTGCAGGGCATGTTGGCGGAGGATGAAGCCGCCGAGATGGCATATGAATGCGCCTACGGGTTGGCGAAACGCGCGTATTGCGCATGAAAACAGAAACGAGAAAACGCTTATGGAGTTCTTAAAAGAGTTATTTAGCCTGGAGGGGCAGGTCGCCCTGGTCACGGGCGGCACCGGCGTGTTGGGCGGTGCGATGGCGCAAGGGCTGGCGCAAGCTGGCGCCAAAGTGGCCGTGTTGGGGCGGCGCCGCGAACAGGCGCAGGCAAGGGTGGACGCCATCATCGCGGCGGGGGG
>DGFH01000292.1:35034-38226 GCA_002391565.1 Anaerolineales bacterium UBA3905
GACGCCATCATCGCGGCGGGCGGCGACGCGCTGGCGCTGCCCGCCGATGTGCTGGATCGCAGCCAGTTGGAAGCGGCGCGCGCCACGCTGCTGGAAACGTGGGGGCGGCTCGACATCCTGGTCAACGCGGCGGGCGGCAATCTGCCGTCGGCGACGCTGCCGCCGGGCGAGTCCTTTTTCAACCTGCCGGTCGAGGGCATGGAGCCGGTGATTGCACTCAACCTGCACGGCACGCTGTTGCCCAGCCAGGTCTTCGGCGCCGAGCTGGCGCGCGCCGGGCGCGGCTGCATCGTCAACATCTCGTCGATGGCGGCGCAACGCGCCATGACACGCGTCGTGGGCTACGGCGTCGCCAAAGCTGCGGTCGAGAACGCCACGCGCTGGCTGGCGGTGGAACTGGCGCGCTCCTTTGGCGCCGGGCTGCGCGTCAACGCCATCGCGCCGGGCTTCTTCGTCGGCGAACAGAACCGCGCCCTCCTGCTCAACCCCGATGGCAGCCTGACCGCGCGCGGGCGCACGATCATCGACCACACGCCGGCCGGTCGCTTTGGCGAACCGTCCGAGCTGCTCAGCACGCTGATCTGGCTGTGCAGCCCTGGCGCGCGCTTTGTCAACGGCGTCGTTGTGCCGGTGGACGGCGGCTTTAGCGCCTTCAGCGGCGTGTAGAAGATTGTTGCGTGTTGCGTGACGCGGGACGCACCACGCAACACGCAACACGCAACACGCAACACGCAACACAAAAGACTTGCCGGAAACAGGAAGGATTCAAGTGATGGTGACCGGACAGGGTTCGACCACGACAGTGATGAGCGATGAGCAGGTGCGCACGGTGCTGGCGGAGGCGTTGGCGCAACTGGCGCTCGACCACCAGCGCGTGCTGGTGATCATTCCCGACGCCACGCGCACCGCGCCGATCCCGCTGATGTTTCGCCTGCTCTACGACCTGATCGGCGCGCAGGTGGCGCGGCTCGACTATCTGATTGCGTTGGGCACGCATCAGCCGATGACCGAAGAGGCCATCGACCATCTGGTCGGTGTGCGCGCCGCTGAGCGCTCCGCACGCTTTCCCAAGAGCGCCATCTACAACCACCGCTGGGATCTGCCGGAAACGTTGCGCACGATCGGCGTCATTTCGGAGGCGGAGACCGCGCAACTGACCGGCGGGTTGCTCGCCGCCGAAACGCCGGTCACGCTCAATCGCATGATCTTCGACTACGACCGCGTGCTGATCTGCGGGCCTGTCTTTCCGCACGAGGTGGCGGGCTTTTCGGGCGGCGCCAAGTATCTCTTTCCGGGCATCGCTGGCGCCGAGATCATCAACTTCACGCACTGGTTGGGCGCGCTCGTCACCAGCATGGACACCATCGGCGTGAAGGATACGCCGGTGCGCCGGGTGATCCACCGCGCCGCGCGCTTCCTGGATCAGGAAGTCCTCTGCCTGGCGATGGTGCTCAAAGGGCACGACCTGCACGGGCTGTATGTCGGTCCTCACGAGGAGGCGTGGAGCGTCGCCGCCGATCTGTCGGCGCAGCTCAACATCATCTACACGCCGCGCCCCTACCGCCGTGTGCTGTCGATGGCCGCGCCGATGTACGACGATCTGTGGACGGCGGCGAAGGCGATGTACAAGACCGAACCGGCGATTGCCGACGGCGGCGAGGTGATCATCTACGCGCCGCACATCACCGAAGTCTCCTACACGCACGGTCGCCTGATCGACGAAGTGGGCTATCACGTGCGCGATTACTTCACCCAGCAATGGAAACGCTTTGCCCACATTCCCGGCGGCATCCTGGCGCACAGCACGCACGTCAAGGGCAAGGGGCGCTACGATGTGGGCACCGGCGTGGAGACGCCGCGCATTCAGGTCACGCTGGCGACGGGCATTCCCGAAGAACGCTGTCGGCGCATCAACCTCGGCTATCTCGACTATCGCACCATCGACCCGGAAGCCTGGGCGAACCGCGAAGAAGAGGGCATCCTGCTCGTGCGCCGCGCCGGCGAAATGCTCTATCGCGTCGCCGGAGATAGTCAGAACTGAACCATTCAGCAGGCTTCTCGGAAGCTTTGGAACTTCGGGGAAGTTGAGCAACCAGTGACTCAGAAATCGATCAAACTATTGAAGGAGCATCAAAATGGAAATCGGCATTATCGGGTTGGGACGCATGGGCGCAGGCATGGCGGAGCGCTGGCTGCGCGGCGGGCATCGGGTGGTGGTGAACAACCGCAGCCGCGGCCCGATCGATGAACTGGCGGCAAAGGGCGCCGACCCGGCGTACACCGTCGAAGAGTTGGTGAGCAAGCTGGCTGCCCCACGCGCGGTCTGGGTGATGTTGCCTTCCGGCGCCGTCACCGAGCAGATGATCCAGAAGCTGGCGACGTTGCTGGCGCCGGGCGACACGATCATCGACAGCGGCAACACCAACTATCACGATGACATCCGCCGCGCCGAAGAACTCAGGGCGCGCGGGCTGAACTACGTCGATCAGGGCACGTCGGGCGGCGTGTGGGGGTTGCAATATGGCTTCTGCACGATGGTCGGCGGCGATCCGGAGTTGTGCGCGCGGCTCGAACCGGCGTTCAAGACGCTGGCGCCGCCGGACGGCTACGTCTACTGTGGCCCCGTGGGCGCCGGTCACTTTGCCAAGATGGTGCACAATGGCATTGAATATGGCATGATGCAGGCGTATGCGGAGGGCTTCGAGATCATGCGCGCCAAGAAAGAGTTCAACATGGACATCCACGCCATCGCCGCCGCGTGGCGCTATGGCAGCGTGGTGCGCTCCTGGCTGCTCGAGCTGGCTGAGGAGGCGTTGCGCGCCGACCCCGACCTGGCAAGCATCAAGGGCTATGTCGAAGACAGCGGTGAGGGACGCTGGACGATCCAGGCAGCCATCGATCTCGACGTGCCGGCGCCGGTGATCACGCTCTCGCTCTTCGAGCGCTTCCATTCGCGCCAGCCCGAATCGTTCGCCGCCAAAGTGCTGGCCGCCATGCGTCACGGTTTTGGCGGCCACGCCGTCCAGCCAGCATAAAGCAGGCGCTTCAGGCTGCGTCCAAAGGAGAGCCGGCGCAGGCCACAGGTGACGCGGATTGGGCGGATTTCCGCTAATTCAACCCGCAAGGATAAGCCGCATTTGCGTCATCCTGCGGGGGTGTACTTTGAGTTTGGGGCGCGTGTCGTAGGTCATC
>DGFH01000292.1:38465-39202 GCA_002391565.1 Anaerolineales bacterium UBA3905
GCCTCCGGCGTGACGGGTTGCCCGTCACGCCGGAGGCGATGACCTACGCAGCGAAATCTTGCCCCAAATGTGAAGTAGACCCATCTGCTGTCTATGTTTCACCCGGCTGGACAATTATGCAACATGAGAGCACGCCATGAACATCACGACCGTTTCGGCTGAAGCTGCGGAAGCGCCGCTGATTCTCACCATCGATATTGGCTCCTCGTCGGCGCGGGCGCTGCTCTATGATCGCGGCGGGCGCATGGTGGAAGGGATCGGCGCGCGGGCGCGCTACGAAATCCTGACCACGACGGCGGGCGCGGCGGAAGTCGATCCCGACTGGATCGTGGAGCAGGCGGCGCGCTGCGTCGACATTGTGTTGGTGAAGGCGGGCAAGCTGGCGCAACAGATCGCGGCGGTCGCCATCGACACGCTGGTGACCAGCATCGTCGCAGTCGACGCCACCGGGCAGGCGCTGACGCCGCTGATCACCTACGCCGACACGCGCAACGCCGAGGACGCCGCCGCGCTGCGCGCCCGGCTGGACGAAGCCACGATCCACGACCGCACCGGCTGTCTGCTGCGCACGAGCTACTGGCCCGCACGGCTGGCCTGGTTCCGCCGCACCCAGCCGGAGCTGTGGCGCCGCACCGCCAAGTGGCTCACGTTGGGCGAGTATCTGGAGTTGCGGCTCTTTGGGCGTTGCCGGGTCAGCTATTCGGCGGCTTCATGGAGCGGGCTGCTCGACCGCCGCC
>DGFH01000292.1:39358-39754 GCA_002391565.1 Anaerolineales bacterium UBA3905
AGCTATTCGGCGGCTTCATGGAGCGGGCTGCTCGACCGCCGCCAGTTGGCCTGGGATGCACCGCTGCTCGCCGAGCTGGGGCTGACGCCGGAGCAGCTGTCGCCGCTGGTCGATTGCGATGCGCCGCTGAGCGGATTGATCCAACCCTACGCCGGGCGCTGGCCCCTGCTGCACGATGTTGCGTGGTTTCCCGCCATCGGCGACGGCGCGGCGGCGAACGTGGGCAGCGGCTGCATCGGCCATCAGCGCATGGCGTTGACGCTGGGCACCACCGGCGCCATCCGCGTGATCCAGACCGAGCTGACGCCGACGCCGCCGGGCTTGTGGAGCTACCGCGTGGATCGCGACCATCATCTCGTGGGCGGGGCGACGAGCGAAGGCGGCAACGTCTACGCC
>DGFH01000292.1:39808-45242 GCA_002391565.1 Anaerolineales bacterium UBA3905
CCTGGGTGCGCGACGCCTTCCAGTTTGGCGACCGCGCGCAGACCGAGGCGGAGCTGGCCGCGCTGGCGCCTGACAGCCACGGCCTGACGATTCTGCCCTTTTTTGCCGGTGAGCGCAGCCCCGACTGGGCCGGCAACGTCCAGGCGACGATCCACGGCTTGACGCTGGCGACCACGCCGCTGCAGATTCTGCGCGCCAGCCTGGAAGCCGTCGCCTACCGTTTCGCCGTGATCGAGCAGCGGCTGTGTGGCCGTCCCGACTGCGACCACCGGCTGATCGCCAGCGGCGGCGCGCTGCTGCAGTCGCCGGTGTGGAGCCAGATTTTCGCCGATGTGTTGGGTCGCCCGGTGGTGGTTTCGGCGGAGAGCGAGGCGACAAGCCGGGGCGCTGCGCTGCTGGCGCTGCGTGCGCTCGGCGCGTTGCCGTCGCTGGCCGCGGCGCCGGCGGCGGATGGCGCGGTCTACCTGCCCGATCCGGCGCGCCATGAACGCTATCAGGTTGCGATTGCGCGCCAGCGCGCCTTGTACGCGCGGCTGATCCCTACCTTTGCGTCATGAACTGCGCTTGCATCTCTGTGACAGATAACATCTGAGGCCAACGTCGGCACAGAAACACGACGCACACTCCCTCGCCGACGCAATTCAGATCGTTCTGAGGTAAAATAGCTGGCGTATAGCTCGATGTTCACCGGTTAACCTCAAGGTCAATGAATGAACGCGTTGTGTACTGTGCTCGTATGACGCTCGGAAAGGATTCAACCATGCAGAGTACGTTAACCATCGACTTGATCGCCTCCGATCCAATGATTCGCAACGGTCAGCCGTGTATTGCGGGCACGGGCTTACGCGTCATTGACCTAGCGATGGCTCACCTGTTTCACCGCCGGCAACCAGAAGAAATCGCAGCAGACTATGACATTTCACTGGCGCAGGTCTATGCAGCGCTCTCCTACTACTACGCGCACAAGCCTGAGATGGATAACGACATCCGCAGTCAAATCGAGAAGGCAAGAGTGCTGAAGGAGCAGAGCGGTGGCCGAATCACTCCGTTTCTATCTCGATGAGAACCTTCCTGTTGAGATTGCCCGTCAACTGCGACTGCGCGGAATCGATGTAGTCACGGCACGCGATCTCGGATTGTTGGGGGTTGGCGATGTACAGCATCTGGATCGAGCGCAGGCGATGGGTTGCGTGCTCTGCACCCACGACGCCGATTTTCTGGAATTGGCGGCAAGTGGCGTCGAGCATCAGGGAATTGTGTTCGGCCAACAAGACGTTCACTATATCGGCGATTGGGTGAACTGGCTGACACTGATGCACGCCATCTATACAGCCAGCGACATGACAAATCGAATCGAATTTCTGTAAGAAGCCGCCCTATCACGTCGGGCCTTACCACACGCGCCTGATCCCTACTCCTGCGTCATAAACTGCACCAGCATCACTGTAGCCGGCAACGAGACAAAAGAGAGCGCCGTCTGCAACGTGATGATCGTCGCCATCACCGGCGCGTCGCCGCCCATTTGTCGGGCCAGCGTATAGGCGGAGGCTGCCGTCGGCGCGGCGCCGTAGAAAATCAGCACCATGAGCGCCACGTCGGAGACGGGCACGAATTGCGCCGCAACCAGAATCATCGCCGGGAAGACCAGTTGCTTGCCCACCACCGACAGCACGACCGGCAGCCCGGCGCTTGCCATGGCGCGGATGCGGATGTTGGCGCCCACGCAGAGCAGCATGATCGGCAACGCTGCCGCGCCGAGAATTTTGGTCATATCGTGAACGATGGGAATCGACGTGGCGCCGAGCAGGTTAGCGGCAATCCCCAGCAAGACGGCGATCAACAATGGGTTGCGCACCAGGTCGCGCGCCACCGCTCGCAGCACCACGCGCAGATTGCCGCCGCCGCGAATCAACAGCACCATCAGCGTCACCACCGTGATGTTGGTCACCGGGATCAACAACGCCGTAACCAGCGCCGCCAACGCCAGCCCCTCGGCGCCGATCAATCGTTCCGCCACTGCCAACGCAATGAAGGAATTGTGCCGCGCCGCCCCTTGCAGCACCGAGCTGGCGGTGGCGCCGTCGAGCCGCGCCAGCTTGCTGCTGATCAACGCAAAGATCACTGCACCGCCAAAGCCGGTGTAGATCAGCAGAGCAAATGCGCTGAGCAAGTCGCCGGATAACTCGAGCGTGGACGTATTGTTGAAGAGCAGCGCGGGAAAGAGCACCCAGTAGACCAGCCGATCGTTGAGGTTCCAGAACTCAACGCTGGGGATGCCGCCGCGTCGCAGTAGATAGCCCAGCACCAGGAGCAGAAAGATCGGCGCAATGGAGAGGAGAATATTCAGCATAACGCCATTCTACACCTGCGCTGCACTGAGCGTCATGCTTGCCCCCAGCTCAGGTCAGGGTGCGCCTCCACTACTGGCGCCAGCGCATCGGAGACCCAGATCGTAGCGAGGTGGAGCGTGTTCTTGATGCGGACAATCGCGGCCCGTGACCAGTCATCTACGCCGCTGGTGAGCAGCGCCGCGCGCACAGCATCGTCAAGCGTCGGCAACACGACAGGCAGACGCCCGCTTTCCGGCGTGCCGGAGGCAATGGCGTTGGCGTAGGTCGATTCAGCGTCGAAGGCGTCGGCGACGTGCTGTGTGGTGAAATCGGCCTGGCCGATGCCGATGGCGTTGCCGCCGCCGGCCGCCGTCAGCCCGGCCACCACGATGCGGCCGATCGACGGCCCGGTATACCCCGGCAAGATGCCCTTCGCCGTGCGCCCGATGATGTTCGGATCCATGCCCGCGCCGCTGATGTTCTTGCCGATTTCGTCGACGATCAACACGTCGATGTGGTCGAAGTAGAGGCGCGGCATGTGAGCGTAGGCAACCTGCAGCAACTCCGCCTCGCGCGCCAGGATGTGCTCGCGCGCCACTGCCTCGATCAGAAAAGTCTCGTCGTAAGCATTCTCCACGATCGCCATGCCAAAGGCGACCGGAACCTTAGCCAGGATCAGCGCCGCCGTTTCCGGCACGACCTGATGAAAACGGGCGAAGGTCTCTTGATGGACGCGCGCACAGCCGATGTGGTTGGCAAAGCCGATGACCAGCATCTTGCATAGCCCGCTTTCGTGTACGCCGGCAAAGTCGGTGTGGGGTTTAACGCGATTGACCGGCACGACCCAGTCCGCGCCCAACGCCGTCGTGGCGAAGTAGACCGGCATCCCCCAATTTGTCACGCCGATCTGCTCAACGGCTGTGTCGGCGACAATCGGCGCGCCGACGCTGGCTTCGGTGACGCCGAGATGCGCAAGCACAGCGCGCTGACCATCTGCTGTCCCGCCACCGTGGCTGCCCATCGCCGGCACGACAAAGGGCGTCAGACCGGCATCCCGGCAGGCGGCGACGGTGGCGGCGACGACCGGGACGATGTCGCGGATGCCGCGACTGCCCACGCCGATGGCAACGCGTGCGCCCGGCTTTGCACCGATTTTCTGCCACTGTATTGCGGCTTCGGCGTAAGCGCCGGCATACACATCGGGATGGCGTGGACGCGGAAAAGTCTGCGTGACGGCGCGCAGATGGGGCACGTCACGATTGGCAACGGATGGCGGCAACAGCGGCATGGGCGGCTCCAACTCCGGCAAAGCGTAGGACACTCGCCCAGCGTCACAGAGGTGATTCTCACGCTATTCGAAGGGCGGTGACAAACGAACAACTCACAAAATTTATGATGATAGATGAACTGAGTTCCTGCGCCAAGTGACAACCGTCCTCAGGCGAAAGTGCGCCTGTCGCCCCATCTTCAGTCACGATGATGTGGCGCGTGCGCGTTGTGGCGCCTCAACTCAACGCCGCCAACGCCGAGCTAACGCTCTCTTCCGGCTTGACTTTCACCTTTGCCTCCACGATGCGGCCCTCTTCATCGATGACGAAGTGGCTGCGTTCAATACCCATGTACTTTTTGCCATACATGCTCTTTTCCACCCACACCCCGTAGGCTTCGGCGATAGCGTGATCTTCATCCACGAGCAGCGTAAAGGGTAGGTTGAACTTGGTCTTGAATTTCTGATGCGATTTGGCGCTGTCGGGACTGACGCCGAGCACCACGGCATTCTTCTCTTCAATGACCGGATAGTTATCTCGGAAGCCACATGCCTGCGTGGTGCACCCCGGTGTATCATCCTTCGGGTAAAAGTACAGCACCACGCGCTTGCCGCGAAAATCGCGCAGCGACACAGTTGCACCGCTGTCGGTGACGGCTGTAAATTCCGGCGCCATGGCGCCAACCTCTAGCTTACTCATCACGATCTCTCCACTGTTGTATGATATGCTTTGTCCATCATTTGTGTATATTATTGTGAGATGCCGGGCGCTGTCGTCAGCAACATGGCTCTCATTTGGGGGTAAAGAGCAGAACATGAAAATCAGAGGGTGCATCGCTGGCTGGCTGTTGACAGTCAGTATCTGGGGGATATTGTTCTGGCTGCCGAGTCCTTTGTTGGCGCAGAGCAACGCACCTGCGGCTGCCAGCCAGACACAGATCGCTCCACCATTGCGTGCGGAAATGGTCGCCGCCGGGAACGTTTCGTTTCTGGTGATTCTGGATGCGCAGCTCGATCCAGCAGCAGTCGTGCAGGCGGCGGGGTTGGATGAGGCTGACGCACTCACGCGGCGTGCGGCGCTCTATGCCGCCCTCACGGCCCACGCGCGGCGGACGCAGGCGCCGCTGCGCACCTGGCTGGAAGCGCATGGAATCGACTATCAGGCGCATTACCTGGTGAACATGCTTGAGGTGCGCGGCGATCTGACGGTGGCAGAGGCGTTGGCGCAGTTTCCCGGCGTCAATCGGCTGGTGCGCAACCCACAGGTCTCCGGTCTGCAAGGGGTCACTACGGCGCCTCGTTTCACCTGGCAGACGTTGGCAACGCTGCCGCGCCGGCCCGACGCTGCAACGCTGCCCTGGGGGCTAACCTACACTAACGCCGACGATGTGTGGGCGCTGGGCATTCGCGGGCAGAACATCACCGTCGCCGGTCAGGATACCGGGGTGAGTTGGAATCACCCTGCGCTGTTGCCTGCCTATCGCGGTTGGGATACGGTCATGATGACGGCGACGCACGCCTATCACTGGTTTGACGCCTGGGGTCGCAGCCTTACACTGGACCCCAGCTGCCCCGACAGCGCGCAAATTCCTTGCGACGATAACGGGCACGGCACACATACATTAGGGACGGTCGTAGGCGACGCTACTGGCATGGGTGACGCCGTCATCGGGATGGCGCCGAATGCTACGTGGATGGCCTGCCGCAACATGCGCAGTGGCTTCGGTACGCCGGCCACTTACACAGCGTGCTTCGAGTTCTTTCTGGCTCCTTACCCACAAGGCGGCGACCCGCTGACAGATGGGAAACCCGAACTGGCGCCGCACGTGATCAACAA
>DGFH01000292.1:45459-48489 GCA_002391565.1 Anaerolineales bacterium UBA3905
TTGCTCCACTGTCAACACCCCCATCGGGATGCACGACGCTGTGACCAGCGTGGGTGCGCACGCCAGCAATGGGGTCATCGCCAGGTTCAGCAGCCGTGGCCCGGTGACAGCCGACGGCAGCGGGCGTCTGAAGCCCGACCTCAGCGCACCGGGCGTTGGGGTGTGGTCGGCGCTGCCCAACGCAGGAATGGGAATGCTGAGTGGCACCAGCATGGCGGCGCCGCATGTGGCGGGTGCGGTGGCATTGTTGTGGTCACTTGATCCTGCCCTGATCGGTCAGATTGAAACAACCGAACAAATCCTGCTCTCCAGTGCAACGCCTGCGCCGGTCGCCGACTGCACAGGGAGTGGGTCGGCGCAAAGCCCCAATCCGGTCTATGGCGCCGGTCGGCTCGATATCCTCAAGGCGGTTGACAGTGCTCTAGCAGGGCGCAACATCGTTGCGGCTAACGTGGCGCCGATGCGCAGTGGTTACATCGCTGGCGCCGCCCCGGTTGCTCCTGGCGCCACCGTCACGCTCACAGCGACGGCGTTGCCCGGTTACAGCTTTGTCAACTGGACAGAACATGACGTGGAGGTGTCAACCGACGCGACCTATGTTTTTACGAGCGTCGGTAATCGCAACCTGGTGGCGAACTTTGTTCTCTTTCCCGAACGGCTTTGGCTGCCGGTCATCACGCGTTGAGGGCGACCCCATGACGACATCGTCCGTTCCCGTTATCCTCATTCCCGGCTGGCTCGACAACGCCGCCAAGATGAACTCGCTGCGCGCCTTTTTGCAGAACGAAGGCCTCGCCGCTGAAACGGTGTCTCCGCAGCCAAGCGACGGCTCCGTGCCGATCGAGACATTAGCAACACAAGCGCTGGCGGAGATCAACGCGCGCATCGGCAGCGCCACACCTTTTGATTATGTCGGGTTTAGCATGGGTGGGATTATCGGGCGCGTTATCCTGCATCAACTGGGGGCCAAAGCACGCGTGCGTCGCTTTGTCACCATCTCCTCGCCGCATCAGGGCGTGATTGGCGCCCAATTTGCCTGGCAGCCGGCGTTGCGGCAAATGCATCGGGGCAGTGCGTTCATGCGGGAGCTCAACAATCATCTCACTGATTTCGAGACAATCCCGTTTCTCTCGATCTGGACGCCGCTAGATCTGACCGTGATCCCTGCGAATAGCTCAGTGCTGCCTGTAGGCCGCGCGCAGAAAATTCTCAGCCCCGCCCACGCCCTGATGGTGTATGATCCTCGCGTGCAGCGCGCAGTCGCCGATTTTTTGAAGGCCGCATGACACACCAGAGCGATCGGCGCGCCTGGTGGATGATCAACCCGGCGTTGTCATCAGCATCTCAACATCCTCTAGCAAAAAGACCTCGACGCTGTTTTTGCGATTCTTCACCTGGCGCTGCCCCAGCGAGACAAAGCGTACGCGTTCGGACTCGGCAAAGGTCTTGTCCAGCCGGCAGTAGGTGTCCGCTGTGAGCAGAATCTGGCCTGGCTCCCCCGCTTCTTCCAGGCGCTTTGCCAGATTCACGGTGTCGCCGATGGCGGTGTAATTCATCAACACCGAGGCGCCGATGTTGCCCACGACCGCTTCGCCGGTGTGGATGCCGATCCTGAGCGCCAACTGCGGCGTGCGATGCTGGTTGCGCAAGATGGTCGCCCGGCGCATGGCGATGGCGCTGCGCACAGCGCGCTGGGCATGGTCGACATAGGTCGTCGGCGCATTGAAGATCGCCATGAAGCCGTCGCCCATGATCTTGTCCATGAAGCCACCATGCTCGATCACAATGCTCGGCAAAAAGGCAAAATACTCATTGAGAATCTGGACGACATCATCGGGCGGGAGGCTCTCAGAAAGCGTCGTGAATTGCGCAAAATCGAGAAATAACACTGTCACCGTCTCGCGCACACCGCCTAATTGCGGCGGCAAAGGACTGCTTAGCAGAGTTTCGATCAGAGGCTGCGCCATATACTGACGCAAGCGCTGATTGGCGGCAATGAGCTCATTTTGCAAACTGGCATTGCGCCGGCGCAGCCGCACTTTGTCCATCACCTGGCGGATGCTCAAGCGAATGGCCTTGAGACGAAAAGGCTTATTGACGTAGTCGTCGGCGCCGCCCAGCATCGACTTCACAGCCAATTGCTCCGAGGTCAATGCACTCACCATGATGATGCCAGCCATCTTGTCTCGCTGGCGCAACTCGCCCAGCACTTCCAGCCCATCTTTTTTGGGAATAACCACGTCCAATAGCACCAGATCAGGGTGAATGGCATCGAACATCTGCACTGCCTGCTCGCCGTCAATCGCTTCGTAAATGTCGTGACCGTCTGCCTGAAGCAAACGCCGCACCAATTGCAGGGTGGCAGGCTCATCATCAACCAACAAAATCTTCAGCGGCTGTGCGCTGCTATATTTAGGTGAGTCCAGTAATCCATCGAATGACATACGCTTTCCTATCGACAGTTTACAGGTCAGGCTAGTTTGTAATACGATAGATGAGTCTTCATCGAGCCTACGCTACGGAGGATTCCAATGACAACTTCCGGACTTGCATCGCTGGCCGGAATGATCTCGGAGGAGCTGGCGCATCTGGAGGCCACTTTGGATGCAGTGACAGTGATGCCGGTGCGCGACTTGCAACGCCAGATTGACCGCATTGTGTTCCTCCAGAATTGCACAGCATTCTTTGCATCGCCACTGTCGCTTTCCGCAATTGTCACGCAACTGATGGACGAACTCTGGCAACGGAATCGGTTTAGCTATGCTGCGCTGTTGCTAGGCGAATCTGAACTCGGTCCATACCATTATCAGGATCTACGCGGTGTGGTCGATGCGCGCCGCTACCTGAAAAAGCAATGCCCACTCCCTCTGTGGGGAGAGCTTGCCCATGCCCTGGTGCGGAGACTCGATCCTGACGAACCTGATTACTTGCTCGTCAACGACATTGCAGCCACCGGGCGTCCAACGCCCGATGAATTTCCCTGGCTGCCGCGCCATGGCTCGCTGATTATCCTGTCTCTTATACACATCT
>DGFH01000046.1 GCA_002391565.1 Anaerolineales bacterium UBA3905
AGATGTGTATAAGAGACAGGTGATGACAGCATTTCTGATCATGACCACGCTGATTTGCCTTCTCTGGTATTGGCAAACACAACGCGCAGCAGCGATGTATGCGTTTCTCCTGGCGCTGAATCTGCTGATCCTCACACGCAGCGTCTATCACATTGTACTGCTGGCGCCAGCGCTGCTGCTGGTCTGGTGGTTGGCGCCGGCTGCCAAACGCCGACGCATCATGGCCGTCAGCGCGCTGATCTGTCTGTTGAGCATCGGCTGGTACACGAAAAACCTTGTCTTGTTCGACGCCTTCAGCGCCAGCAGTTGGTCGGGCATCGGGCTATGGAAGGCGGCGTCACGCGGGGATAAGCTGCCGGAACTGTCGGCGCTGGCTGAGAGAGGCGTCCTGGATGCGGCGGTCGTGGCCGAAGGCGCATTTGCCCCGCCATCCGATTTCACGCAGTACGGCTTCGACGCCCAAAGCGATGTGGCGGTGTTGGCCAATGATGACTTCAACAACATCAATGTACCGGCCATCAGCGCCCTGTATGGGCGCAACGCGCTGCGGCTGATCGCGCACTCGCCCGTCGATTATGCCTACACGATCTACCTGAGCTATCTACAATTCAGTCAACCCGCCACGCGCTTCAAACATCTTGCCCCCAATGCCGAGGAGATTCCCTGGCACGAAGCACTCTACGCCGATCTTTTGCAAGGCGCAGCGGTGATGGGACGTTATGGCACACTGCAATTTTTCCTGCTGCCACTGACGATTTTTCTGTATTTTGTGCAGCTTTTCCGGCAATGGGTCGCCGCACACGGGCGATTGTCCGCCGTTGTGCGCAGCGACCCGGTGCTCTTCTGGTGTGCGCTGATGATCGTCTACACCACCCTGGTCTCGATTACGATGGAGTATGGAGAGAACGACCGCTTCAAGTTCCTGGTGGAATATCCGATCTGGCTCTTCATTCCGGTGGTATTCAGCCGCCTGCTCCCGTCCAGGACGCCGCCCACAGCGTCAACATGACCACTGCCCACCTGCGACGACTTCTGAACGTTCGTGCGCACGACTTTGTCTCCTTAATGCTGCTCATTCACCCTAACCGTCGCCAGCCGCCCCAGTTGTTCGCCGGTGCGCGCAGGCAGGTCAACGCCCGCTGCCGGGTCGTAAAGCACAGCGCCCAGTGTGTACTCGCCGGGCATGGCGTCGGGCGGGAGCAGCAGACCGGCGCGCACAGCGGGGTCGGCAGGCACATCGTTCTGGGCGATGACGCTGCCATCGGGCGCCAGCAGTCGCAGCGACAGCTTGAGCGGGCGCGTGTCGTGGCGCGTTACTTCTAGCTCGACGGGCAGCACTTCCCCCGGCGCCAGCGTGGGCAGACTACGCAGCGCATCAACCGTGATCGCGTCCCAGGGCGACGCAACGGTCAATGGCGCCAGCGGCTGCGTCGGGCGGCCAAAGACGTCGAGCGCCGTGTCCCCGGAGACGACCGTGCGCGCAAAGTAACTGTCGGCGGCGATGGCGTCACGCGCTGCATGTTCGTAGCGGCTGATCACAAAGATTGTGCCGCTGAGCTCCTCCAGCGGTTCGGGAAAGCCGGCGCCATCACGGCCGGGCATCAACACATGATCCGCCGTCAGATCATGCACCGCCGTCCACACGGCGATGTCGCGGTCGCCGAAAACCAGCGTGGCGCCGGGCGACCACCATGCATTGAGCGCCTCGGCGATGGGCGCGGTCTCGATCAGGATCACCGGATACGCGCGCGGCTGGCGCGGGCCATCGCGCCTGTAGAGCGTCGCTGTGTCGCCGTTGGGCAGCGGATAGCGTTTGACCGGTGTGTAGAGCTGGTCAAAGAGTGGGTCGCCGGCGTCGATGCGCGCCAGCAGCGCCTGCCCCGGCGCCCGCACTGCACTGTTGTCGCCATCCTTGCGCAGCAACCAGCGATTGGCGAACAGATCGCCCCACCCGGCGTCCGTGTGCTCGGTGAGCGGTGCAATCGTGAGGTTGAGCTGGTCACGCGCGGCCAGATAGCGCAGTGTGCCGCGATGAATCTCCCAGGCGTCGATCAACATCCCCAATGATTCGGCGTCGCCCTCCGGGCTGCCGATCGTCGCCAGCACGTCCGGACCGATCCAGTAGCCGGGGGCAGAGGAGCCGCTTGCCGGCCATGCCGTGTAATCGCCATAGACCCAGAGCTGGGGCGTGCGCGCCTGCAGCGGCGCCAGCTCATCAAAGGTGTAGATCGACCACTGCACAAGCAGCACGCCGATCCAGAGCGCACCCAATACGGCGGCGACTTGACGCGAGAAGGAGCGCAATCCTTCCGCCAGCAAAATGGCGACAAGCGGCAGCAACGGAACCAGATTGCGCGGGTTCGACTGCGCCAACAGCGTGAGCACGAGGGCCGCTCCCACCACCGTCGCCCCATAGATGATCACCGTCGGGCGCGCCTGGCGCCACTGCGGGATGCGTCGCGCCCAGCCGATGAATGCAACAGGCGCGATGACCAGCGTCGCCAACGGCCCCATGTGGTGCGTCAGCCAGTATTCGCCATAGCGCGTGTAGGTGCTCAGGCGCAGCAAGTCGAGTGACTGCTGCGTGCCGCGATCGGTGCCAAAGGCCACGTCGGAGAGGCGGTTGACGAAGTCGAAGCGCGGGAAGTACCACAGGCTGGCGATGGTCAGCGCCACGAGCAGCGCCGTCCAGATGTTCCCTATCATGCCGCCGCCAACAAACAGGGCGTAGAGCGTCACGGCGAAGAGTGCTGCCCACAACACCGGCAGCCAGTCGCCCAGCGGCATCTCCTGGTCGAGCACAAAGGCGCGTCCCGGTATGTACCAGAGGGCCGCCAGCGCTGCACCGACGATCACAGCCAGCAGCGCAGCTCGCCAGTTGACGCGCAGTGTGCGCAGCGCCGACCACTGCTGACGCCAGAAGCCGCCCGTCCCCAGGAGATAGAGCACAGGGAAGATCAGATAGATCGGCGCCGTCCACTTGCCGAGCAACGCCACGCCCAACGCCGCGCCAAAGAGCAACGCCCAGCCGCGTCGCGTAAAATGTTCGGCGCGCAGCAGTGCGTAGAGCGCCAGCAGCAGCGCCGCCGTCAGTCCGTTTTCCATGTAGTAAAGTCGCGTCATCGCGGTTGCCATCGGCAGCAGGCTGAGCAACGCCACCGCAAAGACCGCCATCCAGTCGCCAGTGACGCGGCGCGCCAGCAAGAAGGTCAACCAGAGGATGAGGGCAAAGAGGACAAGATTGGGCGCCTGCGCTGCATCCATGCTTCGACCCCACAGGGCGTAGGCTGGCTGCGTGAGCAGATAGAGCAGCGGCGGGCGGTAATCATCCAGCGTGACAGCCTGGAAGATCCCCGTCAGCCCACCCTGCGCCAGCGCCTCTGCGGTGTTGATCGACTGTTCGAGATGGCCCGCCGAGTCGCGCCCGACGAGGACGACATTGATCTGCACCCAACGCAGGCTAAAGAGCGTGGAGAGGAGAATGATCGACAACAGCGCAGCGTAGACGAGATAACGATGGAAAGCCACTTTTGCAGCAGACATGCAAACGATTCTAGCAGCGGAGGCCGCTTTTGGTGAATCTGGGCGCGGGCAAAAACTTCTGCTTTATACAAAATTGGGGAACCATGACGCGGAGTCGCAAAGATGCAGAGCAACGCAGAGAGAATCAAGCGAATGCGCATCTGTAGTCAGCGATGCACCTCCTCTGCGCACCTCTGCCTCCCCGCGTCTCTGTTTATCTTCCCGGAAGCTTTGGAGCGGCCGGGAAGATAGCGAGCAATATCATGTGACAACCTGGAAATCGATAGAATTTGCCCGGTCTCAACTCGGAAGCCGTGCGCGCTTGTGGCATACTGCCAGGGTTTGGTCGTTCAAGATGAGGCTTGCATCAGGATGGATCGTTCGTTGCACACCACACAAGGCAGGCCGGCTGCCGTCATCATCTTGCCGCTGTTGGCGCTGCTACTGGCTGCTTTCTTTCTGCGCGTTTATCGGCTCGACGTGGCGCCGCCGGGACTGCATTTCGACGAGGGCGCCAACGGCACAGACGCTTTGCGCATCTGGCAGGGCGTCACGCCGCTCTTTTTCCCCGACAACAACGGGCGCGAACCGCTCTACATCTACCTGGTGAGTCTGTTCATCGGCGTATTGGGCAACAACCCATTGGCGCTGCGGCTGCCTGCCGCCTTCGCTGGCACGCTCGCCGTCGCCACGACATTTGCCCTGGGGCGCCGCCTCCTCGACGACCGCGCCGCGCTGATCGGCGCTGGCTTTGTCGCCGTCACCTTCTGGACGGTGGCGCTCAGCCGCATCTCTTACCGCGCCAACCTTTTTCTGGCGCTTTTCTCGCTCTGGCTGCTGCTCTGGTGGCGCTGTCGCGGGCGCAACGACCTGCGCCCTTACGTGCTCGCCGGTCTGCTGCTGGGCGTGATGCAGTACACCTACATTGCGGCGCGCTTTGCCCCCTTACTGCTGATCGTGCTGGCAGTGGACTGGCGACGCACGCTGCGCTGGCGTGGCGTGGTCGCATCGCTGTTGACCGCCGCCCTTGTTGCGGCTCCGCTGGCTGTCGCGATCTATCTGAATCCGGCGGCGGGCTTCCAGCGTTCACAGCAAGTGTGGCTCTTTGCGCGCCCGGAACCGCTGGCCCTCTTCTGGTTTCAATTTGTCGAGCATCTGAAGATGTTTGGTCTCACGGGCGACCCGATCTGGCTGCACAATATTCCTGGACGGCCCCCCGTCGCCTGGTTCGTGGCGCCCTTCTTTGTGATCGGCGCGCTCTTTTCCGTGCGCAGCGTGGCGCCGCGCGCGTTGTTATGGACGGTGCTGGTCATGATCTGGCCGGGCATCCTGGCAGTCTCTGGAACGCCGCTGCCCCCTAACCATCTGCGCGTGTTGGTGATCGCACCGGCAGTCTTTCTGCTGGCAGGCTATGGCATCATGCGGTTTTTCGGCGAACGTCGCGCCGGGTGGGCGCTGTTGCTGGGGCTGCTGCTCGTCACCACCGACGGCGCGCTCACTTATCGCGATTACGCTCGCTGGCAGGCGGCGCGCGAGAGCTTCGAACAATATGACGCCGACATGCTCAACATTGCCGCCGCCATCGAAGCCAACCCGGAGACTTTCTACATCGTGCCGGTGTCGTGGGGCTGGCCGCGGCGCAACTACTGGTCGATCGACTTCATCACCGATTTCAACACGAACTACGCCGTTGTCGAACGTCCGTTTGTCCTGAGCGATCCCCCCACGGCGCCGCGTGTGGGGCTGGTGCGCTGGCTGGCCGGAATGCACGCCGACGCCGATCCACAACACCGCCTCGCTGCCCAGCTCCGACTTGCTGGCTACGTGGCCGATGGCGTCGAACAGGGGCGAACCTATCAGATCGAGTACTTTCGCCCGGTTGCCGCCGTGACGGAGCGCGTGGAACTGACCGGCGGGCCGGTGGTGACACAGAGCGGCGTCACGCTGGACAAAGCAACGGTCTATTGTTTTCTGCCCGCCGGCGCGCCGGCTGAACAGATCGCCGTCGACCTGGCCTGGCAGGCGCCGGGGCCGCAGCCGGTGGACGTCTCCGCTTCCGTGCGACTGGTGCGCGTTACGGATGGCAACACAGTGGCGCAGGTCGACGCCTGGTTGCAGAACGCCAACGGTCGCACAGCCCGCGCCTGGGAGACGCCGGACAACGGCACGCAGTTTTTTGAGTTCTCCGGCGACCCGCTCCCGCCAGGTGTGTACGAGGTGTGGGCGATCCCGTATGAAACCGAGTCCACCCAGGCGTTGCCGTTGGCAGGAGATAACTCTGCGTACAGCCTGGGGCAGATCGAGTTGCCGCTGTGCACCGAGGCGCCATGACAGCGAACCACTTGACGCAGAGACACAAAGACGCGGGGAAGAGGCAGAGAAATCGGCCTGAAAACGATGCTGGTTTCAGCTCTGCGCCTCTCCCCACCTCTGCGTCTCTGCGTCGAGTCTACGCCCTCCTGGCGACAGCGGCGGCGGTGATAGCGCTGCCGGCTGTGTGGGTGCTGTTGACGCGCGGGGCGCCCATCATCGCCGACGACACGCCGGTGCATTTGATGCGGCTTTACTTGCTCGACCAGTATGTACGCGCCGGCGACCTTTTGCCGCGCTGGCTGCCCGAACTTTACACCGGCTACGGCTATCCGCTCTTCACCTTCTATGCACCGGCCATGTACTACGTCGCCGAATGGCTGCACCTGGCCGGCGCATCGCTGGTCGACGGCTATCGCCTCGCCTACGCCCTCGCCGTGATCGCGGGCGCAGTCGGCGCGGCGTGGCTGGGAGCGGCGTTGTATGAGAATGAAGCGATTCAGCGACTGGGAGATTGGAGATTGGGGATTGCGCTGCCCCGCAAATCTCCCAATCTCCCAATCTCCCAATCTCCCAATCTCCAATCTCCCAATCTCCAATCTCCAATCTCCAATCCCCCAATCGCTATCAGCCTCCTCACCGCCGCTGCCTACACCTACACCCTCTACCTGCTGGCGAATGTCTACGTGCGCGGGGCGTTTGGCGAGGTGGGCGCGCAGGCGCTGCTGCCGTGGCTCTTCTGGACGTGGCGCGGGTTGATGCGGACGCCGCGCCGCGCGCCGTGGCTGGCGCTCGCCGCCGTGCTGCTGGCGCTGCTCGCCGCCACGCACACGATCACCTTTTTGCTGGCGTTGCCCTGTCTGGCCGTCTACGTCGTGATGTTGGCGGCGACGCGACGCAGCCTGGCATTGTTAGCTGCACCCGCCGGCGCTGCGCTGCTGGCGGCCCTGCTCAGCGCCGTGATCTGGTTGCCGCAACTGCTGGAACGCGGCAACCTATCGACTGCCGCCTGGTCGACGGCGCTGCTGCTCGACAACCTCTGGCGCTGGCAGGACTTCGTGGCGCTCGCCTTACGTTTCCGCGCCGTCGACGGCGGACAGACGCCCTATCACTTTGGGGCAGTGCAGATGTGGCTGCTGCTGGTCGGGCTGATCTTGACACGACGGCGCACAACGGAATGGTGGTTCTGGGTTGGCGTGCTCGGCGTGAGCGTGCTGCTCATGTCGCCACTGAGCGCGCCGCTGTGGGCGTCCATCCCGGCGCTGGCGGTGATCCAGTTTCCCTGGCGGCTGCTGAGCCTGGCCGGGCTGGCTGCGGCGCTGATCGGCGCAGGCGTCGTCACTGCCTTCACAACGCCGCGCGCGCGTGCAATGGCGACGGCGCTGATCGTCGCCTTGATCGTGATCACGCAGACGCCGCGCGCCGCCGAAACGCCACACGTGGTCGCCCCGTCCGACGTCAGGCTGTCGCCGGCGTCGCTGGCGCGCTTCGAGACGGTGGAAGCAGCCTACGGCGCCGGTTACGATGATGAGTTTCTGCCGCGCTGGGCCAACCCGGCGGCGCTGGCGGAAGTTGCGCCGGCTCTGCCGCCGGTCACGGCTACGGTCACGGCAGGCGGCGCAGCAGGAAGTGATCTGCATCTGACAAGCGACGCCTCGCAATCCTTCGCCCTACACTGGCGGCAATTCTATTTCCCGCAGATGCGCGCAACGTTGGACGCAACCACGCCTCTCGTCACAATGCCGGCGGCAGACACCGGATTGGCTGCCGTCAGTGTTCCGGCCGGGGTGCACACGCTTGAGCTACGGCGTGACGCGACTCTGGCGCAGCAAGTCGGGCTGGGATTGACCATCTTGGGCGTGGCGTTGCTGGTGATCTTGCTGGCGGTGGGTGGTGCGTGGAAAGCGCTGGCAGTGATAGCGCTGGCGGCGCTGACCATCGGGTTGGCATGGGGCGTTCGCACTGTCGCACCGGCGCCGCTCGCCCAGCAGCCGGTCGTTGACCTGCCCCTCACAGCGGCTCCTGGGCTTGACCTGGCCGGCATCGCCGCAACGCTCACAGATGGCGATCGGCTGCAACTGGCGCCGACCTGGTTCGTGCGCACCAATCAGCCTGACCTGCTAACACACTGGAAGCTGCTCGCCGCCGATGGTCGCGTCGTCGGTGAGATCGAGAGCGCGCCGCGTTTTGGCGTGTGGCGCAGTGCAGCGTGGGCGCCTGGCGAAGTCGTGCAAGATGCGGCGGAAGTGGCGCTGCCGCCCGGCCTGCCCACCGGCGTCTACACGGCGACGCTGGGACTACGCACGTTGAGCGGGGCAGAGCTGCTCCGCGACCAGCCGCTGCTGACGGTGGCGTTGCCGGCGATTCCGCCTGTCGCGCCGACGCATCTTGCAGATGTCACGTTTGGCGCGCCGGAAACGCCTATAGCCACGCTCACCGGGCTGCGCGTGACCGTCGAAGACGCGCCGGTGACGGGTCGTTTCCGCGCCGCCCCAGGCGACCGCGTGGCCGTCGATCTGCTATGGCAGCCATTGACGCCCGACCGTGCTGCGTACCAGAGCTTTGTCGAGATTGTGGACGCTGCACAGCAGAAGGTGGCGGCGCAGGATTTGCAGGTCGGCTGGCGCGGCACAGTGAGCGAGTTGTGGCAGCCTTATCTGGCGCCGCACGAAGCGACGACGCTGCGCCTGCCAGAAGATGCAGCCAGCGGTCTCTACAGCGTGCGCGTCGGGCTGCGCGACCGGCGCACGGGTGAACTGCTGGCACTTTCGGATGCCACCGGCGCGGCGTTGGGCGATCTTTACACAGCAGCAGTATTCAAAGTGTTGGCGTCCAGTCATCGTCGTCCCGCCACGGCTCTGGCGGCGACCTTTGGTGAGCGCATCGCGCTGGAAGGCTACACGCTGGCGCCGGACGCGACCGTGCGTGCCGGGGATGCACTCACCGTAACGCTTTTCTATCGTGCGCGTGACGTCATGCCGACTGACTACACGCGCTTCCTGCAACTGTACAGCCCGGTGTATGGCATGGTCGCCCAGTCCGACGCCATGCCGCAGGATGGCGCCAACCCCACCTCGGCGTGGGTCAAAGGCGAGCGCATCGCCGACACTGCGGTGCTGCACATCGCGCCGGACGCTGCGCCGGGCGACTACTGGCTGCTGTTGGGGTTCTATGATGCGACGAATGGCGGCGCCCGCCTGCCCGCGCTGGATGAGGATGGCGCGGCGCTGCCAGATCAGGCGGTCGTGCTTGCGAAGGTCAAGGTTGTGGAGTAAAGGCAGCGGACAAGGTGTGGGCGCCAGTATTAACTGCGCCAATGCCTAAAAACCGGCGGTGAATTACCAGCTTCAATGCCAGGGTGCAGCGTTGCGCAGAGAAGAACTGCCGGAAAAGCCAGACTTTCTCTTCTCTGCGCCGTGGCGTCTCTGCGCCGTGGCGTCTCTGCGCCGTGGCGTCTCTGCGCCCAAAAGAAGAATCTTCAAACCAGCAGGTTACTGCGCAGCGGGTGCGTCCTCACTCTCATCCGCGTCATTCTCGGCTTCGTCTTTGACCGTGCGCAGGTGCGGGAACAGGATCACCTCGCGAATTGTATCCGTATTGGTGAAGATCATGGTCAGACGGTCGATGCCCATGCCAAAGCCGCCAGTGGGCGGCATGCCGTAACTGAGCGCTTCGATGTAATCCTCGTCGATGGGATGCGCCTCATCGTCGCCGTGCCGCGCCCGATACGACTCATCGATGAAACGTTGCAGCTGGTCGATAGGGTCGTTGATCTCGCTGAAGGCGTTGCAAACCTCCATGCCGACCATGAAGCCCTCGAAGCGTTCAACCTGGCGCGGGTCGTCGGGCGATCCCTTTGCCAGCGGGCTGACGTCGCGCGGGTAGTCGATGAGGAAGGTCGGCTGGATCAGATTCGGCTCAACGTACTTTGCCATCAGGCTATCGACCAGCTTGCCCCACGTGCTGCGCGGATCGGGTTCATGACCGCGACGGCGCATCTCGGCGGCCAGCGCCTCGGCGTCGGGATAGCTTTCGTAGTCGATGCCGGTGGCGTCGAGGATGGCCTGACGCAGCGGAATGCGACGCCAGGGCGGCGTCAGGTCGATGGTGCGCCCCTGCCAGGTGAGCGTAAGGCCGCCTGTGACCTGTTGCGCCACATACGCCACCATCTCCTCGGTGCGGCGCATGATGGCATGATAATCGGCATAAGCCTCGTAGAATTCGAGCTGTGTGAACTCCGGGTTGTGCTTGAAGCTGACGCCCTCATTGCGAAAGTCGCGCCCAATTTCGTAGACGCGATCGTAACCACCGGCGATCAATCGCTTGAGATAGAGTTCAAAGCTAATACGCAGGTAGAGGTCCTGGTGAAGCTGGTTGTGATGGGTGATAAAGGGACGCGCGGCGGCGCCGCCATAGAGCGGCTGCAGGATCGGCGTCTCCACTTCCAGGAAACCTTCGCCGTCCAGATATTCGCGCAACGCACGCACAATGGCCGCGCGTGTGCGGAAGATATCGCGCACCGGTGGGTTGGCAAGCAGATCGACGTAACGGCGACGGTAGCGTTTCTCCTGGTCGCGCACGCCATGCCACTTGTCAGGCATCGGCTTAAGCGTCTTGGCAAGAAATTGCATCTCACGCACTTCAACGCTCAACTCGCCGGTCTTGGTGACAGCGAGCTTGCCGGTGGCGCCGACGAAATCGCCCAAGTCGATCAACCGCTTCCAGATGTTGTCGTAGAAATCGCCAGGCAGTGAATCCCGGCGTAGTACGAGCTGGATTGCGCCGGTGCCATCTTCCAGGTCGGCAAAGCTCATCTTGCCCATGATGCGGATACGGCGCAGGCGCCCGGTCACGCTGACCTCTGGGGCGGCGTCGCCTGCCTCCTGGTACAGGGCGCGAGCCGCGGCGATCGTGTGTGTGCGCCGGGCGCGTGCAGGATAAGGCTCGATGCCGGCGGCAATCAGGCTCTCCAGGTTCTTGAGACGCGCCGCCTCTTGATCGGTCAGGTTGGCCGGGTCGAACATGGGATGAATCGGTGTACTCACGCGCGTTGCTCCATTTCTGGCTGCAGACATAACGATGCCCGGCGCATCGACTGGCCGGGCACGTGGACGGTGACATGAGCCGCCATCAGCCATCTATGACCTTGCGTCGATTAGATGATCCGCAGGCTTACTTCACCTTGATGATTTCAAAAATGATCTCACCGCCGGGCGACTGAACAACCGCCTGCTCGCCGACGCGCTTGTTGAGCAGGGCGCGCCCCATCGGGCTTTCGTTGCTGATACGCCCTCGACTGGGATCGGCTTCCGGCGGGCCAACGATGGTGTATTCTTCTTCAACGTCGGCGTCTTGCTCGCGCACCACCACCGTCCGTCCGATGGTGACGACGTTAGGCGCAGCGGCGTTGTCGCTGATCACCTGGGCGTTTTTGAGGATTGCTTCCAGCTCGCGGATGCGGCCTTCCAGAAAGCCCTGCGCCGTTTTGGCCTCGTCATAGCCGGCGTTCTCGCTGATGTCGCCTTCCGCCTTAGCCTCCGCGATCATCTGGGCGACCTCCATCCGCCGCGTGGTGGTCAGATATTCTAATTCTTCCTTAACCTTGCGGTATCCTTCGGGCGTCAAAAAAACTGGTTGATTGTTGCTCATGCTCTATTCTCTTGGAACGATGTTCCGCTCTCTCTGTTGAGTTTTCCGGCCTCTGGTGCGTCGCTGCTGCTGCGCCACTCACGCCCGCTGTATACTTCGTTGCGCTCTGCGTGATCGACATGATGGTGGTTGGCTGGCAGTGACGGACGAGGTAAGCGTCCTGCATTCATAACGCAACGGGCTTACATTGTGTTTCCGCACTCGCTGCACAAAACGCTGCGTTATGAAAAACACCGCCTGACTCAGGCGGCGCATATATGACACCCTGGCTACGAAAGCAAACGCCGACCCGCTTCAGGTCGGCCCATCAATCTATCAATAGTATACCGCATCCTGTTGCATCTGTAAAATCATATTTTCCCCTGTGCAGTGAAACCTGTATGATTGGAGCCATGCATACAACACAGCCTGATAGCACAATCTTTGACCGATTTGCCCGTTTCTATGATAGCGACTACCGCGATGACGCCGATGACATCGAGGCGGTGGCGATGCTGGCCACCGAATGGGGCGACCCGCTCCTGGAACTGGGCTGCGGCACGGGGCGCGTGCTGGCGCCATTGGCGGCGGCCGGCCACGACATTACCGGCGTTGACATCAGCCCGGCGTTGCTGGCGCAGGCAGCGGATAAACTTGCTCAACAAGAGCGTGCATCCGCCCGGCTTATCGAGGCCGACCTGCGCACCTTCGACCTGCCGCGCAAGGACTTTGCCTTCGCCTTCTGCCTTAGCAATACGCTGATGCACCTGACCACCGCCGATGACCAGCTTGCGGCGTTGTGCAATGCCGCGCGGCATCTGCGCCCCGGTGGACGGCTGCTACTGGATCTGTTCAACCCTGACCTGCCGCGTCTACTTGCCGTCGATGGACTGATGGAACTGGCCGATCGCTGGCAAGATGAAAGCACCGGCGCCGAAGTGCTCAAGTGGAGTGTGCGTCGGCTCGACCTGGCGGAACAGCTTCAGGAGACGCTTTTTATCTATGAAGAGATCTTCGCCGACGGGCGTACGCAGCGCACAACCTGTCCCTTCACGCTGCGGTTTTTGTGGCGCAGCGAGGCGGAGTTGATGCTGCGCTTCGCCGGTCTCGTCGTTGAGGAAGTTTGGGGCGACTTTGAGGCCGCCCCCTACGCCGACGGCTGCGACCACTTAATCTTGATTGCGCGCAAACCCAATGTATAATGTATAGCGCCATTGGTTACGAAATCATTCATCACCAAGAGGATAGCCATGCTTGTACAAGCCAATCTCCAAAAGGAAGCGCAGCGCACGTTTGCACGTCTGGCGCCGCGCCTGGAAACCGAGTTCGCTGCCGCCACCAAGACTGAGGCGTGGGCAACCTTTCGGCGTCGCCTGGAAGAGCATTTTCAAGACCTCTTTGAGTTGCTTTTCGCGCTCTATGGCGACCGGTATGACTTTCTCTATCACCTGGAGCGGCTGCTGGCCGAGGCGGCGCAATCATGGCTGGAGCGTCCACAGCCGCTTAAGGAGCTGGACGCCGCACGCGAACGCGACCCGCTCTGGTATCAATCCGAGCGGATGTTGGGCGGCGTTTATTATGTCGATCTTTTTGCCGGTGACCTGAAAGGGATGCGCGCCAAGATTCCTTATTTTAAGGAATTGGGGCTGACCTATCTACACTTGATGCCACTGTTCAAGGCGCCGGAGGGTGACAGCGATGGCGGCTACGCTGTGAGCGACTATCGTGAAGTCGATCCGCGACTTGGCACGATGGATGATCTGCGCGCCCTGGCGACAGAGCTGCGTCAACACGGCATCAGTCTGGTGCTGGATTTTGTCTTCAACCACACATCGGACGAACATCGCTGGGCGGTAGCCGCGCAGGCAGGCGATGAAGACTTTGCCGAGTATTACTTTATCTTTCCCGACCGCACGCTGCCCGACGCCTACGACCGCACGCTGCGTGAGATTTTCCCCGATCAGCATCCGGGCAGTTTCACCTATCGCCCCGACATGCAGCGCTGGGTGTGGACGACCTTCAACTCCTTCCAGTGGGATTTGAACTACCGCAACCCAGAAACCTTTCGCAGCATGGCGGCGGAGATGCTCTACCTGGCGAATGTCGGCGCAGAAGTGCTACGGCTAGACGCGCTGGCTTTTACCTGGAAGGAGATGGGCACAAATTGCGAGAACCTGCCGAAGGCGCATACACTGGTGCGCGCCTTCAACGCCGTGTTGCGCATTGCTGCGCCTGGGTTGCTTTTCAAGTCGGAAGCCATCGTTCACCCCGATGAAGTGGTGCGTTACATCAGCACGCGCGAGTGCCAGCTTTCGTACAACCCGCTGCTGATGGCGCTGCTGTGGAACAGCCTGGCGACGCGTGAGGTGCGCTTGTTGCGCCACTCCATGGGCTACCGTTTCGCCATCCCTGATGACTGCGCCTGGGTCAACTATATCCGCTGTCACGACGACATCGGCTGGACTTTTGACGATGGCGACGCCGGCGCGTTGGGCATCAATGGCTACGACCATCGACGCTTTCTCAACAGCTTCTACACCGGGCGTTTCCCCGGCAGCTTCGCGCGTGGGTTACCCTTCCAGGAAAACCCGCGCACCGGCGACGCGCGCATCTCCGGCACACAGGCTTCGCTGGCTGGGCTGGAAGCGGCGTTGCGCAGTGGCAATGCGGGAGAGATCGAACTGGCGGTGCGACGCATCCTGCTGCTGAACAGCATTATCCTCAGCGTCGGCGGCATCCCGCTCATCTACCTGGGCGACGAGATCGGCATCCAGAACGATTACAGCTACGTCGATGACCCGGCCAAAACCAACGACAGCCGCTGGGTGCATCGTCCGCGCATCGACTGGGCGCAAATGGCGCGGCGCAACGACCCCACCACACCGGAGGGACGCATCTTTGGAGGGATGCAACATTTGATCAAGCTGCGCAAAACAACGCCCGCCTTCGCCGGCAACAACATGCGCGTGATTAACCTGGGCAACGATCACATCTTCGCCTATGTGCGCACCGGGCGACAGGGCGAACGCGTGCTGGTGTTGGCGAATTTTAGCGAACACACGCAACCGGTCGCTGCCAACGAAATTCGACTCTACGGGTTGGGCTATCGCTTTCACGAGCTGATTGCGCAGCGCCAGCTTGTGTTGGGTGACGAACCGATCGTGTTGGAGCCGTATCAGGTGATGTGGCTGGCGGGGGAACACGGCTTTCACAAAGATTATGCAGGTCACACCTTTGCCAAGCCATCGTCCGCCCTGGCTAGACAAAGATGTGATATGCCCCAAAGG
>DGFH01000097.1:0-162 GCA_002391565.1 Anaerolineales bacterium UBA3905
AGATGTGTATAAGAGACAGTCCAGGTTGTGCGTCCAGAGCCAACGCCAACACCAGCGCCTACTACCACACCGACGCCTACCTCCACACCAGAGCCGGTCGCACCTACCGTCCTGCCACCAGGAGAGGCAACGATTCAAGCCAGCGATGGCATTGTTGAACTT
>DGFH01000097.1:438-2628 GCA_002391565.1 Anaerolineales bacterium UBA3905
GCGCCTGTGGCGCCGACGATGGCTTTCTCGACCACGCTGCCAGGGATCGGGCAGTTTGGCTACGGAGCACTCCCCACAGGGGACAACATCCTCTTCGTTGGAGCGCGCCTGATCCCGGTGAACGCACTGACGATTACCGTCGCCTTGTTGCCCTTCCTGCTGATCATTGTCGCCGTCGTCATGCTGATATGGCGCAAGCAACCAGCAGAAGATGTCTTTACCAGAGCAACCGAAGCAGCGGCGTATGATTCCACCGCCTTCGATAGCAAGCCGACGATGGTCGAGCAGACCGCCTACGAGCTGACCGAAGACGCTACCGAGCCACAGGTGATGGTCAACTTCATCTCGCCGGCATCTCTGGTCTACGTCGAAGGCGGCGACCACCTGCCCTCCAAGCTCGACATCGAGGGTGGACGCGAAGTGCGCATCGGGCGCAAACAGGCATATTGCGACGTCATCATCGACGATCAGCGCGTCTCGCGGCTGCATGCTTCCATTGTAGAGAAAGAAGACGGAAAGTTTTATATCAAAGATGAAGGCAGTTCGGGTGGCACCTACGTCAATCGGCGTAAGTTACGCGTCAATGACATGGTGGAACTGCATCACAATGACATCATCAACTTCAACACTGTCAGTTATCGCTTCGAACTCAATGACCAGCCCGGACAGAGCAAGGGTTGATCTCCAACACGCAACTTCTGGCAACATGATTCAGGCGCTAACCAGCTCCTAGCACACCGCCAGATGTGTAGAATTTCCCGAAACAGGAGGCCGGCAGAGTCCCTATGACGGCATCGACGCTCAATCTAGGCCCGTATCGCTATCGCCCATCACGCCAGCTCGATGAGACGCGCATGTCCACGCTCTGGCTGGCAAGCGAGGTCACTCGCGATAGCACAGCGTCACCGGGTAGCCTGGTGATCATCAAGATCGCCCGCATGAGCGACACGCAATACAGTCTGACCAACCAGCGCGCCATCGAAAATGAAGAAAAATGGCTAGGTAATCTGGAGCACCCCAACATCATCCGGCTGCGCACGGTGGCCGAGCGCGAAGCCTCACGCCAGCCAATCTATCGCGCCCGCTCCGACCTGCCGGGCAATCCCTGGTTCCTGGTCACCGATTACCTGCCGGGCGGCGACCTGCAATCGCTACTCAGCGAGCGGCAAAAACTGCCAGCATCGCTGGCGCTAGAGATTGCCGAGCAATTGGGCGATGCCCTTGCGTATTTACATACACATCGCTGCGTACATTGTGACATCAAGCCTCGTAACATCCTCTTTCACGAACGCCCCGCCGGCTATGAATTGACCGATGCCACTCGTCCCATCCTGATTGACTTTGGCATCGCCAAGAATCCGTCGGATGGACCACAGCTCGCTTCCGGCACGCCGCGCTGGATTACACCGGAACTGCACGCAGCGTTGCGCGTCGGGCGCAAGATTGAGGTCGATCCCTCATGGGATGTCTATGCCACTGGGCTGGTGCTTTACACCATGCTCACCGGTCGCAAGCCTGAACTCGATCATCCCGGCAGTCATTCCTGGACGCCACTGACGCCAGATGATATTAGCGGCGATCCCACTGTTGCGCAGCCAACGCAATTGGTGGACGGGCTGAACCGCCTGCTTGCTGACGCCACCGCCGATCGCATTCCTGAGCGCATCTCATCGCGTCAATTCACCGACGCGGTGCGCAGCCTGCGACAATATGTCCGTAAGCCTGGCACTGCGCCAGGCGTCACACCCAGACGAGCTCCGCGCCCTATCGGTCGGGGATTGTGGTTGACCGGCGCTGGCCTTGCCGTCGCCATTATGCTGGCAGGTGTCCTGTTCCTCACGATCTCGTTCCAGACGAGAGGCCCAGCCACGCCTGCTTCAACGCCGCCGGTCGCTTCGAGCGGCGGCGTTGAGGTTGCCGCCGCCATCAACACACCGACTACTGCAAAGTCGCCAACCATGACTGCCACCAAACGCCCGACATCGACGCCAATCGCCACACCTACAGTTACTGCTACGCGCACGGCTACACGTACGCCGACCGCAACTTCGACGGCGACCGCCACCGCCAGAGTCCAGACCATGACGCCCACCGCCACGCAGTTCGTAACGCCAATCCCGATGCGGAACACCGACGCTGGCGACACACCAACTTCGACGCCGCTGTCGGTCACGTCGACGCGCGTCCCCA
>DGFH01000162.1 GCA_002391565.1 Anaerolineales bacterium UBA3905
AACGCCTGCGCCGCAATCGTCAAAGCCGGATTCATCGCCGCCGACGACGGGAAGAAGGACGAATCGACCACCCACAGGTTCTCGACATCGTGCGTGCGGCAGGTTGGATCGAGCACCGACGTGGCAGGATCCACACCGAAACGGGCCGTGCCGCATTGGTGCGAATTGGTCTCGATGCCCATCGGCTGTACAAAGACAAACTGGTAGCCTGCCGCGCGCATCATCTGGCGCGCCGCCTCAACCAGCTTGCGATGCGCGACCAGGTTGTTCGGCTTCCAGTGGACGATCACCTTGCCGTCGCTGCGCAGCTCGATGCGGTTGTTGGGATCGGGCAGGTCTTCGGACATCACCCACCAATCTACGCTGCGGTCAGCCATCCCCTGCAGGATCGGTCTGGGCACGAGCGGCTGCGCAGCGGTCAACATGCCGGCTTGCAGCTTGCCGAGCAGTTGGATGTTGCCCATCGGATAGGCGAAGTCCGGGCCGCGGAAATAGAAATCGTTGACCGCCATCGTTTTCTGATAGACGGTCGGGTTGCGCCGGAAGGGATCGACCGCCATCAACGCGGTGTTGTTGTGTACCATGTAGTTGCGCCCCACCAGCCCGGAGGAGTTCGCCAGCCCGTTGGGATGTTTGTCGTTCGCCGAACGTAGCAGCAGCAGCGCCGAGTTGACCGCGCCGCACGCCACGACAAAGCGGTCAGCTTGCACAGTGAGCTTCTCGCCGCCTCGCTCCAGCTCAACGCCGACCACGCGCTTGCCCGTGCTGTCGGTGAGCAGACGGTGCGCCAACGTCTTTGTCCACAACGTGATGTTCTGGCTCTCCACCGCCGGGCGCACACAGTTGACGTCGCTCTCGCTCTTCGCCAGCACCTGGCACGGAAAGCCGTCGCATGTCTTGCAGCGGATGCAGCGCCCGCCCGCGCGCAGGTCGATGCCCATCGGGTAGTGGAAGGGATGCAGCCCCTGGTTACGCAGCCGCACACTCAGGTCGTCGATGTACGGCTCATGCGGCACTGCCGGAAACGGGAACGGGCCGGAACGCGGCGGCTCGGTCGGGTCTTCGCCTGTGGAACCATGCACGGCGTAGATTTCCTCGGCGCGGGCGTAGTACGGCTCCAGTTCGTCGTAGGTGACGGGCCACGCCGGCGAAGTCCCGCCTTCGTGCTCGACCACGCCAAAATCTTGCACACGGAAGCGCGGCAGCGCGGCGCCGTAGACCTTGGTGTTGCCGCCCACGAAGTAATGCACGCCGGGATGGAAGGGCTTGCCGTCGGCGCCATACCAGGTTTCGTCGGGCTTGTAGCGCCGGCGGTCAAAGACCTCGACCGGCTGCCAGTTCTGTGGCTCCTGCGGCAGAAAATCCCCGCGCTCGACGAGCAAGATGCGCAGCCCGCTATTGCGCAGCGCATACGCCAGCGTCCCGCCGCCCGCGCCCGTGCCGATGATCACCAAATCAAATTGCTCAGACATGGCTTCTCCTCACATAAAAGTGATGAATGGAACGCGGATGACGCGGAGCAGGCGGATTTGCGCGGATTTTTCTGAACTATCTTTGATCCGCGCCGATCCGCAAAATCCGCGTCATCCGCGTGCCATTCCTATCTGCTCCAGTAATCCAGCACAAGCACCTGGGCGATGTGTGGTCCGACCAGCTCGACGAAACGCTGGTGCGCCGGATGCGGGAGGTAGATGGCGCGCCCCGCCTCGTCGCGGAAGGTCACCAGGAAGCAGTGCGTGTAGCCGCGCGCGGCGTTCTCCACGCTGACATCCGTGCCCCACTCGAAGTCGATGATTTCGGGAATCTGCGCGGGTAGGGCGGCGAAGGCTTCCTCGATAGTGCGCAGTTGGTCGGGCGTCGTCTCCGGCGTGAAGCCAAAGAGCACGACGTGGCGTAACACTGGTTCAGTTGGCATCGCCAAACTCCGTTCTTGAGATGATTTCGTTTTGCAAATCCTTGTCGAGTTCCGTGAAATAGGCGCTGTAGCCAGCCACGCGCACGACGAGCGAGCGATATTCTTCCGGGTTGGCTTGCGCCGCGCGCAGCGTCGCCGCCGAGACGACGTTGAACTGCACGTGCGGAATGTGCAGCCGGCAGAAGCCGCGCAGCAGCAGCACGAACTTGTCGAGCGCCTGGTCGCCCGCAAAGAAGGAGGGCAGGAACTTCATGTTGAGCAGCGTGCCGTTGGAAGCGAGCTTGAGGTCGAGCTTGCTCACCGACTGCAGCACGGCGGTGGCGCCGCGGCGGTCGCGACCGGCGGTGGGCGACAGCCCGCCATCCGCCAGCGGCGTCCCAGCGTGGCGACCATCGGGCGTGGCGCCGACATTGGCGCCCATCGGCACGTGCGCCGAGACGGTGTAGAAGCCAGGCTGATAGACGCCGCCGCGGATGGTTTCATGCCGCTCAACCAGTTCTGCGTAGCGGTCGCCCCATTTGCTGGCGTAGCGATCGACGCGGGCGTCGTCGTTGCCATACTTGGGCACGCGGTTGATCAGCCGCTGGCGCAGCACTTCGGCGCCGGCATAGTTGGTGCGCAGCGCCTCGAGCAACTCCCGTCCCGAAAGCCATTTTTCCTGGAACACAGCCTGTTCAACTGCCACCAGGCTGTCGGCGACGTTGGCGATCTGCACGCCCTGCACGCCAGAGAAATTGTAGTGCGCGCCGCCTGCGGTCACGTCCAGCCCGCGCTCGATGCAGTCCTGAATTACCAGCGAGAGGAAGGGCGAGGGCAGCAGCTCGGCATGAATCTGGTCGACGACGTTGCAGCCCTTGACCATCAGCGGGATGAAGTGGGCAAGCTGCGCGTCGTAGGCGGCTTCCAGTTCCGCCATGCTCGACATCTCGGCGAGCGTCGGCGTGGGCAGCCCGATCTGCTCACCCGTCTGCGGGTCTTTGCCGCCGAAAAGCGTCAATTCAAGCACGCGCGTCAGGTTGAACATCGAGGCGTCGCTCCAGCCCAGCGCCTTGCCCGGCGTCGAAAGCTCCACGCAGCCGACGACGGCGTAGTTGCGCGCGTCCTCCGGCATCACCCCGCGCGCGATCTGACCGGGGATGATCACCTCGTCGTTGAAGACCTGCGGCATCCCGCTGCCCTTGCCGATCACGAACGCCGCCGCACGCAGGAAGTCGTCCGGGCTGTGGGCGTGGATGCGGATCGACAGGTTTGGCTGCGTCATGCCCAGGTCAGCCTGCGCACGCAGACACATGAAGGAGAGCCGGTTGGTGGCGTCGCTGCCGTCGGCAAGCTGCCCGCCAAGCGCAATGTTGAAGCCGATCGGGAAGCCGGCAAAATAACGCGCGCTGTGGCTGGAGCGCAGCAACACGATCTCGTTGAACTTGAGCCACAGACATTCGAGCAGTTCCTGCGCTGCAGCCTGGCTCAGCTTGCCAGACGCCAGGTCCGCCTCCAGGTAGGGCAACATGTACTGGTCGAAGCGCCCTGGCGAAAAGCTGCTGGCGTTCGATTCGATCTGCAGCAGCACAAAGAGGAACCAGACCGCCTGCAACGCCTCATGAAAGTCACGCGCCGGATGCTCCGCCAGCCAGCGACAGTTGGCAGCGATGCGCTCAAGCTCGCGCGTGCGCGCGGGATCATCGTTATCTCTCGCTAGTTCCGTTGACAGATCGGCATAGCGCAGCATAAATTCCTGCGCTGCCTGCAATGCAATCAGCGCCGCGTCATAGAAAATCTCTCGGTTCGAATCGCCCACCCATTGCCCACGCGCCGCCAGCACCTGCGCCCGCAACCCGCCAATGCCTAGCCGCAGCCACGCCTCCACGTCGGGCAGGATGTGTCCCTGCGCGTGGTCGGTCTGGTTGAGCGAGAAGACGCGGCCTTTGACAGCGGCGCGCACGTCGTCCGGCACGCGCTGCGCGACTGCGTCCTCCAGCGTGCGCCCGCGCCAGTAGGGAAAGATCTCCTCGCGCAGCTCGCGGATCACCGCCGGCATGGTGTTGAAGCGATCCTGCGGTCGCGTGGGCAGGATGTCCAGTTCCTTGTCGATCCAATCGACCGCGCCTTCAGGCGCGATGACGCCCATGCGCGGCAGCAGCGAGCGGTTGCCGACGATCAGCTCGCCGGGCTGGATCGTGATGCTCTGCTGGCGCACCAGGTGTAGCAGCATCTGGGCGCGGCGCAGCGCCATCGGCTGCCCCTCAGTGGCGCGATAGGCTTCGGTCGTGTAGCGCGCCCGCTCCACGTCGAGATAGCGCGGCTCGTTGAGCAACCGTTGCTTGATGGCAGCGACGCGCGCGGTGGGGCGGGTGGTCGTCCACTCGGCTTGTGGAAAGCCGCTGCTTGCCACTTCAGATTTTTCAAGAATGTTAATCACTGATATCTTCCTTTTCAGTTTCTATGTCAAAATCGATCCGTAGATTACGCAGAAAAAACGAAATTCTCTGCGCAATCTGCGGAGAAACTGAGCCACTGCTATAATCGACTCTATGAACTGGTATCCTATTCCATATCCAGCCAGCGCCTACACGTTTCCGTCCGAAGCGCTCATCCACAAGGTGCGCTTTGACGATCAGTATATCCATCTCGACCTGACCGACGGCAGAATTCTGTCGATTCCGCTTTCGTGGATTCCGACGCTGCACAACGCTGCGCCAGCGGAGCGCCAGCAGTTCACGATCAGCCGTGATCGCAAGGCGTTGATCTGGGATCCCGATGTCTGCAGCATCAATGACGAACTCTTCATCGATGATTACCTGTGTAATCGCGCACGCTGATACATGACCAGAATCGCAGCTTACCTTGTCATGTATCCCATTGCTAGAACACGGATCAGGAGAATGAACGGATAGGCGCAGCATCGATCCGCATATTCCGCCAATCCGTGTTCTCCTGTTTACCCCTTCACCGACCCNNCATCGATGATTACCTGTGTAATCGCGCACGCTGATACATGACCAGAATCGCAGCTTACCTTGTCATGTATCCCATTGCTAGAACACGGATCAGGAGAATGAACGGATAGGCGCAGCATCGATCCGCATATTCCGCCAATCCGTGTTCTCCTGTTTACCCCTTCACCGACCCCGCCAGGATGCCGCGAATAAAGAAGCGCCCAAGCAAGATGTAGATGATCGCTGTCGGCAGCGCGGCCAGGACCGCGCCCGCCATCACCACGTTCCATTCCACCGAGAAGGTGCCGGAGAGGTTATTCAGCGCAATCGTCACCGGCTGTGCGGCCGGGTTGGGCACGACGGTCACGCCGAAGAGAAAGTCGTTCCAGATGTTGGTGAACTGGAAGATGCCAACAACGACGAACGCCGGAATTGACAGCGGCAGCATCACGCGCGTGAAGGTGGTGATCAGTCCGGCGCCATCAACGCGCGCAGCGTCCATCAGCTCGGTCGGCACGCCGGCGAAGTAGTTGCGGAAGATCAGCGTCGTGATCGGGATGCCGTAAATCACGTGGACGAGGATCAGCCCCGGAATCGTGCCGTAGACGCCCAGAATTTGCAGCGTGCGCACCAGCGGCAAGAGGATGCTCTGGTAAGGAATAAAGAAGCCAAAGAGCATCAGCGTGAAGACGATGTCCGAGCCACGAAATTTCCACTTGGCAAAGAGATAACCGTTGATGGCGCCAATGAACGACGAAAGGATCGTGGCCGGAATCACCATCAGCAGGCTGTTCATCATGTTGGGCTGGAGCCGCATCCACGCGCCGGCAAAGCCGTTGTCGGTGGAAAGCTGCGCCGGCGGAATCCACATGCGTTGCAGGCTGACGCTCTGCGCGTCCTTGAGGCCGTTGGCAACCATGACGTAGACCGGCATCAGGAAGACAATCGCCATCAAGAACATCACGATCCAGACGGCGTAGGTTCCCCAATGGCGTGGACGGCGACGCGGTGTGGGTTGCGAAAGCGTGGCAGTGGTCATGTATCCTCCCGCAGAGTGCTGGCAAGATAGGGGACGATGACGAGTGCGACGAGCACGAGCATGATAATCGCCGCCGCCGTGCCGAGGTTGTAGCGCGTCGCCTTGAACATCTGCTCGAAGACGAAGATGGCGGGCACGTCGGTCGCAAAGCCAGGCCCGACGCCGGCCATCGTGTAGACCAGGTCAAAGATTTTCAGTGAGACGTGCAACAAGATCACGACGACGCTGATCGTCACCGGGCGCAGCATCGGAATGATCACCTTGCGGTAGACCTGAAACTCGCTGGCGCCATCGATGCGCGCAGCCTCGCGCACCTCGTCGGAGAT
>DGFH01000184.1:0-10825 GCA_002391565.1 Anaerolineales bacterium UBA3905
GGTTGTATTGAAAGACAATCACGCTCGCCAGCGGGTTGAGCGGATCGAGACCGATCAACGCGCCTTTGGCTTTGCGCGGGGCGCCGGGAAATTCGCTCATAAGTCTCTGCTCCTCAACCCTGTGATCGCTTCATTGCCGTTCATGGCGTCCGCCAATCGCCCGGATCGGGCACTGACGCCGATTCGTCGCCCTTTACCTTGCATTTGTTGTCCTCCGAGTCCGCCGCCACACTCTTGAAGGTTTTGCCGGTCCAGTACTCGACTGTGTTCCCGGCGATATCCATCCAGCCGGGTTCGCGCGTGGCGTCATCGGGATGTATGGCCTTGATTGCCCCTTTCCACGCCGAAACCGCTGCACTCTGCCCACCGCTCTCGAATAGCATGTCCTTGGGCAGTCGGCTGACAAAATTGCTCGCCATGACCGCGCCATTGAGCGGTGCCGATTTGCGATACCCCAGAAAGACGGCTTTCGGAAAGAGACTCTTCCAGATTGCCGCCGGCTCCTTGCAGATCGTGGCGCAGCTTGTGCTCACGATGAGTTTGACATTGTTGAGCGGCGGTTTGAGCGTGCGAATGTCGAAGACCGCGGGATCGCTGGTGTTGTCATCTGTCCACGCCCCCGGCACTTTGTACTGGGCATATTGATGACCTGAGAAAACCAGCACGTCTGCCTGGCTGAAAGGTTTTTGCGCCGTTCGGCTGGTCGCCCGCATCTCTTTGATTTCCTCTGAACGCGCCGACGCTTCGGAGGGACGAAAGCCCTGCGTCTCGGTGTCTTGATGCGCCGCAACTGGGGAATAGCCTGCCTGCGCCATCTGTTCAGGTTTGGTGAAGCGTGACGACGGATCGTAGCCGCTCACTGTGTATCCGGCGAAGGGCTTCTGGCTTTCGCGCCACGCCAGCTTGCGATCGTCGGCGGCGATCGTGGCGCTGTAGTTTTTGGCGATCTCTTTACGCCGGTCGTCTAGGTAGAATTTGGTCACCGGGACCAGCGTCTGGAAGTCCTTTTCGGTAAATGGTGCAAAACAGGTGCGCATCCATTTGAGCGAGCGGTAGAGCCAGCGAAGTGCGCTGTCCGGTGTGAGGCTGGTCGCAGCAACTGCCATTTGCACGGACAATTCCATCCCTGAGCGATCCAGTCCTGTGCAGGCAGGCGGCGTGGCGCCGCCGGCTGGCGCCCGCGCAATCTGAGCGCCGGTCGGCGTGGCCTGGCTGGCAGGCAACGCACCGCTGGCAATGCGGTCGGCTTCAACCTCGGCGGCGTCGCCAGGCTGTGAGACCGGCAACGTCGTGTGCGAAGCAAGGCTTTCGCTATCGACATTTTGCTGCTGCGCAACGTGCGCCAATTCATGTGCAAGCAAGCGCTGACCCGCGAGTGTATGCGGTGCATATTGACCGGCGCCAAATGCTATATGCTGACCTACAGTGTAGGCGCGGGCGCCGATTGCGCGTGTCGACGCGGCGGCTTGCGGGTCGGCATGCACGCGCACCTGGCCGAAGTCGTGGCCGAGCATGCGCACCATCTGGAAGCGCGTGGCGCCGTCGAGTGGTCGCCCAGGCTGCGCCAATGGACTGACGACGCCGGGCGGTGCACTGGCGGCTGCATGTGTGCGGGTCGCCGCGCGCTGCACCGTCGCACGGGGTGAGGACGGGCGCGTTGACTGTCTCAATCTGGAGGGGGCGCACGCTGCGCGCCAATGACAAATCTGCATCAGCGCACCTCTTTCCCACCGAAGTCGTATTCGACAGCCGTGTCGATTCCTCCCAGTCCGTGGAATTTGTGTTTTTCCACCCAGAAGTCCTCCGTGAAATAGAGCTTGAAGTAGACGATATCGTAGTATTTGTCACCGCGCTTTTCTCGGCGCACAATCTTCTCCTGGAAGGTGATCTGCACCTGAGCCACTTTGAAGGTGCTGCCGCCGTCGGTGATCTGAATCGTACACGGGTAGCTGGCGCCCGGCTGGTAGACGCCGTCGCGCTGCAAGCCGCTCAGGATTCGGAACGGGAAGTGTCCTTTTGCCTGGTGCGGAATATCGGGCGGCGGCTTCTGGGCGACTGCTACACCTGCCTCTACTGTGGCGCCGCTTTCCATGCCGCCGGCTCCACGTTTGCCCTTGTCGCCTGCGCCAGAACCAGACTTGCTCTTGTCGCTCGATCCCGCAGGTGGTTCAGTCGCTTTGTCGGGTTCTTCGCCCGATTTCGCCGCACCTGGCTGTTGGTCTTTCGGTGCGCTCTTTTGTTTGAGCGCGTGCTCGATCGCCTTACGCATCTCCTCCGCCGTCATGTGACCGGGCGCCCAGTCCAGCCCCATGATGTACGCCAAATCTTCGGCGGAAAGCCCCTGCGTGGCTTGCAACACTCTCTGCACCCAATCGGATGCCGGGACGACGTAGACGCCGCCTTCCGCCTGTTGCGCCAACCTGCGGAACAGCTCGATCTGGGCCGGCGAGGCGCCTTCAAGCAACTTGCGGAGTTTCTCGGCTTCCTGCAGAGCCTTCTGGATGTCGCTCGCTTTAGTGCCGGCAAAGTCGAACGGAAGATCGGGTCCCTGTGCGCTGCCCGGCTGCGTTTGCGGCGTCTGTCCTGGCATACCGGCCTGAGTGGAAGCAGCGTCACCGCCGCCAGCCTTGCCAGCCTTTTCGCCGCTCTTGGCGTCTGTCGTATCGGTCTCGCCAGATGGTTTGTCGGCGCCGGGAGTGGCCTGAGTCCCGCCCTCGACATCCTTCACGTCGCCCACGCCTGCCTGCTTGACGGCTTTGCCGCGCACATTTTTGATTTTGCCTGCGCCTGCTGCCGCCATCGCCTGCTTCTCCGAGTCTTCGGCTACGCCTGCACCAGCCACGCCCGCACCCTCGGCTTTGCTCTTCTTGGTTACACCGACGCCAGCGCCGCCGGCCACCACAGTTTGACTTCCCTGGCTTACGCCCGCTCCGACTGCGCCCACTCCCTCACCCGTGTCGCCGATGGAGACGCCCGCGCCCGCTGTGCCCGCCGCCATTGCGTTCGATCCGACCGAAACGCCGACGCCGGCCGTCGCGACAGCCACCCCATTCGACAGGATCGAAACGCCGATGCCTGCGTTGGCGCCCCCTTCGCTCGTGCTGAGGATGGAAATGCCGATGCCCTTGTTGGTCGGGTTGGGCTTTGGCGTCGATTTGGGGGCGGCCGGCTTGGGCGCAGGCTTTTTCATGGCAGGTTTCTTCCCAGGCTTGCCGCCCGGTTTGCCCGATTTTCCGCCCTTGGTTTTGGTCGTCTTCTTTTTCTGCTTTTTCTGTTGCTTCTTGCTGGTGTCGATGGCGACGTATTGGATCACGCCTGGATGCGCGGCGAAATCCGTAGGACCAAAGCAGACGATCTTGGCGCCGCTGATGCGCCATTGTAAGCCAAAGCCAACCGGCGCAGGCAGCGTGTGGCCAGCCGCCCAGTGGCCGCCCGTAACCATGTCGAGACGCGGAATGTAAACATTGTTGATCTTGGCGCTCTTGGTTCCGGCCTGTTTATCGGTGGTCACATCGTAAACCTGTTGCGAGGTGACGTCGAGAATATCGGGCTGGAGCAACGTCTGCACCATCTCGACGGCGCCCTTCAACGCCGTTCCCATGCCTTCGGCGCGCTCGGTGACATTGTCGGGCGGCTGCACCGACCGGCGTCGTTGGGGGCGCTTGTCGCGGTGAAAATGACGCATCAGCTTCGCCACCATCGTGCGCTCCGGCTCCTTGCATTGCGGCACTTCGCCGGCGGCGAGCATTTCGTTCGTCAGGATGCAGTGGTTAGGGAATTGCGAGTAATAGTAACCCACCGCAAATAACTCCGCCGGGAAGTTCACGAATCGGTTGCGCGCGTCGAGACGGCGGCCGGGCGGGCAGGCGCCCCAGGGCGCACGCTGCAGGTGCGGTGTTTGGGCAGGAGCGTGCGCCTGTTGGAGGACGTGCGTCAACTCATGCGCAAGCAGCCGGCGACCTTCCTGGGTGTTAGGCGCATATTGGCCGGTGGCAAAGACAACGTCGGCGCCCACCGTGTAGGCGCGGGCATTCACCACCTGCGCCGCGCGATGCGCCTGTGCATCGTCGTGTACGCGCACCTGCCCAAAACTGTGGCCAAACCGCTGCGCCATCCACTGCTGCGTTGCTGGCGCCAGGGGTCTGCCGGGGGTCTGCAGCGCCTGTTCCACCAGTGGCGCCATTTCTGTCGCGTGCGTGGTGGTGGCGCCATCTGGCTCAGCCTCGCATTGCAGCGCTGCGGGCGGCGTCAATGCCGCAGTGGAGCCGACGGCGACGTGCGGCTTTCCACCCGCCATCACCGTCTCAGCTGCGCGCTCCGCCTCGCGCTCAAAGCGGTCGCCGGGCTGGTTGATGACCAGCTTTGGTTGCACAACCCGACGTTGCAGTCGTTTGCGCCGACATTCCGCGCATTCGCCTGATGGCCCCGCTTCGCGCCCGCACGCACATTTGCGCTGCAAGACGCGACCGGCGGCAGGACGCGCTGCAACCGGTCTTTGGGCAGCCTGAAGAGGTGCGGCTTCGCTCATCGGTTCAGACTCCTGTACACCGTCTGCGCGATCTGCGCGCCAAGCCGCTCCACGCTCGGAGTCGGGGGAATGTGGCTGTGCGCCAGGCGCCCGGCATCCATCGCCTCGATCGTCCTGCTGTGCTGGAGTTGCGCAGGTGCGTCGCCGGCGCTGAGCAAGTGAGTCAACTGACGCTCGATCTCAGCGCGCAAGGCTTGCTGCGCATGAGGGGACAGAGCGCCGACCGCACGGGCGTCAAGGATCAGTTCGTCGATGGCAAGTTCGACCTGCATCGGCTTCATGCCCATCCGCGCACCTCCTCGTTGGTCAGCGTCTTCTCGATCTTGGCGTACTCCCCATGCGCTGCGCGCAGGATATGGCGCATCGTCACCGGCGACGCGTCCTCGGCGGCCAGAAACGCCGCAGCCAGCGCAATGTTGCGAATGTTGCCGCCCGCCACGTTAAGCTGCGCCAGTTTCTCCGGCTCCAATTTCTGCGTCGGCGTCTCCGCCGGGAAAATGCGCTGCCAGATTGCTGCACGCTGCGTTGCGTCGGGGAAGGGAAAATGGACAAGGAAGCGAATGCGGCGCAGAAAAGCCGTGTCCAGCGCGCTCTTCATGTTCGTCGTCAGGATCGCCAGCCCGCTGTACGCCTCCATGCGTTGGAGCAGATAGCTCACCTCGATGTTGGCGTAGCGGTCATGGCTGTCCTTGACTTCGCTGCGTTTGCCAAAGATGGCGTCCGCTTCGTCGAAGAGCAAGATGGCGCCACCTTCTTCCGCTGCATCGAAGACGCGGCGCAGATTCTTCTCAGTTTCGCCGATGTACTTGCTGACAACCTGGCTGAGATCGATCTTGTAGAGGTCTAATTCAAGCTCGTTCGCCAGCACCTCGGCGGCCATCGTCTTGCCGGTGCCGCTGGCGCCAGCAAAGAGCGCGCTGATCCCCAGCCCGCGATTTGAACGCGCGCCAAAGCCCCAACGTCCGTAGACGGTGGCGCGCTGACGCACTTGCAACGCAATCTCGCGCAGCGTGGCGATTTGCGCATCGGGCAACACCAGATCATCCCACGTGGCGATGGCGTGAATGCGCTGCGCCAGGTCATCCAGACGCGGGCGCGCCTGCGCGCGGCAGGCATCCCACAGCGCATGTCCCAGCGTGCGCACCTGTGCAGGCGAACGGCGCGCGGCGTCAGCGATGGGGGCGACGTTGGCGCATACGGCGCGGATCGCCGGTGCGTTCAGGTTGAATTGGGCAACGACGCGGTCAAGATGACCGTTGAGCAGCGGCGCCGCCTCCCCTAACATCTGCGCCCACAGCGCGTGCTGTTCATGCGCCGCCGGTTTCTCAACATCGAAGCTGACGACGACGCGCCGCGCCCATTGCCGACGTTCCTGCGTGCAGAGAAAGAGCGCTCCTCCCATGCGTTCGACAAAGCGCGCCGCCCCCTGCCCTGCATCCTGTGCGTCGGAGACATCTGCATCCAATAACAGGCAGGCGTTGCTCAACACTGCTTCGCGCTGCCAGAGCCGCACCAGCGCGTCGAGATCATGTGGCGCAGTGGGCAGTACAGCGGCGGGCAGGCGATAGGGCGTGACGCCCAGTTGTGCACAAACCGCCGCCGCCAGCGCGCGTTTGGCGTCGTGGTCGCGACCGACAAGCTGCAAAACCGGCAACTCAGCCCCACGCTGCGCCGCCTGCACCAGAAGATCGACAATGGCAGCGGCCAGCGCAGCCTGAGAAGGCAGCAGCTCGTCAGGCGCTGGCTCCGGCGTGACGTAACTGGCAAGGTGTTCGTCCAGATGTTGGACGCCAGCGAGAAAGTGCAAGACGCGTTCGTCGATGCGTAACGGGCTGCTGACCAACGACGCACTGGCGCCAACTTCGATCAGCCGCCAGTAGCGCAGCGCTGCGCCGGGTGAAAGCGCACTCCAGTGGGCGTCGGGCAGAGCAGCCAGCGCCAGCCCGAAGGTCGGGTAGGGACGCATCAGGTCATTCTGAGCGTGGGCGCACAGCGCAGGCAATTCGCCATCTAGCTCCATGCCCGCACAGAGCAACAAGATGCTGCGCTCAAAAGGCGAGAGCGAGAAAATTTCCGTCACGCGTGACAGCGCAGCGTCGCCCGGCAACCAGGGGAATGGCGGCGGATACGCGTCTTGTCCTGCAGCGTGAAGGCGCAGACGCTCCGCCGCCCACGTTACAGCATTCATTAAATGCTGCTGGTTGGCGTCCTGCCACTCGCGATTGACGATGGATGGCGGCTCCATACGCGTTGTGGTCATCCATATTTCTCCGCGAAATACTGCTCCACCCGATCCCGTTCCTCAGCGCTTAATGCCCGGTGATAGAGGGCAAGTTCAGCCAGCTCCCCGCGCAAAAAGTCGCCGGCCGTAGCGCCGTTAAAGGCGTTTGCCTGTGACGCGACGCCCACAAAACCAAAGCGGGTTGCACCGCCTCCAACGTTCTGACCAGGATGCGCGTTGGCTTCGGCGACCAGGATGCCGTCGATAAAAATCTGCTTGGTGGCCGTGGCGCCAGCGGCAAAGCGCACACACACCAGCCGCCATCGGCCATCCGTCGCGGCGCCCGGCGAGTCAAGATCGTGGCCGCCGCCAGCTTGTGGTCGGGTGCTCCAGCGCACCCGACCGGCGCCGGTCAACTCCAGCGACCAGCAGGCGCTGCGGTCAAAGCTGAGCACCACCTGCGCCTGCGGTGAGGTCGTGCGCAGCAACGCAAAGAGCGTCAGGCCGTCGATGGCGCCAGCGCCCGCATAGTTGAGCTGCTCAATGGCAAGATAGTCATCGGCGCCGTCGAAGCGCAGCGCCGGCTTGCCAGCCACGGCCTCGCGCACCAGCCGTGGCTGCCGCGCCGCCGCCGGTTGCACAGCGTGATGGTTATTGCCGCTCTGGTCGCGCCACTGGCTGATTGCGCCCGCAACATCGTAGGTAATGTCGGCGTCGCCGCGCAGCCAGAGCTGTAGCCCGGCCAGCGTGTCGGGGACAGCGGGCGCAGGCGGCGTCACGCTGGGGAAGACATGGATCGCTGGCGTCAGCACGGGCTGCACCAGCGACGGCTGGCTGTCGGCGGTGAGCAAGACCACCGAGGCGTCGTATGCCATCGACAGCGTGTAGGGCGTCTGGAAGAGCACCGACCAGAGCTTCGAGAGTTCCTCCAGCGTCAGCGGCTGCGGCGTCAGCTTGACCGTCTCGATCTCGTCGGCCAGATCTGCGCCGGTGAGGAACGCGTTGGCGGCGATGGCGCTGCGAATCTCCTGACGCGAGAGGATCGGGCGAGTGTGGAGGGCCCGCACCGCGCTGCCTAAAATGCGCTGCGGTTCAAGCTGTGTTTCGTCACCGTAGAAAGTCAGCAGATAGTGCAGATCGAGCGCGATCTGTGGGCGTTGGTTCAGGCTGCCATCGGGTCGGCGCGTGGGCAGGTCCTGGTTGCGCCAGGCGACGTTGGGCGTCACCTGATAGAGGAAGATGTTAAGACCCACCTCTGGCACGCCGCTGTTAGGCCCGTCGGGGCGCACGGCGGTGACGACAGCGTTGCCCACATCCGCGCCGACCGCGCCTTGCAGATAGCGCACCAGGCTGGCGGTGACAGTCGCAATGGCAAGATGATTGCTCATTGCCCGCCTCCGTTGCGTGCTTGCAGGTAGCGATCAAGCGACAGCGTCGGCGCGACCGGCTGACGCACCGGCGCCACACTCCTCTGCGCCGGCTTTGCCGGCTCCGCCTGGATGATGATGCGCCCGATCGTGACGCGCACCATCGGCGTGGGTGATGCGCTGCTTTCAGCTTCAACTGCAGCGGCGCGCAGGGGCGGGTCGGGCGGCGTTCTGGTCGGCAGGTGCGTGGGACGACCAACGCGCACGGCTGCACGGTCTCCGCTTGCATCTACAGCGGGGTTGGCGCTCAACCCGGCGCGTTGCTGCGCCAACGTTGGCGACGCAACCGTTGTGCTGGCAGGTGAATGGACGCCGGTCAGATCGGATGCGCGTCCCTCGGCCAATCTCGACGCCGCACGGGAAGACAGGGCGACGTCGGACAACAGCAAAGCCGTCATTAAGCTCGATTCCGACGCCTGCATCACGTCCGCGCGCCGCCGATCAGGCAACGTTGGTGCAACCGGCAACGTCGCAGGCTCCGCTTCTGCATTACCCGACGACGGCGCAGCATGAAACGGAAGCGGGCTGTCCTGGGGCGCCGCGCTGGCTATAACGAGCGGCGGCGGCTTGCCGGCGCCGATGGTGGCATGGAGTGGCGTCGGTGCGGCGCGCGACTGCGCACGTTCAGCCAGCGCAACATGATGATCAGTTGGCGTCGAAGACAACTGGTCGCGGGCAGGCGGCTGGGCGTTGGCGGCTATTCTGGCGCGGTCAACTGGCGCGGTTGCGGCAGGCGGCCTCTCTCCGCCGGGCGCTGCGGTGACGCCTGGGATCAAGCCCGTCTGCGCAGCCATCGTCTGGGGGGCAGAGGATGACGCAGTTGCATTTGCTGGCGTCTCCACCGGCAGCGGCGATGCAAGCGGCTCAAACTGGGCGACCGGTCGCGGCCGCATAACAGGGACATCGCCATACGCTGTGGTCACAAGTCGCGTCAAGAAGTCGGTCATGGCAGCTTCCATTGCTTATCCATAAATCATCTGCAAGTAGGCTTGCCGACGCCCAGGCGAAAGCCGCAGGATTGCATCCTCGCTCCAGCCATAGGCGCGCGCCAGCAGATGGATTTCCTGCAAGGTGCGTTGCGCCCATTGATGCACCTGACGCCAGACAAACGCCGCCACATCGAGCGCCGCCGACCACGGCTGAGCACAGTGTGGGCAGGCGCCGTCCAGTTCAATGGCCGCCAGCGGATCAGCCTGCTCCATGGCGCCGGTCACAGCCGCCAACGTGGCGGGCGGCAACGAGCGGGTCGGCGTCTCCAGACAGCGCGCCAGGATGGTCTGGCTTGCGGCGTCGAGTGTGGTCGCCTCACCCGCAACGATCAGGTCGCCCAGTGTGGGTGAGCGAAACCGCACAACGCCGGCGTCATCGACCACCTCCAGCCAGGGCGGCGGATCGCTGTGGCTGGCGCACAGGTTGGCAGCGTTCAGCGTCGTCTCGATCAGCTCGCCGCAGCCAGTGCAGGTGGTCACGGCGGTGAACGTAGCGCCGAAGCACCAGGCGTAAAGCGTCAGCAGGCGGGCGTTGAACGTCCCCATTGACAAGCCCAACAATGTCTCTGGGTGTTCCTCCGGGTTGGCTGCCGCCAGCAGCGCCAGTCCCTGGCGAAGCGGCGGTTGGCGCCAATGCTCCTCCCAAACTGCTAACAACTTCTCTGCAGACAATCGTTGCATCATCGTGTTCGGCAGTCTTTCAGGTCGAAACTGGAGATTAGAGATTGGAGATTAGAGGATTAGGGACATATCGCATGGATGTCCAGGGACAACCTCTTGCACCGTCTGCTCATCTCCAATCTCCTCATCTCCAATCTCCTCGTCTCTCGTTTCCCCCTACGCCGGCTCCACAAATGACGGCTCGCTCGGCTCGGTGACGTCGTAGTCGCGTTCCCACCCTTCGTGCTGCAGCACGATCGACTGGATGGCGACGGCGTTGGCGCTGGCGTCGAGTTCGGGCAGGGCAGTGAATTCGGAGACCCAGCAGCGATAGACCTTGTAGGCGATGGCAAGTTGACCGGCTTCGTTATAGACCTCGATGATGATGTCCTTGCGGAAGTCCTTGAGCGAGACCTCGGCGCCCAGCCCGGAGCCGAAGTTCCATACCTTGTTCGCCCACTTCTCAAACTCGGTGTCATGCGTGACGCCGCGTTCCAGTGTGACCGGGTCGTACTTGGTCTGTCCCGGCGATTTGCGCACTGTGCTCGGATCGCCGCCTTCGCGGTGCTCCACCGGGTCGGTGGTGCGTTTGAGTGCGCTGACCTTACTGACGCCGGCGACGTAACGACCGTCCCACTTGACGCGAAACTTAAAATTCTTATACGGGTCGAAGCGATTGGCGTTGACACTGAACTTCGCCATGAGAACCCCCTTACGCTCCGGCCGTCTGGCCGGCGATCTGCTGAATGCGAATGACGACAAACTCGGCGGGCTTGAGCGGCGCAAAGCCGACGTGGATGTTGACAACGCCGCGATCGATGTCGCTTTGCGTCGTTGTGGTGCGGTCGCAGCGCACGAAGAAAGCCTCGCGCGGGCTGCTGCCCTGGAACGCGCCCTGCCGGAACAAGTCCTGCATAAACGCGCCGACGTTGAGACGAATCTGCGCCCACAGCGGCTCGTCGTTCGGCTCGAAGACCACCCACTGTGTGCCGCGGAAGAG
>DGFH01000184.1:10924-12951 GCA_002391565.1 Anaerolineales bacterium UBA3905
TGCATAAACGCGCCGACGTTGAGACGAATCTGCGCCCACAGCGGCTCGTCGTTCGGCTCGAAGACCACCCACTGTGTGCCGCGGAAGAGGCTCTCCTCGATAAAGAGCGCCAGCCGCCGCACGGGAATGTACTTCCATTCCGAAGCCAGACGGTCAGCGCCCTCAAGGGTGCGCGCGCCCCACGCCACATTGCCCGTCACTGGGAAGGCGCGCAGCGCATTGACGCCGAGCGGGTTGATGCGCCCGTTCTCGCCGTCGGTCATCTTGTACGCCAGCTCGCGCACGCCGACGAGCGTCGCATCTTGCCCGGCAGGCGCTTTCCAGACGCCGCGCTGGGCATCGGTGCGCGCGATCACACCGGCCATGACGCCGCAGGGAACGAAAGCCGTCGGGCGATTTTCCTGCAGCGGGTCGGCCATGCGCACGCGTGGGAAGTAGAGGATGGCGTTCTCGTCGCGCAGCGGTGCAATGAAGCCGGCTGAGTTGTTGGCGTCGCTCTCCACTGCCGTTGGGTTCGCCCAACTGGTGCGCGGATCGACGAGCAGCATGGCGCGGCGCGTCTTGCAATAGGCAAGCGCCGCTATGTAGACCGCCGGGTCGGTGTCGCCGTCGGGCGCAACGGGCGGAATGCAGAGCAGGTTGAAGAGATCGGCGTCCTCCAGCGCGAACATGCCGGTCTTGTTCGCCGGGACGCCCTGCACTTCGCCAGCGGTGGGCGCAATGCCATCCTGACCGCCGGTGAGAAAGACCGTCGCCGCGCCGGGGCGGGTGTTGGGCACTGTCGTCGCCCGCAAATAGGTGGATTCAGCCGCAAGCACAGTCTGGACAAAACGCGTGGCCGTCGGCGTGACCGAGACGTTGCGGAAGCTCTCACTGGCGATGACGTTGGCGCTGGGGCCAGTCCCGTCCATCTCCTGCACGGTCAGGTTGAAAAGGTTCGTGTCGGCAGGGTCGCGCGTGGCGTGATCGACCACAATGCGGATGCGGTTGCCCCACGCGCCGGCGTTGGCGGCGACCACGTCCAGCCCGCCAGTGGCGCCGGTGGCGGCGACGGCGTTGTTGGCGGCAGTGTTATCGCCCGTATGCACCACGCGCACAATCAGCGCGTCGCCGCCGCCGTTCAGGAAAAAGTGCTGTACAGCGTAGCCCAGCCCTGCGCCGGCCCACAGCCCGCCAAAGATACGCTCAAACTCGGCAAAACTCTGTACGCGCACGGGCTGGTTGACGGGACCGCGCAGCGCTCGACCCACAAACGCAGTGATCGACGTGGCGACGCCAACGATGGTGCGTACGCCGCTGGGCGCCTCCTCGATGTAGACGCCCGGATACGACAGGGTGACAGGCATAGATTATTCTCCTTCAGGTAAGTGCGACTCGGTCACCAGTGCTTCCAAATAGGGGCGGATCAATTTCGGCAACATTTCTAAATCCACAAAAAATTGGCGGCGTCCGCTGAGTACATGGGTGATACTGCCGCGCCACGAAGGCTGGGGCGCCTCCGTTATGCTCTCCTCCAGCCAGATGCGTACGATGAACGAGTGCAGGTCGTCGCCAGCCATGTCCAGAGTGTAGCAGGGGGGCGTCTGGCGTGGCGTCTGTGGGGCGTCTGTCGGCGCGTCTTCCGACGCAGCGTGGGATCGACAGGAAGCTATGTGCGTCGTGGAGGGAGGGGAGAGCCTGGCGCCAGAAGCGGGGGGGCGAGCGGCGCACCGTCACCGTTTTCGGGCGCAGTGAGATTGGGCATCAGCGTCTGACGCTGCAGCGCGGCTTCGACACGCGCCATGTCCTGTCGCACCTGCTCCAACGTCTGGAGCAGGATGATCTGAAGTTGTCCAAGATGCGCCAATACGTCAGCCAGCTCGTTCACCTCGACGCCAGGCATAGGCGACACGATGGAGACGCCCTCCCTTGTGTCGTAATGATCGCTGCGAATCTGTGCATAGAGTCGTTGCGTGCTGCGCGCGGGTTCGACCCCCAACCCGCGGCGCAACATTTCGACGCAACTTTCATACTGACGTAGCGCGGCG
>DGFH01000219.1:0-472 GCA_002391565.1 Anaerolineales bacterium UBA3905
CAACCTTCTTGCAACGCTATGGCCTCTCGATCAAGGAGTTTATTGAGCAACAATTGCCGCAAGGCACGACGGTCAAGCAGTCTATCGGCGGCGACACAGGTGCATTTGGGCTGCAAGGTGTGGCAGGCGAACTGGCGAACATGCAGGATGTCGACGCCACCAATGCCGTCAACCATGCCGTTGCACGGCAAGGGCAGAAACTGGCGCAGAAGGGTGCAGTCGCAGGCGACATCCATGAGAGCGACATATCCGCCGCCGTCACAGCATATGGTAGTGGCAACGCCGCGCAGGTCTACTTCGATCTCTTCCCACGCAAGATCAAACTGAGTGAGCTGAACGCGGCTTACCCTGGCATGGTCGATGCGCTGGTGCAACACGAAGGCATCGGCATGGTGCTGGGCTACGAAGATGACATGACGGTGATCGTATTGGGCAAACGGGGACGCCGCAACCTTCACACCGGCGAAGTCAT
>DGFH01000219.1:751-3313 GCA_002391565.1 Anaerolineales bacterium UBA3905
GCCAGCATCGAAAAACGCGTCTGGCAATTGAAACGGGTGATGGAGTTCCCCAGCGCCGGCGACCTATGGGTGATCAGCACCGTCTATCCTGATGGCACGGTGGCGGCGTTGGAAGAACTGGTCGGCAATCATGGCGGGCTAGGAGGCGAACAGACCGACGCCTTCATCTTTCACCCTGCCGACATGGAGGTGCCGGAGACACGCTGCTCGACCGATGTCTATCATATTCTCAATAACCACCGCAACGCGCCAATCATTCCAAAACCATCGCCAGTGCAACCGGTGATCAATGCCTGGGCGCCCGCCACATTGTGGCAGGGCATTGTCAACTGGCGCGTTTGGATGGAACGCGCCTTCGGTTGTCTGACGCTAGATCGCAGCGCCTATGCGAAAGTTGTCGCCGACCCTTACATGACGGGGCCAGCGCTGCTGATTGCGCTGGTGCTGATCACGCTGACGACGGTGGCAACGCGTCGGGCATTCAACATCGTGGAAATTGCCATTGATCTCTTTTTCTTTTTCTTTGGCGTCGCAGTGGTCTTTGCCGCAGGTTGGATATTGACCCGGCGCGGCAACTTTACGCGCACCTTCCGCGCTATGGGCTTCGCACAGGTCGTCGGCATCCTGGCGCTGCTTGTGCCGCTATTGCCCTATGCCAGCGTCACGAAATCCCTCATGCTGGTGCTTGGCTTTCTGACGACATGGCTGGGCGTGGCGACAGCGCATGAAGTGCGCGGCTGGCGCGCCGTGCTGCTGCCTATCCTGGCATTGCTCGTCATTGTAGTGGGCTCGACGGCAGCCATGATCCTGCTTGGCGGCGCCAGCTACACTATAGATGCACTGCTCACCGATATTGGAATCAACAACCAGTAATCGCTGTATGAGCACCTGTTGGACGCCTGACCGTAGATTCGGCTTCCAGCCGGACATTTCCCGTCAGCCGCGCCGTCACGCCAGAGGCGATGACCTACGGGATAGTTCCGTGCATTGAATGCGACAACAGCCGGACATTTCCCGTCAGCCGCGCCGTCACGCCAGAGGCGATGACCTACGGGGTAGGCAGCTCCATGCATTGAATGCGGCAACAGCGATTGCCGGGTGATTTTGTTAATTCTCATACAAGCGTCGGTGCGCAATGTGAAATAGACCCCAGAATCATGGTGCATTCTCCCTGCAACCCCACCGTGTGCTAAAATAGTTTGGATTGATATGTAGATGCGAGGCTTCGCTGCACTCAGTGCAGCCCGCGCAGAGCAGCCAACCCAAAAGTCAATAGGAACCCCAGGCGCACACCTATGAAGATCCACAAAGCTGTTATTACTGCGGCAGGGCGGCGACAACGCACCTTACCTTTGCAAACTCTCATCGACCGCGATGGCGTCGAGAAGTCGGTGCTGACCATCCTGATTGAGGAGGTATTGGCCGCTGGCATCGACGAGATCGGCGTCGTTGTGCGGCCTGGCGATGAGCAGGCGTATGCGCAGGTTGCGGGGGGGCATGTGCGGCGACTACATTTCGTCCCGCAAAGGGAGCCGCTGGGTCACGGCCACGCCGTGTATTGCGCCCAGGAATTTGTAGGACGCGATCCATTTTTGCACCTGGTCGGCGATCATCTCTACGTGAGCCATGGCGACCAGCGCTGCGCTCAGGCGCTGGTCGCCATGGCGGAAAGCGAGGCGTGCGCCATTTCGGCGGTGCAGGCGACGCGCGAAAGCCTGCTGCCCTATTATGGCGCCGTGGGTGGGCGCCGGGTGCCCGGCGCACCAGCGCTGTATGAGGTGGACACCGTCATCGAGAAACCAACGCCTACGCAGGCGGAGCAACATCTAATCGTGCCCGGTCTACGCGCCGGTTACTATCTTTGCTTTTTTGGTATGCACGTGTTGACGCCCAGTGTGATGAACATCCTGGGCGCCCAAATTGCCGCTGGCGCTGCTGGCGATCACCCGGAACGCGGCTATACACTGTCGGCAGCGTTGGTGGAATTGGCGCACCGCGAGAAGTACCTGGCGCTGGAGCAGGCCGGCGCCCGCTACGATGTCGGCGTCAAGTATGGATTGCTGACGGCGCAAATGGCGCTGGCGCTCACCGGCGACGACCGTGAGGAAGTGCTGGCGCGGCTGCTTGAACTGTTGGTGCAGCGGGAAGGGATGCGACGTTGATGGGGGAAGGGTGCACACCGTCGAGGCGCCTGCGTCATTACGCCAGGAAAAGCGGATTCGTGATCGCCAACAGCACACCATCCGCCGCGCGCACTTCGGCGATCAACCAGTCGGCATCGGCGGGCGTGGCGGCGTAGCGAAAGCCGCCGGTTGCGCCCGTCACTTGCTGATGGAGCAATTGCCCGTTTGCCAGCACACGTAGCGTCGCCCCTGGCGGACAATGTGACCACTGCACGTTGATCGTCGCCGCCTGCGTGAGCGTGTCGCCCATCATCCGGCGCGTTCCGTTCTGCGCGACGGCCTCCAGCGTCAACACCGGCCCGCTGCTCAGGTACAGATGCCCCGCTGCAATCGCGCGCAGCAGCGCCGCCTCCGAAAGCTCCTCAGCGTAGACGACATT
>DGFH01000219.1:3417-8570 GCA_002391565.1 Anaerolineales bacterium UBA3905
TCAGCGTAGACGACATTGAAGCCTGGCCCGGCAGCGTAATCCGCCGTGCTGTGGGTGTCGCTGCCCGCTGTCGCCACCAGGCGACGCCCCTGGTTGAGCCAGTCGTAGTAGAGCGCCAGCGCCAGCTCGTTGTTAGAGTCTCCCGCCCACGTGCCATTCCAGATTTCAATGACACGCGCTGATCCGGGCATCATCTCGCCAAAGCGCCAGGCGCAGCCGGTGCAATAGGGGTCGCCATCTGACGCCGGGTGCGCCATGATGAACACCTCGCCGCGCGCATAGACCGCCTCCGCCAGGCGATTGATCGCGCCGTCGCCAGGGCGAAACCGCCAGTCGATCCAGTGCCGTGCGCCAAGTACGAGCGCATGTCCCCAGAAAGTTGTCAGTTCCATGCCACCAGCGGTCAGCAAGTCGGGGCCGGCAAGTGCATCGATCTCCGCCAGCGGTGAAATCGTGTTGTGATCGGTCAGAAAGAGGAAGTCCAGCTCAGCAGCCCTGGCCGCTGCGACCAACTCCGTCACGGTGCGCTGATCGGCGTCGGAATGGTCGGTGTGGCTGTGCAGATCGCCGCGATACCAGCCGGCTTCACAGCGCGCCACCATGCCAGGCTTGCCCTGCGGCGAAGCGGAGACAGCCGTCAGGTCATCCGTAGCCTCGATCTCGACCTCCACCGTGTAGTGCAGCGGTGCGCCGGGCAGGATGCGATGCGTGTCGATCTGCACCGACCACTCGCCGGCCGGCAGCGGCCCCGGCAGATAGCCAGGCGTGGCGACATGGGCGCCAATGGCGACAGCGTGACGCGCGCCGCTACAGTGCCGGGCGCCGCGAAAGCCGTGTGGGTCGAACAGGCTGAGCGTCAGCATGTTGTCCAGCCCCTGGGCAGCAGCCGGCGTACAGGCAAAGTGAATGTTCAGTCGCGCAGCGCCTCCCGGCACGGTGAACGTGTGTGGGATGTGGCGTTTGGCGTCGCGCACAGTCAACGCACCTTCCCAGCGCACCCGCAGTGGAAAATAGTGATTCACGTCATCCATCTCGTCCATCCGTTCTGACAGGAGAATCCTTCACACATCTTTCAGCGCGGCGACCAGGTGGCGACGACGCCCGGCCCCATTGCCACCGGTGCGGCGTCCGGCGCGACCGGCTGCACCCAAACACCGCTGCGCCCATCGGCCAGTGTGCCCGTGAAGACGAATGCGCTGCCATCGCCGGCCCATACGTGGTGGCTCTGCGCATACTGGTCGAAGAAGGGCAGATAATTCTCCAGGAACGTGCGCGAGGGTAAGAAGCCGGCATACGGCGTCGAAGTCCGCCCATCCCACACATACCAACGCAACCCTAGCCGCCCGGCGACAAATTCCAGCTTCAGATAGGCCAGCTTGTCGCCCGCCGGACTCCAGAAGAAAGCCAGCGCCGGGTCAGAGGTAATTTCGCGCGTGCGTTGCGTCCCCACCTCCACCGCGTAGAGCGGGCCCAGTGTGCTCGTCTGCACTGTGGGTTCCGTCACGATATAAGCCAGTTGGGCGCCGTCTGGGCTGAGGGAAAAGCTGATGCGTCCTGGAAAGTCGGTCAACTCCGTGAGTTCTTGACCGGCGACGTCGGTGACGATCAGCCGCTGACGCGTCGCGTCTGCCACAGCGTAGACGAGCCGCTTCCCATCTGGCGCCCATTGCGGAGCAGAGAATTGCCCACCAGAGATTTGCAGCGACTGGGCGGCGCCGTCCAGAGAGAGAAGCTCAACGCGCTCGCCGCCGATGTGCGCCAGGATTTGCTGACCACCAGGCGCCCACGAGAAGTAGAAAGGTTGACCCTCTGCCAGCGTACGGGCGCGCATCCCATCTGCAGTGAACTCCACGACGCGCAGGGCCATAGATGGCTGATCGAGCGCCAGCCAGTTGCTCAAATAGGCGAGCCGATCGCCAGTTGGACTCCAGAACATGTAAAAGGGCAGGAACGGCAACTTCAGCGTGCGACGATCGGCGCCATCGAAGTGGGCCGTCTCCAGGAAACTGCGTTCACCATCGAGGCGCGCCCAGGCAATTCGCTCCCCATCCGGCGACCAGGTCGGTTGCAGATACTGACGGAGCGGCGTAGCGTCGGTGGTCAGGGCGAAACGCTTGCCGCTCGTCGCATCCACCAGAAAAAGATTGCCATCGGCGCCCACAACCAGCAATTGGTTTTCCGGGCTGGGAGGTGGTGATTTTGCCTCTACTGCCAGGCGCGTCTGCCCGATCAGCCGTTGCGCCTGGGTCTGCAGCGCGTCGGCGGAGCAACCGGCTGCCGCCAACGCCATGATCATCAGCGCGATGAAGTGTAAGAGTCGCTTCGCCATCAGTGCCGTTGCCCTCTGCATCACAACTTGCTTATTGCGTCCGGGTGAACGCAGTCTAGCGACACAGCAGCGTCATCACCGCAGCATGGCTTACAAATCAAGAGCAGACATGGGTGCGGCGCAACGGGGGGCAGGAAGCAGAAGAGACTACGCTGGCTCAACGCCACGCCAAAGAATCTGAATATTGATTGTCTGATCTACGACGAAAGCAGTATAATGGTTTTGCTATCTGAATGGCAGGCACTGAAAAGATTATGCACCGCTGCAGTCACTCAGACGCGAGCAGTAGGTTCACAGATGAACACTCAAACCCCAACCGATTTTAAGATTGAACGTCTACCCAAAGAGTTACAGGAAACATTCCGTTCACTGTATGCCAATGGTCACGCCGGCGCCGAATATCTTGCGACCGGAGAGATTCATCATGGTGATGCACGCGAACTGCTGCCGAAAATTGCGCCAAACAGCGTTGCCCTGAGTGTATGGTCACCACCATATTTTGTGGGCAAGGAGTATGAAGCCGACCTGACCTTTGATAGTTGGCAAAACTTGCTCGAAACCGTGATCGCACATCACTTTCCGATCATTAAACCCGGCGGATTTCTAGTCATCAACATTGCAGACATTCTGGTTTTCCGTGATGAGGCGATGCCACGTGTACAGGCAGATGTCGTACAGAGCAAACGATCCCCGGTCACGCGAGAAGATGTATTGCGCGCCATGACAGAGCACCCAGAGTATAACCGCTACCAGCTCGCTAAATTGCTTGGCTGCAGTGAACAGACAATCGATCGGCGACTGCACGGCAACAACATCCGGGGCGGTAAGTATGAACCACAGACGCGTGTCAAGATCGTTGGCGGCCTTATTGAGGAATGGGCGCTCAAGGCGGGCTTTTATCCGTATGACCGGCGTATCTGGGTCAAGGATGCTGCATGGGAAAACTCGCGGTGGGCAAGCCTCTCATACCGTTCGGTCGATGAATTTGAGTATCTGTACTTCTTCTGGAAACCAGGCATCACTAAGTTCGACCGAGCGCGGCTCAGTGCAGACGAATGGCGCAACTGGGGTTCACGGGGGGTTTGGACGTTTCCTTCAGTGCGCGCCAACGATGACCATGAGGCTAAATTCCCATTGGAGTTACCGTTGCGGGTTATTCGTCTTTTGACCGATCCCGGCGAGATTGTGCTCGACTGTTTCATGGGCAGCGGCACGACTGCAATTGCGGCTCTACAACTCAATCGTCAGTATATAGGCATCGAACTACAAGCCGAATATGTTGAACTGGCGCGTCGTGCGATTGCCACTGGTGTTCAAATCAAACTACTCGCCGAATCAAGAAACGAAGCTTCGTATGCTGCTCGATCCTCATCACCTGCAACACAATCTTGATCGCATTGAGGAAATCGAACGCGCCTCACTGCGTCACGTTGTGCAGGCGCTATATGACTACCGTCAGACCGCCAGAGAAGTGTTTCATGCCGAAATCGATCTAGTAGCAGATGTTGGTGAAGACATCACGCGTGAAGCGCTGGATCGGATGGGAATGGCTCGGATTGATCAACGACTCTTCGGCAAGATGGATTACAAGCGAGCCTGCTATTTGTTTCACCCCAACTATGCGATAAAGCAAGCGTTGTTTGTGGATTCAAAGGCAGAAAAGATAGAGGGGCGCAACACTGCCACGCTTCAGACCTCACAACTATCGATGGTAGTGCGGTAGATTCGTGCTGGTGAAGCGGTGGAAGTTAACGGTAGGCTACCCCAGATCCTCGAGTTGCAGGGCGCTGCCTACCTGACCACGACACTGTTTGTCAAATACAACTATCAGGAAGGCAGTCGCCACCGAGAACTGATTGATCTGACGGTTGTTGCAGTGCCCAATGGAATGTTACAGGAGCGTTACAATCCCACTGTGTCTGATACGATCTGGCTGGCTGGTCGGAATGCACCTACGCGCGGCGAGGAGTTCCGGGTGCGTCTCGATCTGCGGCGACTCAAGACGAAGGCACGCTGGCGTGTTCAGATCATCCCCATAATCTCTGGCGAGTTTCATTGGGATGAGTAGTCAGGCTCTGGTGGTTACGCCAGGTGCACTTCGATGCCCTGTGCGCGCAACGCATCCACGAATGATGCTGGCGCATTGCTGTCCGTAATCAACACATCCACTTCCTCCATCGGCACGACGCGCGCCAACGACCGCACGCCGAACTTGCTGCTATCCATCAAGAAGACAACGCGGTTGGCGCTGGCAACCATGGCGCGCTTCACCTGAATTTCCAGTAGATTCACATCGGTGATGCCCTCCGTCAGAGTGACGCCGGTGGCGCTCAAGAAACAGGTCGTGGCGTTGATGGTGCGGAAATATTCCTCCGCCTGCGGGCCGACGAAGGTGTAGGCGACCGGACGCAACATCCCGCCGCAACAATAGACATTGATCGCCGGCGTGAGCCGCGCCAGTTCGTTCATCGTCCCCAGTCCATTGCCAATCACGGTGAGGTGCTGATAACCCACAAGATATTTCACCATCGCAGCAACAGTTGTGCCAGCCTCCATAAAGAGGATATCCCCGCTCTTGACGAAATGCTCTGCAGCATAGCGAGCGATGCGCTCCTTTGTCGTCGGGTTGAGGACGCGCTTGCTGTCGAAGAGTGGTTCGGCTTCGGCGGTTCGCTCCAGGCGCGCCGCGCCTCCCCGCACACGCCGCACGCGCCCCATTTCCTCCAATGCCGTCAGGTCGCGCCAGATCGTCATGAGGGAGACGTCGAAGTGGGCGCTCAGATCTTCGGCGGTCGCCGTGGCATGTTCCTGCACGAAGTTGGCG
>DGFH01000053.1:0-717 GCA_002391565.1 Anaerolineales bacterium UBA3905
AAGTGCAACTAACCCCTTCGTCGGCAGCGTCAGATGTGTATAAGAGACAGCGTCACGCTGCGACCGTCGGGCGCAGTGACGCGGCGGTCGTGCAGCGTCAGCCCCTCGGTCGTGTCGAGATGGAGCATGAGCCTGGCGCGCTCAAAAATCTGCTCACGCACCTGATCCGCCGCCTTCTTGACCGCGCCGCCGGAGATGTAGGTCGTGGACGACGCATAGGCGCCGGTGTCGAAGGGTGTAAAGTCGGTGTCCGACGAGTAGATGATGATGTCGTTGAGCGGCGCGCCCAACGCCTCGGCTGCGATCTGCGCCAGCACGGTGTCGGAGCCGGTGCCCAGGTCGGTGCCGCCGACGAGCACGTTGAAGCTGCCGTCGTCGTTCATTTTGATGCTCGCTGCGCCCATGTCCAGCCCGGGGATGGCGGTGCCGTGCATACAGACGGCCATGCCCAGCCCGCGGCGGATGTACGGCCGCGCCGGATCGACGCGCCAGGCCGGGTCGCCTTTGCGATCCCAGGCGATGGCCGCCGCGCCCTGCGTCACGCACTGCTCCAGCCCGCAGCTTTGCACCACCTGCGGCTGGCGTCCGCTGTCGCCCTCGCCCAGCGCCGCCGTGATCGGGATTGGGTCGCCGGAGCGCACGGCATTCTTGAGCCGGAACTCGACTGGATCCATGTTCAACGCCTCGGCGATCTCCTCCATCAGGCTTTCCAGCGCA
>DGFH01000053.1:814-6958 GCA_002391565.1 Anaerolineales bacterium UBA3905
GGATCCATGTTCAACGCCTCGGCGATCTCCTCCATCAGGCTTTCCAGCGCAAACTCACCCTGTGGCGCGCCGTAGCCGCGGAACGCGCCCGGCGTCGGCAGGTTGGTGTAGACAACTTCGGCGGTGAATTGCAGGTTGGTGCAACGATAGGTCGCCAGCCCGCGCAGACCGGCCACGCTGCACACCGTCAGCCCGTGCGTGCCATACGCTCCGGTGTTGGAGACAATGTGCAGATCGAGCGCGTTGAGCGTGCCGTCGCGGTTGACGCCAGCACGGAAGGTCAGCACCATCGGGTGGCGGGAGCGCGCGCTGGTGAACTCCTGCTCGCGCGTGTACTCGAAACGCACCGGGCGACCGGTGGCGATGGTGAGATGCGCACAGAGGTCTTCGATCAGCATCTCCTGCTTGCCGCCAAAGCCGCCGCCGATGCGCGGCTTGATCACACGGATGCGCTTGACCGGCAGCCCAATTAACGGCGCGATCATGCGGCGCACGTGGAAGGGCACCTGCGTGCTCGTGCGGATCACCAGCCGCTCGTCCTCATCCCAGTAGGTGACGACGACATGCGGCTCGATCGACGCCTGCTGCACCTGATGGACGCGGTAGGTGCGCTCGAAGACGTGGGCGGATTCCGCCAGCCCTTGTTCCACATCGCCGACGGCGGCGTGAATCTTGACGGCGATGTTGCGCTCGACATCGGCGATGCCGACTGCGTCCGGTTCGTCGTGAATGATCGGCGCGCCCGGCTGCATTGTTTCCAGCGGATCGAAGACCGCCGGCAGCACCTCGTAATCGACCTCGATCAGCTTGAGCGCCTCTTTGGCAATCTCCGGCGACTCGGCGGCGACGACGGCCACGCGGTCGCCCACATGCCGCACCTTGCTGTCGAGCGAAACCTGATCCCACGGATGCGGGTTGGGCCACGTCTGCCCACCCGACGCGTAGATGACGCGCGGCACATCTTCGTAAGTGAGCACGGCATGAACGCCCGGCAGCGCGCGCGCCTTCGACGCGTCGATGCGGGTGATGCGGGCGTGGGCGTGCGGGCTGGTGAGCATCGCCGCGTGCAACATGCCGGGCAGGTCGATGTCATCGGCAAAGGCGGGTTTGCCCTTGACCAGCTTGACCGCGTCGACTTTGATCTCCGGCTTGCCCACCACATCGGTGGCGCCCTGCGTATCGACAGTCGGGAAGGTGAAAAAGGCGACTTTGGGCTTGGTGAGCACGTCGCCGCCGGGGCCAGGTATCTCCGGCTCGTCGGGGCGGCGGATGGCGTCGAAGAAGCCTTCGAGCGGAATCCCGCCCGGCGGCTCGATGGGCGGGACGGCCTCCCCGCGCAACATCGCCGCCGCACGCTGCACCGCCTCCACCGGCTTGACGTAGCCCGTGCAGCGGCAGAGCACGCCGCCCAGCGCGTCGCGAATCTCGGCGTCACTCGGCGTCAGCGTCTTGTCGAGCAACTCTTGCGCGGCCAATACCATCGCCGGCGTGCAGTAGCCACACTGGATCGCGCCCGTCTCGGCGAACGCCTGCTGGATCGGGTGCAGCGGCGCGCCGGGGCCGCGGTCGAGCGCCTCGACCGTTTCAATGCTGCGGCCCTCGACCTGCGCGGCCAGCAGCACACACGTTGGGGTCAACTTGCCGTCGATCAGCACCGAGCAGGCGCCGCATTCGCCGGTCTCGCAGCCGTGTTTGACGCTCCACACACCGTGACGGCGCAGCACGGACATCAGCGTTTCGCCCGGCTCACAGGCAAAGGTGCGGGCGACGCCGTTGAGCTTGAATTGAATGTTCATGCGCTTGCTCCCTTCGCAAAGGCGGCCGTCAATGCACGCTGCGCCAGCACTTCAGCCATCTGTCGGCGATAGTCAACGCTGCCGCGATAGTCGCCCGCCGGCGCGGCCTGGCTGTTCACGGCGGCGACAAGCCGGTCGATCACAGCGGCGGGGGCGGCATCGACGCGCGTTTCGACCACGAACGGCAGTGCACTGGCGCCAGCCACCGCCACGCGCGCCGTCGCGCCATCCACTGCGCCGACCGCCGCCACAATCGCCTGATCGAGCTTTGTGCGCGCCACACGCGCCAGCGCCGCCGACGCCTCACCGCTGACATCGATAGCGACTTCCGTTAGCAATATCTTGGGTGAGGGCTTGAAGTTACGCAGCGCGATGGGCGAGGCGTCGCCTCCCTGCACGGTCGCCTGCGCGCCCAGCGCCAGCAGCGCCAGCATCAACTCCGGCGGCCCGTCGGCGACGCCATCGAGCGCACCGGCGAGGGTCGCCAGGTTGCGCAACGTGCGCGGCGCGGCGAGCGCGGCGGCTTCGGCGATCACGCCACTGGCAATGTTGCGCACGGCGGCGTTTTCGACCAGCGTCTGCAGCCGCGTGTTGCCGCCGATGCGCAGGACTGCCGGCTCGCGGCTGATGTAGTCCCAGGGCAGCGCCTGAAGATCGACGACCGCCGCCGCTGCGGGAAAGCCATCATCCGGCACGCGCGGTCTGGGAATCAGCGGTGCGGTGTCAATTGTGTCTCGTTCCAACAGCGTCAGCGCGTGCGCAACAGCAGATGCGCGCTGATACTCATGGATGTGCGCAGGCATAGAACCTCCGTTTCTATTGTCTTGCGTCTACTGGGATCATTTGTCAAAGTAGCATATTTGCGGTGCTCTGTCAAGCATGATTCAAAACCATCAAGTTGCACTCAAAATCATGGTTGACACTGTACAATCTCCAGTGTACACTGAAACCTATGTCCACCAAAGCACAATCAAACCGTTCATCCGGCGCCATCAACGGCGCAGCGATGCGTTCGTTTGGCGACCAAATTCGAGCGCGGCGCAAAGAGTTGGGGTTAAGCCTGGAAGATCTGGCGCAGCGCACCGGCCTGACAGCCAGCTTTTTGAGCCTGGTCGAACGCGACATGAGCAACCCGTCGCTAGAGTCGCTGCGCCATATCGCTGAGGCGTTGGGAGTGCCGCCCTTCTATTTCTCGCAGAAAAACGGCGGCGCCGCCACGATGCAGAATCCGGTGGTGCGCGCTACGGAACGGATCAAGGTCACCTTCCCGCCCGGCGACGTCACGAGTGAATTGCTGGTGCCGAACCTGCGCAACAAACTCGAGGTCTTTATTTCACACGTCAAACCGTCGGCGGGCAACATTGCGCGCCCGCCACAAATGGACACCGAAGAGTGTCTGCTGGTGCTGGAAGGCACGGTGCGCGTCGTGCTACATGATCAGGAGCACCTGCTGACGGCGGGCGACAGCATCTACATTCATGGCTTTGCGCTGCGCGAGATCAGCGCCGTTGGCGAAACGGAGGCGGTTTTTCTGTCGGCCATTACGCCGCCGATCTTCTGAATAGCGGGCGCATTAGGGTGTTATCATGGCACCTGTCAGGATTTGGTTGCCACCCGGCGCCAAGCCTGTTGTTACCCGCCACCTGCTGTTTGTCGCCAAAGGAGCCGCCCGATGCCGCCGACCGCCGACCTGGATGCTCTGTTGGAAGCATTACGCTCCATGCGCAACGCCGCAGAACTGAACGCCCTGCTGCTGCAAACCGACGCCGCCGACGATAAGGTGCAACTTCACCATAACCTGCTGGCAGCGTGTCGGGCGGAGGGCGTCGATGCCGCCTATACACAACTACACGCGGAGATGGCAAATGCCGTCCGGCTTGCCAGTGAACGCAGCGCCGTACAGGAAAACTCGATCTTTCAACGTGTGCTGGCTTTCTTGCTGACCGAGGAAGAGGACGCTGCGCGCGCAATGTTGGTGCAGGAAGCCAGTCACCTGCTTACGGTTGAGGCGCGCCAGCATCTAAGTCGCTTTGCTGAAGCTGCCGCCGGGCAAGATAATGCTGCCAATCGCACACGGATTGAGCGACGCCTGGCGCTGTGGGACGAAGCCTGGCGCGCCCGCGCCGGCGGCCCCCATCATCACGTCGCCGAACCCCGCCAACCCGACCCCGAGATCTGCGCCATACGCACCTGGCGGCGAAATGGGCGGCGCAAATGAAGGTGCTGGGAGGGTGAAGAAGACCTCGTTGAGATCGAGTCAGCCTTCGATTCAAATCGAGGCTGAAAGCTGAAGTCGGCTCAAGCCGACTGGTGCGATCCCGCCAGCCCACTTCAGTGGACTTTGAGCTATCAGCCGGGAATTGATTCCCAGGCTGACCTCCCGGCGACGGTCGCCTCGTGTATCGAAACGTCTTCTGATCCGTCTCACTCCGCCAATCTGTGTTCCGCTATCAACCAGCAATTGGTTTCTCTGGCTCGCCGCCGCATCATGCGCTCAGCGGGAACGCCGCCACGCGCAGATGGGTGCTACCATAGGGGATCAGTTCTATTTCTTCCGCCGCTTCATCAGTGGCGTGCGGCCCAGCGTCGATGGGGCCGGCGGAGTTGTCGACCAGCCCCCACTGCGGCAGGCGCTTGCCGATGGCGGTGATGCGCACGGGCGCCGCGTTTGGGTCGAAGGGCGCGGCGCTGATGGGCTGCTCCTCAACGCGCAGCGTCGCTGCCGGGGCATCAGGATCGAGCGCCAGGGCATAGTTCCACGGCGTCGTCGGGTAAACCTCCCAGTCGGCGTGCGGCAGTTCGCCGCCGATCTGTTGCCAGTGCTCGCCGATGCGCAGACCAAAGAGCAGGGGGCCGCGATAGATCGACACCAGCCCGGCATGGCCGCGACGGGTGCGCACATGCATCGGAAGATCGAGCGTCAGGCTTGTCTCGCCTTCCCACGTCCGTTCGATGCGGTGAAACTCGCCAGCAGCAACGTTCACCATTTCGCCGTCGGCAAGCGCCCGCGTCGCCCCCACCGCCCACACCGGGATGCGCAGCAGCAGCGGGAAGGTCGCCGGGCGATCCACGGCGACGCGCACCGTGATGCGCCCCTTGAACGGGTATTCTGTCTCCACGGTCAAGCGCACGCGGGCGCCGCTGTCCAGCTCGACCTGCGCCGTGCAGGGACCGTATGCCGTGACCGCCAGCCCGCCATTCGCAATCGCCATGACCAGGTGTTTGACCAGCTTGGGCCAGCCTTGATGCATGTTCGCCGTGCAGCAACCGAAGTGCGGCTCCAGGCCAAAGATGTTGGAGTCCTCGGTGTTGTCCGTCCACGGACGTTTGGCGACGGTGCATAACACCTGGTTGACCTGCTGATCGTACTGGTGCGACCACATATCGGCGGCGAAGGTGGCGGGCCAGGCGTTGTAAGCCACCTGCTCCAGCGTGTCACCGTAAAAGGGGTCGCCCAGGATGCGCAGCATCTCCTCCAGCGAGTACATATATTCGGCGACTGCGCACAACTCGACGCCGGCGGTGGGTGACGTGCCGTGCAGATGCTCGTCGCCGCTCCAGATGCCGTTGGGCTGGCCGTGATGGCGCATCAGGTTGGCGATGCTCTGCCGCGGTGCGGTGCGATGCCACTCGTCGCCGCTGAGGAGATATTGCACGGCGGGCGTCTTGATGCCCTGCGCGTTGTTGACCACGTGCGTCGCCATGTTGGCGCGGTGGTGGGCAAAGGGCAGAATTTCCGCCAGTTTATACTTCGCCTGCAACTCTGCCCAGTCGATGGCGCCGGCGCTGAGCTTGGCTGCCAGGTCGAGCAGGAAGGCGTCGCCCGTGAAGTTGTAAAGCCAGTAGACGGCGAGCAGGTTGTCCGCCACACGCGCGGCGCCCCAATTCTCCAGCCGCCGCGCTGCCAGCATGACGTTCTGATAGCGGAAGTAGCTGGTCATCAGGCTGAGCACGCGCGCGTCGCCGGTCGCCTCGTAATAGCTCATCAGCACCTTGAGCGCGACCATGCGCGGCCACCAATCGGTGTTGGCAGTCCCAAACCAACCGTTCGGCTGCGCGCTGTTGAGCATCCAGGCGATGTACTCGTTGGCTTTGGCGATCAGCCGCTGATCGTCGAGCTGATAGGCAAGGGGAACCAGCCCGTCGCAATAGTAGGGCGCGCGCTCCCAGTCGTCGCCGGCGCCGCCCAGCCAGCCCGATTCGCGGCTGACGTAGGGCCAGAACTCGTCGAGATGGCCCGTCAGCCCGTTGGCCTGGATGCGTAGCTGGTCGAGCAGCCACCCTTGCGGCCGCACGGCGCCGACCGGCACCTCCACCAGCGCGGCATCGGGCGTGCGCCCGCCCACGG
>DGFH01000053.1:7151-7478 GCA_002391565.1 Anaerolineales bacterium UBA3905
GAAACGCGGTAGGATACAACGGCGCACGATTCGCCGGTAGTGGTCGATAGAACATCGGAATTGTCTCCAAAGATGGTGCAGATAGGATAGGGCGATTTCAAGTTGCTATTCTTGACGAATATTCAAAAGGAATTGCAGGTTTTGTTATTCATGACGCTCTGCACCAAGCAATTTGCCGTCAATTCGATAGCTGGAACCGGTCATTTTTGCCAGGAAAGCTACACTAAGCGTTATCCAATCTGCAATTTTCGCTGAATTTCTTATGCTATTTTGCAATTTGAAACTGCCATATGCTGTCGGGTCTGTTGCGTGTTCAAATACACATCT
>DGFH01000266.1:0-2175 GCA_002391565.1 Anaerolineales bacterium UBA3905
CCTGGCGACGACCGGCATGGAGATTCGCGGCGCCGCCATGCACCGGCGGCTGCTCGACGCCGGTCTGCCCGCCACGACGGAGGGACGCATCCTCTTTCCGGGCGATGTACTCGACCGCGCGCTGCAGAGTGCACCGGCAGCGTTCACCCTCTTTGACCGCGACGGCAATCCTCACGCTGAGATTGGCGGCGACCATGTGCATTTCACGCCAGGGTCGAGTGGGCTGAAGGTGCAAGACCACCGCACCGGCTACACGCGTCCGGCCACAACAGCAGATTTTGTGGAGTACGTGCGGCTGGCGGATGGGCTGGAGCATATCCGCTATCTCGCCACCGCCTTCTCCACTGGCGACGACATCGAGGCAGGCGTCTCCGATGCATGGCGGCTGCTGCTCTGCCTGACCAACTCGAAACGTCCGGTCGTCTCCGGCGCGTTCACCGAGCACGGCGTCCCGCGCATGGTGGAGATGATGCAGCTCTTCCGCCGCGACCGCGCCGACCTGATCGCCCGCCCCATGTCGATCTTCACGATCACGGCGACGGGCAACTTCCGCTACAGCGAAGACTCCTGCCAGAACCTGATCGACTGCGTGGAGGCGGGCATTCCGGTCGAGATCGTGCCGGTGACGCTGATGGGGCTGACTGCGCCGGTGACGCTGGTGGGCGCGGCGGTCTTTCACGCCGTCGATACGCTGGCGGGCGTGGTGATGAGCCAGATCGTGCGCCCCGGCGCGCCGGTGCTCTACGGCGGCGCGCCGGCCGAGTTCCACATGCGCGAGACGACCTCGCCGATGTTGGGCGTGCAGGCGCTCTATCTTGATGTGATCAACGCGCAGGTGGGCAAGCGGCTGGGGCTGCCGGTGCAAGCGTACATGGGCTTGAGCGACGCCAAAGAGCTGGATGCACAGGCGGGGGCGGAAACTTTCGGCAGCGCGCTGCTGGCGGCGCTGGCAGGCGTCAACTCGGTTTCAGGCCCGGGGATGCTCGACTTTGTACTCGTCTTCAGCCTGCCCAAGCTCGTCTTCGACAACGAGGTGTGCGGCCAGGCGCTGCAACTGGTGCGCCCGCTGCAGATCGTCGACGACCTGCCCACCAGTCATCTGGTGGCGGCGCAGCTTGCCGACATGCACATGATCACCGCCGCTCACACGTTGACGCACTGGGAGCAGCATCTCTACCTGCCCGGCGCGGTCTACGACCGCAAGAACCGCGAGGCATGGCAGCGCACCGGCGGCAAAACACTCTGGCAGCGCGCCGTCGACGAAGTCGAGCAGCGCCTCGCCGCCTACACCCCGGTCGAGACCGATCTGCGCGCCGTGGCGGAAATGGAGCGCCTGATCCGCAGCGGCATGAGCACTGACGCGCCCCTGCCAGCCATCCCTGGCTTGCGCGGCGAGACTGCTTCCGGCGGCGATGGTCGGCGTCAGCGGCGATTTCGGCGGTAAGGATTCCTTTTGCCCGGTTTGACGCCCAAAATCCAATATGCTACATTGGCTTCTGGCTAGACAGTCCAGACTTACTGCTGTTTTGATGAAGGAGCAGACCATGACAAGCTGGCAAGTGCAGGAAGCAAAAAACCGATTCAGCGAAGTGATCGAGCGCGCCAGCCAGGGTGAGGTGCAGATCATCACGCGGCGTGGCGAGGAGACAGCGGTGGTGATCGGCATCGAAGCCTATCGCCGGCTGACGACACCGGCGCCGCCTCTGATTGATGTGCTGCGCAACGCACCGCCTGGCTTTGATGAGCTTGAGATCACCCGTCAGCAAGGTCCGGCGCCGGAAGCCCTGGAGCTATGAACTTTCTGCTTGACACCAATGTGATCTCCGAGTTGGTCAAACCTTCGCCGGATCCCCGTGTCTGGCAATGGGTCGATGCTGTCCCCGATAGTCAGATGTTCATTTCGGCAATTACCGTCGGCGAAATCGCACGCGGGATCGAACAGTTGCCGGCATCTGCGCGTCGAATGCGCTATGAACTTTGGTTTGAGCATGACATCCTGGCGCGCTACGCGGATCGTATCATCGTCTTGGATACCGCAGTGATGCTGCGCTGGGGTACACTTGTGGCGGCGCTGACCGCACGTGGACGGGCGCTGCCTGCCTTCGACTCGCTGGTAGCGGCAACCGCACTGACACATCACATGGGACTGGTCACGCGCAACACACAGCACTTTGC
>DGFH01000266.1:2499-8938 GCA_002391565.1 Anaerolineales bacterium UBA3905
TTGTGCCCGCTATAATCCTCGTCGCTGATTCTGGAGGAACCAATCCCCGTGACCGACGCACCTACGCTCGCCGACTACACACCCACCGACCGCCTCGACGAGGCGTGGACGTTGCCGGCGCGCTGGTATCTTGACCCGGCGATCCTGGCGATGGAGAAGGAGCGCATCTTTCACCGCACCTGGCAGTGGGTCGGTTCGACGGTGCTGGTGCAGCGGCCTGGCGATTTCTTCACCTACGACCTCTACGGCGAGCCGCTGGTGATCACGCGCGGGCAGGATGGCGTGCTGCGCGGCTTCCACAACGTCTGCCTGCATCGCGCAGGCCCGGTGGCGAGCGGCAAGGGCAACCGCAAGTCGCTGCAATGCCGCTATCACGGCTGGACCTATGCGCTCGACGGACGGCTGCTCAACGCGCCGGAGTTCGAGGGCGTGCGCAACTGGTCGCCCGATGCGTACTGCCTGCAGGCGGTGCGCGTGACCGAGTGGGGACCGTTCGTCTTTGTCAACCTCGACGCGCAGGCGCCCGGCCTGCTCGACGTGCTGGGCGACATTCCGGCGGAGATCGCGCGCGCCGGCTTTGACATCGACGCCATGCAACCGGTGGAGCGGCGCGATTACTACGTGGACAGCAACTGGAAAGTCTACGTGGACAATTACCTGGAGGGCTACCACATCCCCATCGCCCATCCGGGTCTGTTCCGCGAGATCGACTACGACCAGTACCGCGTCGACACCTACCGCTATTACTCCTCGCAGTATGCGCCGATTCGCCCGGCGCCGCCATCGGGACAGATGCTCGGTCGCGACCGCCGCTATCTGCGCAGCGACGGCGAACAGCAGGCGCTCTACTACTGGGTCTTCCCCAACCTGATGCTCAACTTCTACCCCGACAACATGCAGATCAACATCATCGTCCCGCTTGACGTGGAACGCACGCTGACGATCTTCGAATGGTGGTTCAAGCAGCCTGGCAGCGGCGAAGGCTGGGAGTCGATGCAGCAGTCGATTGCCTTCAGCGACGAGGTGCAGCGCGAAGACATGGAAATCTGCAACGCAGTGCAGCGCAATCTGCACTCACGCGCCTACAACCAGGGGCGCTTTTCGGTCAAGCGCGAGAATGGGGTGCATCATTTTCAGCGGTTGGTGGCGGAGTTTCTTCAAGCCAGCCAATTCTGAAACATCTGCCATGCAAGTTGAAGTTGACCAAAGCGGCAAGATCGGCGACACCAGAGTGCCAACCGTGCTTGCGTTTTCAAATGGAAAACAACACGCAGTATTCATTTCTGCAATAGAGAAACGACTATGTTTGGCAGAAATGCGATATAGACAAACTGCACCAGCGCAAATCTATCAGAAGATGTTCGTCGGCATTCTATATTTTCTGTTAAGAGATCACATCGCTGCCCTGGATCGAGTATCGATAGACACTGAATATCCTGGACAGGATGCGAATATCCGACGCCAATTACTGAATCTGCTAAGGCGCGATAGAATCGAGGTGGATAAAGAGAAGATCGTGTTTCACCAGATTGGAAAGTCATCCTCGGCTCATCATCTCGCAATCATGGTGTTTCGGGGTAAACGAATGCCAGACAGAATGATCACAGCCCAAGAATTGCTCGATCCTGGAAAATAAAAAGAACGGGGCGGCTTGCGCCGGTGCGTGTTGCTCAGTCGTCCAGTGATGGATAGAGGTCACAACACTCCCGTTCAGTAAATTTAGTATACCATACAGCAGGAGAAAAAGCTACCATGGATTCTATGCTATCGACACAACCTGCTGCGCGTGATGCACTGGGCCGCGTTGGGCTGCCAGCGCCAGTGCGCGAATTGGCGCAGCAGCGCTGGGACGCCATCATCGTGGGCGGCGGACACAATGGGCTGACGTGCGCGGCGTATCTGGCGCGGGCCGGCAAGCGCGTGCTGGTGCTGGAGGCGCGTGAGCGGCTGGGCGGCGCCTGCACCATCGAGGAGACGTGGCCCGGCTACCGCGTCTCGCCGTGCGCGTACCTGTGTGGGCTGCTCCACCCAACCGTGATCGACGAGCTCCGCATGGTTGATTACGGCTTTCACTGGACGCCAGCGACCTCGGGCATGTTCGTGCCCTTCGACGACGGCAGCAGCATTCAACTGTGGGATGACGACGAACGCTGCGAAGAGGAGATTCGCCGCTTTGCACCGGGCGATGTCAAAGGCTGGCGCGCCATGAGCGACACGATGCGCCGGGCGCGCGCGGCGTTACGCCCACCCACCGAAGAGGACATCTGGCTCTGCCGCCATCCTTCACGCGAGATGATCGAGGAGCGGCTCAAAGGCGACCCAGAAGCGCTCAACCTAGTGCTCAACTGGTCGATGGTCGAGTACGTCGAGGAATATCTGCGCGATGAGAAATTGCAGACCGCCTTCCTCGGCCAGGGCGTGATCGGCGCGAACGCCAGCCCGCATGACCCCGGCACTGCCTCGATCAACTACCATCATTCGTCCGGGCGCATGTTCGGAACTACCGGCACGTGGGGCTATGTGCGCGGCGGCATGGGCACGGTCTCGTTTATCCTGGCGGACATTGCGCGTGACCTGGGCGCCACCATCGCCGCCGGGACGCCGGTGGCGCGCATCCTGCCGGGCGAGGGCGTGGAGTTGGCCGGCGGTGACCGCATCCACGCGCCAGTGGTGATCTCCAACGCCGACCCACGCACGACGCTGCGACTGTTGGGCGACGACGTCGATGCCGGCTGGCGCGCCCAGGTCGAGTCGGTGCCGCAGCAAGGCTGCACGGTGAAGGTGACGCTAGCGCTGCGCGAACTGCCGATCTTCACGGCGCGTCCCGACTCGGAGCACATTCACAAGGGGCAGATTAACACGCCCTTGACGAAACAGGAGTGGAAAGAGTATCATCCCCTCGCCAAAGCTGGTCATCTGCCGCCCCGCCTGTGGACGGAGCTATACATCCAGACCGCCTACGACGCCAGCATCGCACCGGAAGGGCGCCATCTGATGAGCGTCTTTGCGCAGTACGTGCCGCACACCTTCGCCGAGGGCGACTGGGACAGCCGTCGCGCCGAGGTTGGCAAGCTGGCGGTCGATTCGATTGCGCGCTACGTCAGCAACTTTCCGGACGCCATCGAGCACATGGAAGTGTTGGGGCCGCCGCACATCGAGGAGAAGGTCGGGCTGGTCGGCGGGCACATCTTCCAGGGCGAAATTTTGCCGGACTACATGTGGGAGAAACGGCTGGCGTACAAAACGCCGATGGATGGACTCTATCTCTGCGGCGTGGCAACGCACCCTGGTGGCAGCGTAATCGGCGTCAACGGGCGCAACGCGGCCATGGAAGTATTAGAAGCATAACTATCACCCGGAAAAACCAACACACGTACAAGGAGAAAAATCTGATGAGGAGACATGGCATCCGCATCCTGTTGTTGCTAACCGTGCTACTGCTGGCGACGGCGTGCACTGCGCCCGTTGCAACACCGACAGCGACGGGTGCAACCGACAGCGCGTCAGCGCCGGCAGACCTGCTGGCTCAGGTGCAGGCGCGCGGCAAGTTGCTCGTTTCCACCGACCCCGCTTACCCCCCACAGTCTGAGCTAGTGACAGGCGTCGAGCCACCGGCCGACACCAAATGCACTGGCGATGAGCGGCCTGCCAACCAGTTCACCGGCTTTGACATCGACGTGGCAGCGGAGATTGCCAAACGGCTGGGCGTAGAGGTCTGCTTCGTCACGCCGGACTGGACGCTGATCACTGCCGGCGGCTGGGCTGGACGCTGGGATCTGAGCATCGGCTCGATGACGATCACGCCGGAGCGCATGGAAAATCTTTACTTCACACAGCCCTATTACACGACGCCTGCCGCCTTCTTCGTACACGAGAGCAACACAACGTTCACACAACCATCCGACCTCTCTGGCCGCAAGATCGGTGCGTGCACCGGCTGCACCTACGAAGCCTACCTGGACGGCACGTTGAGCATCCCTGGCGAGACGATCGACTTTGTCGTGAGCGACGCCGAGATCGTCGGCTACGACACCGACGTGCCCGCCCTGGAAGACCTGGCGCTCGGTGATGGCGTCCGTCTTGATGCTGTGTTGACTGCGCTGCCAACCGGCCTGGGCTATATTGCCGATGGGGGGCCGCTCAAGCAACTGGGCGAGCCGGTCTACTTCGAGTACCTGGCGGGCGCTATCGACAAATCATCGGCGGCTGACACGGCGGCGTTCCGTGAAGCTGTCACTGCGGCTATTCAGGCGATGCACGCCGACGGCACGCTGCTTGCGCTCTCCGAACAGTACTATGGCGCCGACCTGACCAGCGCCGCCGCCAAGTTCGATCTATCGTTGTTGAATCAATAAGCCTTGCCGATTATCAATCTTCCGGGAAGCATTGACGTTTCCCGGAAGATTTTTCGCGACCGTCCATCATCTAGCGAGCATCCTGATGACCCGATCGAGTGACAGGCCGCCCAGTAATGGGCAATTACACTTTGACCTGACACAGCAAGCCGACCAGAAAGCTTTTGCTGCACATCTGCTGGCGCATGAGCGACGGCGGCGGCTATTGCAGCGTGTGCGCGTGGCGCTGGTATGGTTGATGCTGGTCGTCATCCTCTGGTTTCTCTTCTCCTTCCTCAATCTCGATATCGGCTATGTGGCGAACAACGCCAACTTTGTTCTGCTTGGCATCGGCGTCACGCTGGGCGTGTCGTTTGTCTCGATTGCGATTGCCTCGATCATTGCGCTCTTTGGCGCGCTGGGCAGGCTGTCGCCGAACCCGGTCTTGCACGGCCTCACCACATTCTACGTGTCAATTTTTCGGGGCACGCCCTTGTTGGTGCAGATTTTCATTATCTATCTGGGACTGCCACAGATCGGTCAGCAGATTTCCGCACGCGGCTATCCCTGGCTGGGCGCCTTGTTCATTCTGACGGCCATCCAGTCTGGCGTGCTGGCGTTGAGTCTTAACTACGGCGCCTATATGACCGAGATTTTCCGCGCCGGCATCCAGTCCGTCAGTCGCGGCCAATGGCAGGCAGCGGCGGCGCTTGGCATGGGCAACTGGCAGACGCTGCGTCTGATCGTGCTGCCGCAGGCGATCAAGCTGATCATCCCCGCCGTTGGCAATCAGTTCATCGCCATGCAGAAGGATTCGTCGCTGGTGTCAGTGATGGGCGTGTGGGAGATCACCTACCGCGCCAACCGCTTTGCGCGCAAAGACAGTAAATACATGGAGATGTTTCTACTGGCGGCTGCCATCTACTGGGTGCTGACGATTGTCTCGGAATGGGCGCTGGCGCGTATCGAGGGGCGCATGGCGCGGTCAGATGGAAGATAGAGATTCGAGATCGGGATCAAGAGCATCGGTGAGCGTGTAGAGTCCAGGTGGGTCTGCACCTATAGCGAGCTAACAGCAACGAGGGCAACCAATCACGCTGCAGTGCGTCGTTGTCGTGCAGCTTCGAACAAGATCACCGAACCCGCCACTGCTGCATTTAGCGATTCGCCCCCGCGCATGGGAATGGCAATAGCAACGCTGCGCGCGCGGGCGTCGGGACTGGCGCCGTGCGCCTCGTTGCTCACCACCAGCGCGCTAGGGGCGCGCCAGTCAATCGTGGCGTAGTCCCGCGTGGCGTGGGCGTCGGCCAGATAACATGTACTGTCAGGCGGCAGCAACGCCGTGACCGCCGACCATGAAGCGCAAATACGGAGCGGCAACCGGAAGTGGGCGCTCATGCCCGCGCGCACAACTTTGTCGTTGAAGGGATCAACGGCGCCGGGCGCAAAGATGACCCCGTCGCAGCCGGCGGCCTCCGCACTGCGCAACAGCGTGCCGGCGTTGCCTGGGTCGCTCACACCGTCGAGGATCAAGAGCAGCGTCGGCCAGGCGGGCCAGGGAAGTTGTGGCAGCGGCAGCACGGCGGCAATCCCCTGCGGCGTCGTGGTCTCGCTCAAAGTGGCAAAAACGGCGGCAGTGCAAGGTAAGGTGAGACAACCGGCGGCCTCCAGTTCGGTGCACAGCTGCACCCCCTCAGGTGAAGTTAGAAGATCGGGCGCGTAGAAAACGATCGCGGGTCGGACGCCGCTCCGCCAGGCGTCGGTTAGCAACCGCACCCCCTCAACCAACATCTTTCCGGCGGTGTGACGACCTTTGCGCGTCAGTAATTTACGGGCATCCTTGATGCGCTGATTCGAGCTGCTGGTAATCATCTGGCTGAAAGGCGGTTGGAAAAGAACCGGCAGGAATTTTCACAATTCCTGCCGGATAGTTTGCGTGGGAACGCCTGGATTGGCAAACGAACGCGGGCGTCAGTTCAACTGAGCTTTGGCGACATCGGCGAGTCTGGCAAAGGTCGTGGCGTCGTTGGCAGCAATGCTGGCAAGCACTTTGCGATCGACCTGCACATCTGCCTTTTTCAGGCCGTGGATGAACTGGCTGTAGT
>DGFH01000266.1:9015-29898 GCA_002391565.1 Anaerolineales bacterium UBA3905
CACTTTGCGATCGACCTGCACATCTGCCTTTTTCAGGCCGTGGATGAACTGGCTGTAGTTGAGGCCATTCTGCCGGGCCGCAGCATTGATGCGCTGAATCCACAGACTGCGGAAATCGCGCTTGCGGTTGCGGCGGTCGCGATAGGCGTAGAAGAGCGACTTCAGCATGGCTTCATTGGCGCGGCGGAAGAGCTTGGAGCGCGTGCCGAATTGACCCTTCGTGAATTTGAGCACCTTTTTGTGGCGCTGGTGAGCGTAAACTTTTGGCGTCGAACGTGGCATCTTCGTGTTTTCCTTTCGTGACGGCGGGCTGTGTTGACTGTTCTTCGGTCAACTCTATGCCGCTTACGGGCCATTCACGTGCGGTAATTGGACAGGTTTCAGTAAACTCAACATCGGGCAGCCGGGCGGGCAAGCCTTCCCGACTGCTCCGGTCTACTTGGCGGCGTCGCCCGCCATCTGCTTGACCTGCTTGCGGATATACTTCACGTCACTCGAAACGGCGTGGCGGAAATCGCTGTTCTTGCTGGGTTTCTTGCGACGGCGCAGGTGGGTGCGACCAGCCAACATTCGCATCACCTTGCCATTCTTGGTGACGCGAAAGCGCTTGGCCGTCCCCTTATGTGTTTTCATCTTCGGCATTGTGGCCTCCTCTCATCTCACAGTCAGTTAGCGGCTTCCCACGCAAACAATCAAAAACGGGCGCAAAGGCCCGTTTTCTTGCGAACCGCAGCATCATAGCATACTTGACGCTGGCAGGAATGTCAATTGTTCAAGCGGCTGGGCAACGATAACAGCAACCAGCGCTTAACTTTGCGGCGCCAATACCATCACCATACTGTTGCCGTCGAAAGCTGGCATCGATTCGACGGTAACGCTGTCAGCAACATCGTTGGCGACGCGCTCCAGCAATTCGCGCGCGACTTCTGGATGTTGCATTTCACGGCCACGAAAACGGATGCGCACCCGCACTTTGGCGCCCTCTTTAACAAACTTGCGGATACGCGTGATCACGACCTGAATATCGTGCTCGTCAGTCTTGGGGCGTAGCCGCAATTCCTTGACTTCGATCTGCTTCTGCGCCTTGCGCGACTCGCGTTCGCGCTTCTGTTTTTCATAAAGATACTTACCGTAGTCCATCAACCGGCAGACAGGTGGCTCGGCATTGGGCGCCACCTCGACCAGGTCGAGTTCGCGCTCGGTTGCCAGCGCCAACGCATCGCGAATGGACAGGATGCCCAACTGCTCGCCAGTTTTGTCGATCACGCGCACGCGTGGCGCCCGAATCTCCGAATTGATGCGCGTTGAGTCAGCCGTCGTCGTCCTCTGCACAAAATCCTTCCTCGTGATTGGAGTTCTCCTTTAACAATAACTAAGTAATACAGGTTCAACACGTCTGCTCGCGGGCTTCGATTGGTGCTTACGATGGGCGCGCTGATCCCTGCCAGTATCTAGCGGAGTATAGCATCGCCTCTCTGGTGCGTCAAGTATTTGACAGAATCGGTCTACTTCACGTTTGGGGCAAATTGCGCCGCACCGGTGAATCATGGAGTTTAACCAATCGACTCGGTAACTGTAGGTTGGGCCTCCAGCCAGATGTGGCCGGTTAGCCACACCCTCACGCCGGAGGCGATGACCTACGGGAGGGCTACGTTGTCACGCCGGAGGCGATGACCTACGGGAGGGCTACGTTGTCACACCGGAGGCGATGACCTACGGAAGAGCCACACCGTCACGCCGGAGGCGATGACCTACGGAAGAGGACGCTCTCTGTGCGTTGAAGGCAGCAACGTCGATTGCCGGATCATTTTGTAAATCCTCATGAGCCGACTTCAGACTCCTGATCCTGCTGACTAACAGGTTAGCAGTTCATCTTCCCGGAAGTTCCAATGCTTCCGGGAAGATTGTGAGCGATATGCCGTGACGCCTGGAAATCAATCATTTAGATGCCCCTCACGTCCGCCAGCGGATCGCCCGCCAGCACCGGCTTGCCATTGACCGGCACGACATGACCATCCAGCTCGTCGGCGGCGCCAGCCAACCGCAAAATCTCGCGACGATCGGCAATGATGCGGTTGATCCGACCGTCCATCATCTGGATCACGCGGTCGGTGTACTTGCACATGCGCAGGTCGTGCGTGACCATGATGCCAGCGCGATTCTGCTCATGAATGAGCTCAGCAAAGGTCTGCACAACCTGATGGGCGCGTTCGGTGTCCAGACTGGCAGTTGGCTCATCAGCCAAAACGACTTCCGGTTCGTGGATCAGGGCGCGCGCAATGGCGACGCGCTGCTGCTGACCGCCGGAAAGCTGTCCCGGGCGGTTCTTGAGCCTTTCTCCTAACCCTAATCGTTCCAATAAATTACGCGCGCTTTCACGGCTCTGCCGGTTAAGCTTGCCATTCAGACGCAACAGGAGTTCAACATTCTCCTGTGCGTTGAGGAAAGGCACCAGGTTATTGGCTTGAAACGCAAAGCCGATATATTGCCCGCGAAACTTAGTGCGCTTGCTTTCACTCATCCGTCCGATATCTTTTTCGGCGATGATGATCTGCCCATGCGTCGGTTTGAGCAACCCGGCAAGCATCGCCAGCATGGTGGTTTTGCCGGAGCCGCTTGGTCCCACCAGCGCCACGAATTCGCCTCGTCTGACGCTGAGCGACACGTCGTTAACTGCCGTCACGGCGTTCGTTCCCGTGCCGTAGATTTTGGTGACATTGATAGCTTCCAATGCAATCATTTTTTCCTCTCTTCCGCTGAGGCTGCGGCGTCCAGTTCGAAGATATAGGCGAGGGGCGACGACGGCCACGCTTGCTTCGCTGTCATTGCGGCAAGAGATGGCGTCTGCGCCGACGCTCCACGCAACAACGCCCTTCGCAACTCGCCCCTCTGTCTATTGCGCCATGCCCAGGGCGCGCAGTGGTTCGATCCGCAGCAACACAAAGACTGAGACAATGCCGCCCAACGGGCCGATTGCCAGCAGCGCCAGCACCGATGCCAGCGCCGTCGTTCCGGTGAGCATAATCGGCACGGTCACCGGAAAGTTGGAGGTCAACGCCAGCGTCCCAACCGCGCCGATCGCCACGCCAAACGCGTTGACAGTAAAGATCTGAATGAGCGCAGACCAGCCAACTGTCCAATTCGACAGACCGATCGCCTTGAGCATGCCGATCTGCGCCACCTTTTGCAACGTCTGAATCTGGAAGAAGCCACCGACCACCAGCACGCCAATGAAGAAGGTGAAGAACTGTTGTGTGGTCAGCGTGCTCTGTTGCGCCGCATAGCCAGGCAGCGCCTCCCAGGTTGTGCGGCGGTCAGCCACCTCCACGTCTTTCACCGTCTGTTCGATCGTCTTCGCCACCTCTGCCTGCGCGGATGGATCTTGCAGCCTGACGACGGCAATATTCGAGATCAACTCGGTATTGGCGCCGCTGCCGTTTCCGTCCGGACGAATCTTGTCCCAGGTGTTCAGCGGTGCAAAGATCGCTGGCTGGAAGAAGTATTGACGCCGGTCGGTCAGTCCAACGACAGTCAGATCGTAGAACTCTTCCTTGGTGCCTTGTGTGACTTTGAGCTTAATCGTGTCACCTACTTTTGTTCCCAGCCGGGCGACGACGCCCTCGTCGACAATGACGTTGTTGCCGCGATCGCGTTCGAGTTGCTGCCCGGCGTAGACCGGCGGCTCACCCGGCAAACCTGGCTCGACGCCGATGAATGCGACATTGATGTCGGCGCTGCCGTCGGGCGGCACCAGCTTCAGAGTCGAGAAGCCCACCTGTCCCACGGCGGCAACGCCCGGCACACGGCGCAACTCGGCGATGCGCTGACGGCCAATGCGGCTGGCAGTCGTCGAAAGCTGCGTCCCTTCCTGAAAGACAAGCAACTCGCCGTTGAGTTTCTCGATATACTCTCGGTTTGCCGAGGCCAGCCCCTCTGCCAGCGCTGCGATGAAGAGCACCAATGTGGTGATCAACGCCACTACCGCCGCAATGAGTAGAAAGCGCCCCTTGTTACGCCAGACTTCCTTAAGCGCCAGATAGAACGACATGATTTACTTCACTCCAAAGTCCACAACTGCAGTCATATTCCACAACAGGCGATTGTCCTGTTTGTCGGGCGTCACCACAACCGTGTAGACCGTGTCGCCGCGATTGTCCTGACCAATAGGCCGGATGCGCGTCACTGTGCCGCTCAACTCCAGGCCAGGCAAAGCATCGAAGGTCAACGTCACCTTTTTGCCCTGTGTAATGCCGACGATGTCTAGCTCGGTCAGGTCGGAAGTTTCGATCTCCCACGCTGTGTCGTCGGCCAGCTGGATCACCGGCGCGCTGGGCGACACCTGTTCGCCTTTGGTGATATTGAGCGTGGCGATCACGCCGGTGAAAGGCGCCCGCAGCTCGGTGTTGCGCAGCCCAACCAGCGCCTGCTGTAAAGCAGCGGTGGCGGCGGCGACGTCGGCCTCGGCGGCGGCGATGTCTTCGGCGCGCGCCCCCGTCTTGACCTCATCAAGCTGCGCCTGCGCCTGGGCGACCTGGGCAGCGGCGACGGCCACATCCGACGGCATGGCGTTTTGGGCAGTTTCGAGCGCCACCTGCGCCTGACGCACCGAGGCGGCGGCGCTGGCAATCTCGGCGGCGGTGGGGCCGTTAAGCAGATCGTTCAACCGCGCCTGGGCAGCTTCGTAGGCAATGGTCGCCTGCTGCATTGCCAGCGACTCAGGGCGCATGCCAGCGTCGGCCATATCCTTGATGCGATTGTAGGCGGAACGCGCCTGGTTCAGCTGCGCTTCAGCAGAGGCCAGGTTGGCGCGGGCGGCGATCAACATCTCTTCGGTGGCGCCCTGTGTGACGCGTGTATACTCGGCCTGCGCTTTGGCAAGCGCCGCTTCCGCATTGGCGATATTGCCGGGCGCCGCCGCGTTGACCAGTTTGTCATAGTTGGCCTGCGCCGCTTCAAGCGCCGCCTCCGCCACTGCAATGTTCTCGGCGCGGGCGCCGGCTTTGATCTTGTCAAGATTCGCCTGGGCGCGCGCCAGATTGGCCTGCGCCTGCGCCACGGCCACCCGCGCCTGGGCGTCGTCGAGTTTGATCAGCAGATCACCCTCTTGAACACGGTCGCCTTCCTTGATATTGACCTGCACTGCGATGCCACTGGCGGCCATGCTCAGGTCGGAGCGCAGCAGCGGCACGACCTTGGCGTCCGCCAACACGCGCGGCTGTGCGACTGCCTGCGTCTCGACATCCTGCGAAGCGCTCTGCACCTCACTTTGCCCCCCCTGCTGAGAGGGCGCCGCAATGACCTGCATCATCTCAGCGGGCAGGTAGCCCATGGCATAGGCGGCATACCCCGCCCCTGCCAACGCCACCACAAACACGAGAACCATCACTACACGTTTCATGCGTCTCCTCTTTTCATTGTGCGTTCAACGCTTTTGTTCAACAATGCGTCGTTACGTCAACCATCATACGTTATTCATCATGCGTCATTCAGAAAGATGACGCATCACAGCCCCGTTGCTCACCCCATCCTCGCCCCATCGCGGTCAGTGTGCTGCCACCGTGTCCGCGAATGGACGGGGCGCACCACCTTCACGCGGCTCTAGCGGCGGGTCAGGATTGACAAAAAGCCGGCGCCAGATAAAGGAGGCCACCCACGCCATCAGCAGGCTGGTGAAGATGGCCGGTCCCCAGGGACGCGCCACTGTCAGCAACAAACCACCGATTGCTGGGGCAATCACGCGCGTCAGGCTTTCCAGCGACGCTGAAATGCCTAGTGTGCCGCCGATCTCCTCCGGGTAGACAGACTTGCTGAGCGCGCTGTTGATCACCGTGTTGAGCACACCGCCGCCGAAAGCCAGCGGCGCCATCACGATCAACAGCGTCCAGACATTGGGCGCAAAGCCCCACAGCAATAATGAACCAGTCATCAACAGCGCCGCCGCCAACATCAATTGTTTGTCACTATAGCGTTTGGTCAGGCGACCGATGGCGAAACCCTGTGTCACAATCGACAGCACGCCTACATAACCAAGCACCAACCCTGTCTGCTCTACGCTGAGGTTGAGGGGATAACCCGCTGCGTATAACGCAAAGATCGTCTGGAACATCGAGAACGCCATGCCGAAAAAGAAGCGAATGTGGAAGAGCGGCCCGACGCGTGGACGTTGAAGCGCCGCCATGAGCGCACTGGCGCTGAAGGCAGGACGCGGATGGTGCATCGTCTCGGCGCGCTGCTCCGGCGTGACCGATTCAGGCAGGAAGAAATAGACGGCCAACAAATTGAGTGAGGCAATCGTCATAGCGACCAAGGCGGGCACAGCATAGTCGAAGCGGTCGCCCAGGATGCCTCCCACCACGGGACCAATGATGAAACCTAACCCAAACGCAGCGCCGATCAGACCAAAAGCCTTGCTGCGTTCCTGTGGCGGCGTTACGTCAGCGATGTACGCCTGCGCCACACTGATATTGCCACCCGTCAGCCCATCGAGGATGCGACTGATAAAGAGCAACGTGAGCACCGCCAGGTTGATCGCGGCGATATTGGCGCCAAAGAACGCCGCTCCAATCGCCCGGCCAAGCACTTCCGCCACGCCCAGCAACAGAAACCCCACTGCCGTGCCTGCAATACTGACCAACAGAATCGGACGCCGACCATACTGGTCAGAGAGGCGCCCTAACACCGGTGCGCCGATCAACTGGGCGGCGGCGTAGGATGCAGTTAACAACCCCACTGTCAACGCATTGGCGCCGTACTGCTCAGCGTAATAGGGCAGCAGCGGCAGAATCAAGCTGAAACCAAGTAGATCAACAAAAACTATCAAGAAAATTGTCAGCAATCGGTTGCGTTCTGCCTGTGCGCGCATAGAATATGCACCTGTCCCCTCTCGATGATTCCAAAATCAAACACAGATAAATTCGGCCAACATGCCTTTACCCACGTGTTGCTGGTGCGACCGCCGGTTCAGCCTGGCGCGGCAGCAGTCCATCCAGCAATAGCGAGATCAGCTCCTCTGCCATCACCTGGCGAGGCGGCGCGCCTGAGCGCGTCTCGCCGTAATTCAACCCATCCATCAACCACAAGAAGCTGCCGGCCAGCAAGTCAGGATGCATTGGGCGAATCTCGCCACGCACCTGCGCCGCCACAAAAGCATCTCGCAATGGGCGAAACATTGCTGCGTGCGCCTTGCGCGCCAGCTGCTCTTTGTGCTCCGGGTTAAGCGCAGCCAGGTCGGCGTGCATCATCCCCATGAACTTGACGGGGCGCTGTGAACTAAACCACTCTGCGACTTCGCGCAACTGGGCGCGCAGGTCGCCTTTGCCCGCCTCTAGCGCCGCCATGATGCCCTGACGATGACGATCGAACATGCGCTCGGCCATCGCCATGAAGAGTTGCTCCTTCCCGCCGGGGAAGTGGTAGTAGAGCGACGCCTGTTTGATGCCGAGCTCGTCGGCGATGTCGCGTAGCGTGATGGCGTTGTAGCCGCGATCCATGAAGAGCGTCTCGGCCACATCCAACACCCGTTGCGTTGAGTCACGAACCTCTTGTTCCATGTACATTTTGACCCCTCACCGCACCTACCTGACGGTTGGTAGATACAGTATGCAGCATATATGGCCTCCTACCTAATCTTCGGTAGGTAAACGTACAATCTACAAAACATGGACAAAAACTAGCCGGCGCAATCCATATTCGTCATAGAGGCAGCCCAGTTTGACTGCAACGCTGGACTCGGCGTATACTGTGCGTTCGTGGGTGCACAGTGCACCCATCAATTATCTATTGGTCATGGGAGGTGCGTCCTCGCCTTTCAGGGCGCATCGCCGCTCCGAAGTTTTGGCAGTCAATCCTGCCAGACGCGGCACAGGAAGGGAGTCAATTATGTATGCAGTCATTCGCACCGGGGGCAAGCAATATCGCGTCGCCGCTGGTGACACCGTCGAAGTGGAAAAGCTCGACGGCGCCGTAGGAGATTCGATCTCCATCGACGATGTCTTGTTGGTGGCAGCAGGCGACACGGTGCAGGTGGGTACGCCTACGGTGGCTGGCGCCAGCGTCTCCGCCAAGATCACGGGTCAGTACCGTGGCAACAAGATTATGGTCTTCAAGTATCGGCCCAAGAAACGCATCCGCGTGCGTAGAGGGCATCGTCAATATCTGACCCGTCTGCAGATTGTGTCGATCAACGCCTAAACGGGGCGCAGCGAGAGTTGAAAGGGGTATTTACACATGGCACACAAAAAAGGTGGCGGTTCCAGCCGCAATGGTCGTGACTCAAATGCGCAGCGCCTTGGCGTGAAGCGATTTGGCGGTGAGCTGATCCCAGCCGGCAGCATTATCGTCCGTCAGCATGGCACCCGCATCTATCCGGGCGTCAACGTTGGCATCGGCAGAGACAACACTCTGTTTGCCACTGCAAACGGGTATGTGACCTTCGAATGGACGCGCAAAGGTCGCAAGCAGGTCAGCGTCTATCCTGAAAAGGCGAATTGACATGAAAGCAGACATTCATCCTAAATATTATCCAAATGCGCGCGTCATCTGCTCTTGTGGCGCGACCTGGATAACGGGCAGCACGGTGCCGGAAATCCGCACTGACGTATGCAGCACCTGCCACCCATACTACACCGGCGAACAGCGCATCGTTGACACTGCCGGCCAGGTCGAGCGTTTCATGAAACGCCTGGAGCGTCGCCAGTCGGAGACAGCGCGCCGCGAATTGGAAGCGCAGATGCGTCGCGAGGCCGAAGAGGCAGCCCGCAAGGCGCGTGCGCGTGGCGGCAACCCAGAAGCTGCGGCGGCCGAGGTCTATGCACGCTACGAACGCGGCTCGCAAAACTGAGGATAGCGTTACAAGGTTGTACAAGGGCGGAGACAGGATGCTCTCTGCCCTTTTCTTTTGTCTTGTGCTTCCCAACTGCGTGCAGACATCCTGCCCGCCCACAGCAAACTGACTCCTATGCATCACCCACCACCTGACGGCTGGTTAGAACTCATCTGCGGTTCTATGTTCAGCGGTAAGACCGAGGAATTGTTACGACGCATCCGTCGCGCCGAAATCGCCCGCAAAAAGGTGCAGCTCTTCAAGCCGGCCATCGACAACCGCTACGGCGTCGTACGCGTGGCATCACACAACGGCGTAGCGCGCGAGGATGCCATCGTTGTCGCCAGCGCACAGGAAATCCTTGAGCGCCTGGCGCCTGACACCGAGGTTGTCGCCATCGACGAAGTGCAATTCTTCGACGCCGGCGTAATCGCCGTATGCGACCTGCTGGCAAGTCGCGGCTTGCGCGTGATCGCCGCCGGTCTCGATCAGGACTTTCGCGGCGAGCCGTTTGGCCCCATCTCAGCCTTGATGGCGCTGGCCGAGTATGTGGATAAATTGCAAGCCATCTGCGTCGTTTGTGGCGCGGCCGCCAGCCGCACACAGCGCCTCATCGACGGCAAACCAGCGCGTTATGACGACCCGGTAATCCTGGTGGGCGGCAGCGAAAGCTATGAAGCACGCTGCCGCGCCTGTCACGAGGTGCCGGGAAAGCCATAGTTATCTCCAATCTCTGCGCCCCCATCGGCAAGACCGAGGCACAAAGATTGACGCCTATCCCACCATGTCGCTGCCAATCGTCTACCACCCCGACCATGTGGCGCCCTTGCCGCCAGGCCATCGCTTCCCGATGGCAAAGTTTGGCAAGGTGTACGAGTGGCTGGTGCGCGACGGCGTCGCCACGCTCGACCAGTTCCACCTGTCGCAACCCGCCGCGCTGGAGATAGTGACGCTGGCGCACGCGCCGGATTATGTGAAAGCGTATGTGGATGGTGCGCTCGATGCACGCGCCATGCGGCGCATCGGCTTTCCCTGGAGCGCACAGCTTGTGCAGCGCACACTCACGGCGTTGGGCAGCACGCTGCTCACTGCAGAGTTGGCGCTCCACCATGGCCTGGCTTGCAGCACGGCTGGCGGCACACATCACGCCTTCTATGATTTCGGCGCTGGCTACTGCATCTTCAACGATCTGGCGGTGACCGCGCGGTCGCTCAAGGCGCGTGGGTTGGTGCGCCGCATCCTCATCGTTGACCTCGACGTACATCAGGGTGACGGCACAGCCAGCATCCTGCAATCCGACGCAGATATCGTCACTTTTTCAATGCACTGTGACGCTAATTTCCCCTTCCATAAGCAGCACAGCGACTACGATGTCGGGTTGCCCGCCGGCGTCGACGATGACGCCTATCTTGACGTGCTGGCCGCCTGGTTGCCTGATCTGCTAACCCAGGTGCGCCCCGACCTGGTGCTCTACGACGCCGGCGTAGACCCTCACCGCGAAGACGCGCTCGGTAAGCTGGCTTTGAGCGACGCTGGCCTGCTCCGCCGCGACCGCTTTGTGCTGGAAAACTGCCTGCGCCAGGGCGCGCCGGTTGCCACCGTGATCGGCGGCGGCTACAGTAAGGATATTGACGCCCTGGCGCGACGCCATACGCTCATCCATCGCGCCGCCACCGAGCTTTGGCGACAGGTCACATGAGCTGCTCCATGCGTCTGAGTTACCGATTGCCAGGCCAGCGCCATGTCACGCCGGAGGCGATGACCTACACAACAAATCCCGCCTCTAATATGAATAGCGCCAGGTCACTGAGTGGACTTACCGATTGCCAGGCCAGCGCCATGTCACGCCGGAGGCGATGACCTACACAACAAATCCCGCCTCTAATATGAATAGCGCCAGGTCACTGGATCGCGGCGTCCATCCGCTCAAACGACGCCGCCAACAAATCCCGCCTCTAATATGAATAGCGCCAGGTCACGCCGGAGGCGATGACCTACTGAGTGGACTTACCGATTGCCAGGCCAGCGCCATGTCACGCCGGAGGCGATGACCTACACAACAAATCCCGCCTCCAAATATGAAATAGCGCCATGTCACGCCGGAGGCGATGACCTACCCAACAAATCCCGCCTCCCAATATGAAATAGACCCGCAAAAAAATCATGCTTGACAACAGAACAATTGTGCTATATGCTTGTCGCCAGGAACATTTGTTCTAATCGGGCAGGCATAGCAAGATGATGGGAAATCGTAGCCGCATTCTAGATATGCAGGCAGATCGCATCGAAGCCGTTCTAGCGCGCCATCGAGTGCAGGCGCGCGTCGAGGGAGGCACGGTGACGCCACGCTTCATCCGCTTCCGTCTGGTAGCCGATGGTTCGACACGCGTCAATAAGATTACGGCGCTGGCGGATGAGATCGCGATGGAACTTGACCGCCGTGAAGCGCGCGTCTACCGCGAAGGAGCGGCGATCCAGGTAGAGGTGCCGCGCACCCAACCGGCGCCGGTGCGATTGTTGCCCCTTTGCGATAGCATCGGCGCGCCGCCACCGCTCACGGCGACGTTGGGGTTGGAGCAGGATGGTACGCCGTTGCTGCTGCGGCTGCCTGCCCCCAACGTCGCTCATGTGCTGGTCGTGGGCACGACAGGCTCCGGCAAGACTGCGCTGGCGCGGGCATTGCTGGCGTCACTGGCAATGTACAACCGCCAGAGTCAGGTGCAACTCGTCTTGATTGACCCGAAAGGGCGTGGGTTTGGCCCGCTGGGGCGGCTGCCGCACACGTTGGGCGCCGTCGCCAGCACGGTTGCAGAGGCGACCGACCGACTGCGCTGGCTGGTGGAAGAGATGGAGCGCCGAGACCGTGAAGGTTACAACCGGCCAGCGTTGGTGGTGGGCATTGATGAACTGGCGGATTTGCTCATGACTGGCGGCGCCACGGTGGAGACTCTGCTGACGCGCCTTAGCCAGCGTGGACGCGAAGCCGGCATTCACCTGGTCGCCTGTACGCAAAAGCCAACAGCCGAAGTGCTGGGCGGCGCCATGAAGGCCAACTTCCCCGTCCGTCTGGTTGGCGCCGTAGCGAGCCGGGATGAGGCGCGCTACGCCAGCGGCATTACCGACAGCGGCGCCGAAAAACTGGAAGGCAAGGGTGATTTTCTCCTGGTCGCCAGAGGAGAAAGCGTGCGCTTCCAGGCTGCCTGGCTCGGTCCTGAAGATTTGGAGCGCGTTTGTGTGATGCTGCGGGAAGGCAGCCAGGGGCGGCGGCGTTGGTCCGGCAACCCGTCGCCGCCCCCGGTTGCCACACGCGCTGAGGCAGGGGGCGGTCGATTGCAGACGTTGATACACGGTGCGGCTGCAGCATAATCGTTTGGTGACATCCTGGTGCATTAGCCAGAAGCTAAGATGAGGAGAGCTACGGATGAGATTCTGGGGATTGGTGGCAATCGTGATGGTGGGGGTCTTTGCGTTCGTCGTCGGTCAGCGGCTAAGCGCCGATGCGGTAGGCATGGCGGTAGGCGTACTGTTCGGCGTACTGGCGGGCATTCCGGCAGCGCTGCTCATGGTGGCAGCCGGGCGGCGGCGTGAAGCGGAGTTCGAGGATGACGCCGAAGAGGAATTCAGCGAAGCCTATCCCACGCCACGGGGGCGCGGCCAGCCCGCCTATGGCGCTATGCCAGCCCAGGCGCCGGTGATCGTCTTTGCACCACCGGCAGCCCCAGCAGGTGCGCCCTATGCTGGCTACACAGATCATTATGTACCGCCGCAGGCGCCAGCATACCAACACACGACGCCGCAACGGGCGCTGCCCGGCCCTGGCGCTGCCCAGGGCGATGGTCGCCGCGCATTCAAGGTTGTGGGTGAACAGGAGGAATGGATCACCGAATGGTGAACTAAAAGGAACTGTACCGCTCATAGCCCGCTTGCGGAATATCACTCTCCGGCGGGCGTTTCGCAGAGTGTTCGTCCAGGTTGAAAGTGTCACCGTGCATCAGGGTGTGAATTTCGACGCCGGTGATACGAAACGGTTGGTCGGGCGGAGTAGCGTACAGATCGCACTCTTCGATGTGCACACCGTCCACGATCAGTGCGCTGCCCTCTCCAAACACCTCCAGCGTACTGTTGGCATATAGCACAACGCCTGTGTCTGGGTCGAGCGCCACGCCGATCAGAAATGGATTATAAGCCACGGCGGTCAACAGACGGGGTAAATGGGTGCGCAAGTTTGTGCCTGCCTGGTTGTCGCTGTCCACAGTGAGACGGTTGACGATGCCCAGCCCGGGCGCAAAGCGAATCAGCGACGGCGTCGGACTACTGCCGCCGGGTTGATCGGCTGTCACAATCATATGCTGACTGAGAACGGCGCCTCCGTGCCCGATGCCGGCGACCACACGCCCGCGTGCGTTGGCGCGGCGGATTGCCTGGGCGACGGGTGTGCCGCCCAACATTCCCACAAAGCGCAGCGGGTTGCCGTCGGTGATCAAAATGCCGGTGGCGTTTTCGACCTGTTCGACCCAAACAGGGGCGTGTGCGTCGCGACGCGATGCGACGGCCAGCAGATCAACCCAATCAACCTCTGCCTCTACAAGCCAGCGACGATAACGCTCAGCCGCTGCGACGTCGGAGTCCGCCGTCGGCACGATCAGGATGCGCGCGCCGTAGCCGCCCGCTTCATCCCAGAAACTCTGCATCATACGCGCAAAGAATTGTGGGCCAGTCAACGGCCCCATGAACATGATCGGACCGCGTGTAAAGCCAGGTGGTACGGGTGCAGGCATAGGATTTATTCTCCAGTAGCGTCACTGGTTGGCAAGTGCAGCGAACTGACCAGGGTGCGGAATAAACGTTCGCCATCCGGCAGATCGGGTTGATGCACCAATGTGGCAATCAACAACTTTGTGCCAGTGTCATCGAAGGTGGCAGCCTGGTAGCCGATCATTTCGCCAGCAGGCGATTGCGTGACATAGCGGATGAGTGCGGTTGGCAGGCCATCGGAGCGCAGATCAGTGACCAAGCGTGCATTCACCGCAGCAACTCCTGTTGTGTCAGATAAGGCGCCCGCGACATCGAGCATGTACTGTTCTAGCGATAAAGCATAGCGCGGCATGGCGGCGATGCTGAAGCGGGTCGCACTTTCTTCGAAGCTGCTGCCAATGGGCCAGGCAAGCGCCAGCGGCGCGATCTGCGGATTCCCACCTGACTGCCAGTCACCCCAAGGCTGCGTCGTCCATTGCCAACCTTCTGGCAAGGTCATCGTGAGTAAATCAGTGGCGATGATGCTATCAGTCATCGTCGCAGCGGGCAAGGTGGATGGTTGAGTGCTCGCAGCAGGCGGCGGCGTGACTTCTGCCACAGAAGAAGTCACCGGGCGCAGCGCCGCCCAGCTCAGGAAAGCGAGCGCACCCAGCGTCAGTAGCCCCAGACCCGCCAACGTCAGCTTCTGCCGTGACATGCCGACTCCTGCTGCGCCTATACTTGCGCAGATGGACAAAGTTGGCGGATCACACAGGCCGGACAGTTGGGTTTGCGCGCCTCGCAGACGCGGCGCCCGTGAAAGATCAGCAGATGAGACAGGTCGATCCACTCTTCGCGCGGCGTGATTGCCTGAAGATCACGCTCGATTTTGTCCGGGTCGGTTTGGGTGCTCAAGCCCAGGCGTTGCGCCAGCCGTTTGACGTGCGTATCGACGACGATGCCATCCGCGATGTGATAGGCTGTGCCGAGGACAACATTGGCAGTCTTGCGCGCCACACCCGCAAGGGTGAGCAAATCATCCATCTTGTCCGGCACCTGTCCGTCATAAACCTCGACGATGCGCGCGCACGCCTCCTGGATATTCTTCGCTTTGTTCCGATAGAAGCCGGTGGAATGGATCATCTCCTCCAGTTCGGCGCGGTCAGCCTCGGCGAAGGCGCGCGCATCCGGGTAGCGCGCGAAGAGCGCTGGCGTCACCTTGTTGACGCGCTCGTCCGTGCACTGCGCCGACAGGATTGTGGCGACCAGGAGTTCAAGTGCGTTGCGATGGTCAAGCGCACAGCAGGCGTCGGGATATTCGGCGTGTAGCCGCGCCAGAATCGGGCCGATCCGTTCGGCGGCAGGCGCCGACGCGGTCAAATCTGTAGACATGGAACGACTCCTTCGACAGGCGTCAAGAATAGACTGGTTCGGCGCGCACACGATAGTCGGAGTCGTCAATGCGCTGCCAGGGGTAGTGGATGAAGTCTTCCGTCACCTGGACATAGAAATCCGGCTCGTCTTCCGTGAAAATACTGCTTTCTTTCTTCCAGTGCAGCACGGCGATCTCTGGGTAGCCGCCCGCAATTTCGATGCGGCCTTTGACAGCCATCGCCGTGCGTCCGCGATACCACAGATTGTCCACAACCAGAATCTTGCGGTCGCGCAGGCGATCATCGGAGGGGAACTGCACGAAGCGCGGCCAGCTCAACGTCGTGCGCTGGCTCGGGTTTTCGGGAAAGAGCACGGCGGCAGTCAGCACTTCCTTCATTTTCAGCGCCTCGGCGATCATACCGCCAGGAATAATGCCGCCGCGCGTGATCGAAAGGATGGCGTCATAGGGCGTATTGAGCTTGAAGATCAACTGGCTGACCAGCTCCTCCAACTCGCTCCAGGTCAGGTAGACATGCTTCATAGACTTGCTCCGAGATTCATCACAACAAATCACGCCTACTGGCGCGCAGTTGGCGACGCCATCCATTGTGCAAGGGCGGCGCCCGTTTGGCTGGCAACATGGTGTGCAGTCACTGTAAACCGATTTTCCCCTGAAACGACGGTTATCGCAACATCGTCGACCGCCAGCGACAGATACGGCGCCGGCGACAGCAACACACGGTAATCACCCGGCGTTACATTCCAGAAGCGCAGGTCGCCGCGCGCATCCGACGCGGCGGTGGCAACAGGGCTGCCCGCCGCCGTAATCAGCGTTGCATCCACACCAGGGTAGCGCACATTGCCGGCAATCCAGCCGACGCCGCCGGGCCAGACGCGCGCCAGCACAGGGTCATGGTCGCTGGCGTGGAGAATCGTTGCAGCGTCAGGGTTGGCTGGCGCCGCATAATCCGCGCTCAACCGCAGTGGGCGCACCTCACCCACCCGCGCTGCCACTGCCGGAGTAGCCAACATGTGATCGAGCACCTGGCTGGCGCCGTTGTAAATGTAGGTATAGCGTTGCAGCGGCGGCAGGCGATTGTAGAGATGCACCAGATCGGGTTCAGGCGTCTCCTGCAGCGTCTGCACCGTTTCGCTGCCGAAATAGTCGTTGAGATCACCGATCACGACGACGGCCGCATTGGCGTCTGCATCCAGGCGCCGTTGCACCTCGGCGGCGACAGCCTGCGCCTGGGCCTTGCGGCGTGGTGCGTTCACGGCTTCGTCGCCAGCCTTACTCTTGAAGTGATTGACGATGACGGTGAGCGGAAAGGGCGCGCCCCAATCGCCAGCCACCTGTAGATCGACGACCAGCGGCGGGCGGTCGAACAGTGGGTACGCGCCGATGGTGCAGACGCCGGGATCGGCGACGCCGTAATCGTCAGGCGTACACGCCTGGCGGCTTTGCGCCGCCAGCACCTGCACACGATCGGAGCGCGTCAACAATGCGTTCGTCAGGGGGAACTCAGGGTTACTGCTCTGCGGGCTAGGCAGCGCCGTCGCCGTGTAGGGCAGTCCCAATTCAGTGGTGAGCAATGTCGCCAGTTGTTCGGCGTCCTCGGGCTGACCGGCCTCCTGCAGGCCGATGATCGTACAGCCCGCCAACCCGTCGGCAATCAGTCGGGCGCGGCGATGCAGTTCACGGTCATAGTCCGCCGGATCGGGATGCTGTTCGGACCCGCGCCCCAACGCCAACAGGTTATACGAACAGAGGGTGAAATCCTGCGGCCCCGCCGAGGCCGCCATCACTGGTTCAGGCGTCGCCGCCCCGCCTGCCACGATCTCGCTGCCAGGGAGCAGCAGCAGCTGATATTTGCCAAAGTTGTAGTCGATGATTGCCTGTAAGGGCGCCCCCGCTGCGCCAGTGATGCGCACATAGTCGCCATGATCGAGATCGGGCGTCGCCACACCCAGCACTCCGCTCACATAAAGCAACTGCGCCTGTTCCAGGCTTTCATCGAAAAAGATACGACCATCGCTCAGATAAGGCTGCACGGCTGTCGGCGCCAGCGCAAATTCGGCTTCGCCGCTGGCATAGCGTTTGGTAGGACCGTGCACCACGCCTTCCAGACGCGGTAAGCTGACGCGCATTCCTTCCAACGCTTCATAACGAGCGGTGGGCGACATATCATAGCGGAACGTCGGCAACGTCACCGGCGCTGGCGTTGTGGTGCGGCAGAGCGGGGACGGCTCGATTGCTTTGACGCGCGAGAGTTCAGTCTTCTCATAGAACTCGTCGATCAGTGCGCCGCGCACCGCCACGCAGTCGCCAACCTGCACTGTCGGGCGCGTGCGCGTATACACGTAAACGCCATCGCTGGTCTCATCGCGGTGATCGCCAGCCGGGTCTTGCAAATAAAAACCTGCCGGCCCGACGCCGGTGACAACGCCGACGCTGTCGATATAACGTCCGGCCAATGGTGTTGCGACGCCGTCGCCCTGGAGGACATAAACTGGGATCGGTTCGTTGTCCTGCGCGTGCAACATCGACTGCTGAGCGATCAACAGTATGGCAACAGTCAATATTACAAGCGACGGCTGACGTCGGCAACAATCCATCAAAGTCGTCACGGAAGCTGACCTGTCTGATCTGTGGTCTGTGTGGTGATGATTGTACTATGATAAGATGCGGAACAGATAATACATGAACCTTTCAGTCGTCACTCGTCAGACGGCAGTTTGCATTCCATGACACAGGTCGATTCATCCATGTTGGTACGCCTGCAATGCACACTATTGGTATGGTTGGTGGGAGTGGCTGGCGCGTGCTGGGCGCCGCAACGGGTGGCGGCGCAAGCCGCTGCCTCGCCGGCGGCCTACATCCTTGAACTGGAAGCGCCGCCTGCTGCCGCCTTCTTCATTGCCCAGCAAAACGCAGGGGTCAGCGCCGCCAGCGCGACGCTTGCGACGCAGCACTATCTGGCCGATCTGGAGCAGACGCAACGACGCCTGCTCGACGACGTGACGCGCAGCGGCGCAACGATGCTCTATCGCACGCAGCGCGTCTACAATGGCATCGCCGTGCTGGCAACGCCGGAGCAGGTGGCGGGGCTGGCGACACTGCCCGGCGTCAGAGCAACCCACCGCATCGTCGCCAAGACGCCAGACAGGGCCACGAGTGTACCCTTTCTCGGCGCCCAGTCACTCTGGCAGGGGCTGGGCGCTGCGCTGCCGGTGCGCGGCGAGGGCGTCCGCATTGCCGTGATCGACACAGGGGTTGATTACCTGCATGCCGACCTGGGCGGCCCTGCCACCGGCTACGCGCAAAACGACGTAACGCGCATCGGCGATGTGCCCGGCTTTCCCAGCGCCAAAGTTGTGGCAGGCTACGACTTTGTGGGGGACGCTTACAACGCTGCGGTGGGCAGCCCCACATACAACCCTATCCCGGCGCCAGACCCCGACCCGATGGATTGCTACGGGCACGGCGCCCATGTGGCCGGCATCGCCGCTGGCTATGGCATGACTGCTGCGCTGCAACCCTACGCCGGCCCGTGGGACGCCACCACCGACTTTAGCAGCCTCCGCATCGGCCCCGGCGTCGCGCCACTGGCGGAGATCGTGGCGCTCAAGGTCTTTGGTTGCTCCGGCGCCTCCGATGTCGTTGACCAGGCGATCGAATGGGCGGTCGATCCCGACGGCGACGGAGACTTCAGCGACCACGTTGATGTGATCAACATGTCGCTTGGCTCGCCTCTGGGCGAACTGGACGATGCCACAACGATCGCCGCTAACCATGCAGCGGCAGTGGGCGTCATCGTCGTGGCGTCGGCGGGCAACTCCTACGATGGCCGCTTCGTCGTGGGCAGTCCCTCCAATGCCGACCGCGTGATCAGTGTGGCGGCCACGCAACATGGCAGCCTGCAATGGGAAGGCGAAGAGCAACGCGTCGATACAATGGCGACATTCTCTTCGCGCGGGCCGCGTGTGGGCGACGCCTTCCCCAAACCTGACCTGGCAGCCCCAGGCGTCGGCATTGTTTCGACGGCTAACCGCACAGGCACGGGAATGGTGGCATTATCGGGCACGTCGATGGCGTCGCCACACATCGCCGGCGCGCTGGCGTTGCTGCGCCAGCTTCACCCCACCTGGAGCGTCGAGGAGATCAAGGCGCTGGCAATGAACACGGCCTATCCGCTGGTGCGCAGCGGACTGCCGCTCACTTCCACCCTCTATCCACCCAGCCGCACTGGCGCCGGACGGATCGACCTGCCTGCAGCTGCGCGCGCTCAAACGGTCGCCTATGCCGCCTCGGCGCCGGGTCGGGTGTCGCTCGGCTTTGGCATGCCCGAAGTCCTCACCACCTATAGCGCCGTGCAGTCCCTGCGCATTGCCGCCCAGAGCACGCAGCCGCAGACCTATCGCTTGAGTTACGTCGCCATCACCGACATGCCGGGGGTGACCATCACATTGCCGGTGACGCAAGCAACGCTCCCAGCCAACGGCATGGTGGATGTTCCGGTCATCCTGAGCGCCAACGCTGCGGCCATCGGGCGCGCCATTCCCCCTGCTCCCACCGAGGTGATTGCGTCGGGGCGCCCCTGGTTCGACGAAGAAAGCGGTCACGTCTTGCTCTGGCAAGAGAATGCTGGCTGGCTGGCGTTTTTGTCCAGCGCACACGGGGAGACAGGCAGCGCCATCTTTGGCTATGAACCCACCACACGCGCATTGAACTACTCACTGACACTCACTGACGTGGCGCCCGCCGATGTGCTCAGCATCACCATTGGCGTCGGACAACCCGGCGCAGGCGGCGATCACGCCTATGTCCTCTATGCCGGCGACGAGCCGTTGACTTTGCCCCTGGTGGGGACGTTGTCCCTGCTGCCCGCGCACGAGCTATTGTTGGCAAGCAATGGACTTTATGTCGAATTAACCTATCGACCGGTCAGCCTGCAGGGAACAACAGCGCTGACGGTGCGCGGTCAGCTTGTGGCGCAGACGCCGATTCTGCATGTGCCGGTCTACGCTGCACCGCGTCCGGTGGCTGCGCTCAACGCAACGCCTGCGCGCGTCGAATTCGCTGCAAACACAACAGCAGCGATCACGCTGACGGGCGCGGCGCTCACAGGCAGCGCGCCGCCCACCGACAGCGTGGCGCTGGTCAGCGTGCTGCAACTGGCTCTGCAAAGCCCCAATACGCGCCCGCCCAGCCTTGACCCCACTGCGCCAGATCGCTACGACGCTGCTGACCTCAGCCATGTGGGCGTCGCCACCGATTTTGCGCAAGTTGGGGCGCAGGACGCCGTGCTCGTCTTTGGCATTGCCACCCATGCCGCGTGGTCGTCGCCGAATCAAGTGCGCTTCGATGTGATGATCGATGTGACAGGGGATGGCGCCGCCGATTATCGCCTCTTCAACAGCAGCCGGGAGGGCTACAGCGTCACGCAATTTCTTGGCGACACGTTTGTCAGCGTGCTCGAAGACCTGCGCTCCGGTCGGCGCATTGTGCAAAGGCCGCTGAATGGCGTCGCCCCTGCCAGCGCCGATACACGACCATTCCAAAGTCGCGTCATGACGCTGGCGGTGCGGGCAGCAGACCTTGGGCTCTCGCCGGCAAGAACGACCATCTCTTACACCGTGACGAGCTATCATGTTGCATTGGGGATGGCGCCGGAAAATGCAATCGATCAGACGCCGCCACGTCATTTCGATCTGGCGCATCCGGCATTGACTACGTCGGCGCCGGGTGCGGCGCCGTTGTCAGCACATGCAGGCGCGGCGGTGACGCTGCACCTCGACCTCACCGGTTATGTTAAGCAAAATCCTGGCGGTGTCCTGCTCCTTCATCATCACAATCGTGTAGAAAATCAGGTTGAGGTGGCGACGATCGATTATGCCTGGCTAGATAAGTTGCATCTGCCGTTTGTGGGGAACTACTGATTTCTAGGTTGACA